>NZ_JBTWMV010000029.1:0-88210 GCF_054850255.1 Streptomyces sp. 7R007 | reverse complement strand
CCCCACACCCCGGACGGGTACGGCTTCCCGCCCCCCGGCGCGCCCGCCTCGCAGGCTCCCGGCGGCTACGGCTTCCCCCAGGCCGCACCCCCCGCCAACGCACCCAACCCCCAGGCACAACCCGGCAGTTACGGCTTCCCACATCCCGCACAGCCGCACCCCCAGCCCGGCCAGCCCCAGCCCCCTGCCCCGCAGGCCGCCCACCAGGGCCAGCCGCCGCAGGCATCCGCACAGCAGACGCCCGACCAGCCCCACCATCAGCAGGCACCCCAAGCCCCGCAGCCTCCGCAGGCCCCGCAGGGACAGGCCCCCGGCGCGCCTCACGCCGTGCCGTCGGTACCCCAGCCCCAGCCCCAGGTTCCGCAGGCCCCCCAACCGCCCGTCGACCCCCGTGCCGGTGCCGCATGGCCGCAGCCCATGCGGCATGACCAGCGGCAGCCGACCAACCCCGGTGCCGCGCCGCTCGGTTACACCGCGGCCGTGGAGCTGTCGTCCGACCGGCTGCTCAACAACAAGAAGCAGAAGGCGAAGAGCGGACGCCCCGCCGCGGCGCCCGGCCGGTTCAAGATCGGTGGGAAGAAGGAGGAGGCCGAGCGGCAGCGCAAGCTGGAGCTGATCCGCACGCCGGTGCTCTCGTGCTACCGGATCGCGGTCATCAGCCTCAAGGGCGGCGTCGGCAAGACCACGACCACCACCGCCCTCGGCTCCACCCTCGCCACCGAGCGCCAGGACAAGATCCTCGCCATCGACGCCAACCCGGACGCCGGCACCCTCGGCCGCCGGGTGCGCCGCGAGACCGGGGCCACCATCCGCGACCTCGTCCAGGCGATCCCGTACCTCAACTCGTACATGGACATCCGGCGGTTCACCTCCCAGGCCCCGTCCGGCCTGGAGATCATCGCCAACGACGTCGACCCCGCCGTCTCCACGACGTTCAACGACGAGGACTACCGGCGCGCGATCGACGTCCTGGGCCGCCAGTACCCGATCATCCTCACGGACTCCGGCACCGGTCTGCTCTACAGCGCCATGCGCGGTGTGCTCGACCTCGCCGACCAGCTCATCATCATCTCGACGCCGTCCGTGGACGGTGCGTCCAGCGCCAGTACGACGCTGGACTGGCTGTCCGCGCACGGGTACTCCGACCTGGTCGCCCGCTCCATCACCGTCATCTCCGGCGTCCGCGAGACCGGCAAGATGATCAAGGTGGAGGACATCGTCAGCCACTTCGAGACCCGGTGCCGCGGAGTCGTCGTCGTGCCCTTCGACGAGCACCTCGCCGCCGGTGCCGAGGTCGACCTCGACATGATGCGGCCCAAGGTCAGGGAGGCGTACTTCAACCTCGCGGCGATGGTCGCCGAGGACTTCGTACGCCACCAGCAGTCGCACGGTCTGTGGACGAGCGACGGCAACCCGCCCCCGGTCGCGGCCCCGCCGATGCCGGGCCAGCCCCTCCCGGGCCAGTACCCGCAACAGGGCCCGTACCCGCAGCCCGCGGCACAGCCGGCACAGCCGGCACAGCCGGCACAGCCGGGACCGTACCCGCCGGCCCCCGGCCAGCCGTACCCGCAGCAGCCCCACGCCCAGCCGCCGGGACAGCCGTACCCGCAACCGCCGTACCCGCAGCAGCCGGGCCAGCCCCAGCCCGGCTACGGCTACCCGCAGGCTCCGCGGCCGGACGGGCAGACCCCTCCCCCGCCGCCGCCACAGCAGTAGGCGCACACACGAAGGGCGGCCGGTGCCCCGCAGGCACCGGCCGCCCTTCGGCGTGTCGAAGCCGGCTACCCGGCGGCCTCCTCCGCCGCCGCCACCACCAGTTCCCGGCACCGCTTCACGTCCTGGGCCATCTGCTCCAGCAGGGCCTCCAGGGACTCGAACTTCGCCTGGCCGCGCACGAAGGCGAGGAAGTCCACGGCGACGTGCAGCCCGTACAGGTCGAGGCCGACGCGGCCGATGGCGTACGCCTCCACCGTGCGCTCGGTGCCGTCGAACTGCGGGTTCGTGCCGACGGAGATCGCCGCCGGCATCGCCTCGCCCTGCGCGTGCAGCCAGCCGGCGTAGACGCCGTCGGCGGGGATGGCGGTGTGCGGCAGGGTCTCCACGTTGGCGGTGGGGAAGCCGAGTTCGCGCCCGCGCTGGGCGCCGCGGACCACCACGCCCTCCACGCGGTGCGGGCGGCCCAGGATCTCCGCGGCGCCCGCGACGTCGCCCTCGGCGACCAGGCGGCGGGTGAGCGTGGAGGAGAAGGGCTCGCCGCCGCCCGCCTCGCCGGACAGGTACAGGTCGACGACCTCGACCTCGAAGTCGTACACCTTGCCCTGCTCGGTGAGGAACTCGACGTTGCCGGCGGCGCGGTGGCCGAAGCGGAAGTTCGGGCCCTCGACGACCGCCTTGGCGTGCAGCTTGTCGACCAGGACCTTGACCACGAAGTCGGCGGGCGAGAGCTTCGAGAACTCGGTGGTGAAGGGGAGGATGAGGACCGCGTCGACGCCCAGGTCGGCCATGAGTTCGGCGCGGCGGTGGTGCGGAGCCAGCAGCGGCGGGTGGCTGCCGGGGCGGACGACCTCGCTGGGGTGCGGGTCGAAGGTGACGACGACGGCCGGTACGCCCAGTTCGCGGGCACGGTCCACGGCGTGCCTGATGATCAGCTGGTGGCCGCGGTGGACGCCGTCGTAGGAACCGATGGTGACGACGCTGCGCCCCCAGTCCTCGGGGATGTCCTCCAAGCCACGCCAGCGCTGCACTGTGACCGCTCCTCGAACCCGTGTCCGTGTCTGCCTTGACCTCTTACGCAGGTCTAAGGGTGCCATGCCGGGCGCGTCCCGCCCGCATCGGCATGGACGCTGTGACCCGACGCACGTGCCGCCGGAGCTCACGCGGGCACGCGCACACCCGCCAGGTTCTCGATCATCCGGCGGGTGCCGGGGCCCACCACCGCCGCCCAGGCCTGCGGGGTCTCGGCCAGCCAGGCGGCCATGCGGGGGGCGAAACCGGGGATGCGGCGGCCCAGGTCGACCAGTCCCCGGTCGAAGCGGGCGGCGCCGTCCGGGGTGCGGACGAGGAGGAGGCCGGTGCGGTGGACGAGGTCGCGGGTGCCGTCGCCCGGGTGCCGGGCAGCGGCATGCAGCACGGCCTCCAGGACCGCGGGGGCGTCTTCACGGGCGAGGAGGACGTCGAGGAGTTCGCGGCGCAGGGGGCGGGAGGCGGGGGTGCCGGGGGTGGCGAGCACGGCGGCGAGGGCGGCCCGCACCTCCTCACGGCCGCCGTCGAGCAGGCCGGTGACCAGGGGGAAGAGGACCGCGCGGGCCTCGGGGCCCTGGTCGAGGCGGCGGTCGGTGTACGCGGCGACGTCGGCGGCGGTCTCCGGGCGCCGCTCGACGGCCTCCCGGACGAGGGCGGCGACCCGGTGGGCCAGCGGGGGTGTGGTGACGTCGGCGAGGGTGCGCAGCGCCTCTCCCGCGTCCGGTCCGCGCAGGCGTTCGCGGAAGGCGTCCAGGACGGGCTCGGGGTGGGTGGGCAGGGCGGCGACCAGGGCGCTGGGCGGCAGGTGCGGGTCGCCGGCCGCGAAGTGCCGCAGCGCCTGCGGGAGATGGCGGGCACGGGTGCGCGGATCGCGGACGAGGAGGGCGAGCGCGCCGCCGTGCAGGGTGCAGTCGGCGGGGCGGGCGAGCAGGGCGAGGGCGGCGTAGCGCAGCAGTTCGCGGTCGGCTTCCGTGCGCACGTGGGGCGCGGCGCGCAGGCCGTACGCCACCGCCGCCACCCGGCGGGCCGGCCGCTCGTCGTGCGCCCAGCGGTCCACGGCCCGGCACAGCGCCGACGGCTCGTCCTCGGCGAGCACGCCGAGCAGTTCGTCGGCACGCCGGTGCGCGCTCGCCACCAGGACCTCGGTCAGGTCGTCCAGCGCCTGGTGCCGATGGGTGTGCAGCAGGGCCTGCGCGGCCTCGGCGACGGTCGCGTGCGGGGTCGCGGGCAGCGGGCGGTCGTCGTCGAACCAGCGGGTGAGGAGCGGTTGTACGGCGGTGGGGTCGGCGGCGAGGAGCCGGGCCGTGGCGTCCAGGTAGCGGGGGCCGGGGTCCTGCGGCGGGCCGTCGGCCAGGACGAGCCGGCGCAGGAGGTCGAGGCGTTCCGGTGCCGGCAGGGGCAGCGCGGCCCAGAAGCCGGGGGCGAACTCGGCGGGCGCCGGGCGCTGTTGGCGGCTCGCGGTGACGATGCGGTCGGCGAGCAGGCGCAGGACGCCGGCGTAGGGCGTCGCGTCCGGTACGCGCAGGAGGGTCTCGGCGAGCAGGCGCGGGGCCCACCAGGAGGGGGGCCGGTGGTCCAGGGCGTTGGTCAGTTCCTCCAGGCGGCGGGCCAGTTCGGCGGTGCCCTGGTGGCGCGGCAGCAGGAGCAGGGCCTCGACGACCGGGCCGATGCGGTGGTGGGGGACCGGCAGCGGGCCTCGGCCGTCGGCGGGGGCGGGGCGGTGGACCAGGGCGCGCAGGGCCTCGTCCAGGTCGAGGTGGGTGCCCTGGATCCAGTCGGCGAGTTCCTCGTGGGCGAAGCGGTAGCCGGTGCCGGCGGGGACGAGGAGTCCTTCGGCGAGGACGGCGGAGGCCCAGCCGGTGCCGCCGCCGAGCCGGGCCGGGGCCTGCCCCCAGGGGAACACGGCCTCGAACGTCTCGCGGTCCACCTCGCCCTGGCCGGGGCCCAGACTGCGGCGGGCGGCCTCGTGGACCTGGCCGGAGACCCGGGCGGCGAGCCGGCGGACGCCGGTGCCGCGCAGGCCGTTCTGCGCGGCGAGGCGGACGGCAACGCGCAGGCACATGAGGTCGAGGTGGGCGGAGAAGACCTCGTGGCGGTCGGTCGGGGGGTGCGGGAGGGCGGTGCGGAGGTCGGAGAGGAGGCGGAGGGTGAGGGGGTGGCGGGCGTCGGGGGGCTGGAGGGCGTCTTCGGGGAGCCGGTAGCGGGTGCGGGCCTGGTGGGCCTCGGAGGGGGTGAGGTCGCCGAGGTGGACGCAGGGCGGGAGGGCCGGCCGGCCCGGGCCGGCGTCGGCCGGCTCCGGATGGTGCAGCAGCTCCTGCGGGAACTGCGCCCCCGCCGCTTCCCAGTACTCCGCCCGGCAGGCCACCACCAGCCGCGCCCCCGTCTGGCGCAGCCACTCCGTCGTGCCCCGCGTCCACTCCCCCAGCCGGTGGGCCAGGACGGGTGGCATCTCCTCGGGGCCGTCGAGGAGGAGGAGCAGGGGGCGGCCCGCGGTGCGGGCGGCCTGGGCCAGGCGGGCCGGGGTGAGGCCGGCGGGGTCGGCGAGGGCCGCCGTGCCGGAGGCGGCCACGATGCGGGCCGCCCTGGTCAGGGCGCGGTGGGCCGCGTCCGCGATCGACGTGTCCTCGTCCCGGAGGTCGGCGCCCCGCAGCCACAGCGTGGGGGCGGGTTCGGGGGCGCGGTGGCGGCGGGCGGCCAGGGCGGCGAGTTCCGTCGTACGGCCGCTGCCGGGGGCGCCGACGAGGGCCAGGACGGCGGCGGGGCCGGTGGTGAAGGCGGCGAACTCCCTCGCCGTGGCCGCCCGTTGCACCGCCTCGGGGCAGGCCGGCGGGCCGTCCTGGCCGACCGAGGTGGCGGTGAGTTCCA
Organism: Streptomyces sp. 7R007; assembly: GCF_054850255.1. Classification (NCBI taxonomy): domain Bacteria; kingdom Bacillati; phylum Actinomycetota; class Actinomycetes; order Kitasatosporales; family Streptomycetaceae; genus Streptomyces; species Streptomyces sp. 7R007. The sequence continues at coordinate 82,603 of NZ_JBTWMV010000029.1, read as the reverse complement.
GGACGCCCGCGAGGTTGAGGTCGGGGCCGTAGGCCGGCACGGTGGCCGCGTTCTCGGCGAGCAGGTCGGCCAGCGGGCCGTCGGCGGGGCGCAGCGGGACGGCGAAGCCGACGTCGCGGTGGCCGCGGTGGAGGGCGGTGCCGAGGACGGCGACGACCGCGCCGGTGGTGGGGTCCAGGACGGGGCCGCCGGCCGCCCCGCCGCCCAGGCGCAGGGCGTCGCGGCCCGCGGTGCCGATGGCGAGTTCCAGCGCGTCGCCGAGGACGTGGAAGCGGTCCGTCGCCGCGTACGTCACGGAGGTGGCCGCCAGCACCCTCGCCTCGCGCCAACAGCCGGCGGCGACGCGGACGTAGGCGCCGGTGTCGATGCGGTCCCGGACGGTGACGGGAAGCGGGTCGACGCCCAGGCCCTCGGTGCGGACCAGGGCCAGGTCCAGGGCGGGCAGCGGGGTCACCGCGTCCGCGGTCACCAGGCAGGTGCGGTCGCCGCCGTCGGCGTACAGGACGAGTCCGGGCAGGCCGTCGACGGCCTCGTGGCTGGTGACGACCGTGCCGTGGTGGTCGGCGACGAAGCCGGTGCCGCGGGGGCGGCCGGCGAGGTCGCGGATGCGGACCAGCGCGGCGTCGGCCGCCGTCCCGTCGCCCGGTCGCGGTGCGCCCGCCTTGGTGCGGGTCATGGTCGGTCCTCCCCGCCGTACGCCCGTGCCCTGTCCTCGACGGTAGGCAAACGGTGATCAGCGGGACAGATCGCGCGGCGAACGCGCCCCCTTGCACTCCCTCGGTTCACTCCGAGCGCCTGCCCGGACGGGTGAATGGAGGGGGTCGGCTGGATACACCCTAGGGGTGGGGGAACCGAGGGGGGACCGTGGAGCGGCGGCACATCGACACCCCGTGATCGCCGCTCCACGGGCAGACTCCCCGGCGGGGTCTCAGCCGAAGACGGCCAGGCTCTTCGCCTTGCCCTTCTGTTCCTCGACGAGCGCCAGGAAGCGGCCCTCGGGGTCGAAGACGGCCACGGCCCCCGCGCCGGCGTACTCGTCGGGCATCTCCAGCCGTACGCCGTTGGTGAGCAGCCGGGCTCGCCGGGCGTCCACGTCCCAGCGCGGGAACGCGGCCCCGGCCGCCTCCGCGATCGGCATCACGGTCAGGTCCTGCTGGAGCTGGTCCAGGGTCTTCGCCGCGTCCAGCTTGTACGGGCCGACGCGGGTGCGGCGCAGCGCCGTGAGGTGGCCGCCGACGCCGAGTCCGGCGCCCAGGTCGCGGGCGAGGGCGCGGATGTAGGTGCCGGAGGAGCAGACGACCGACACCACCAGGTCGAGGACGGGGGTGCCGTCCTCGGCGACGGCGTCCCGGACGTCGTACACGGAGAAGGACGAGACGGTGACGGGGCGGGCCGGGATCTCGAAGTCCTCGCCCTCCCGGGCCCGCTTGTAGGAGCGCACGCCGTCGATCTTGATGGCGCTGACCTTGGACGGGACCTGCATGATGTCGCCGGTGAGCTCGGCGATGCCGGCGTCGATGGCGTCGCGGGTGACCTTCGAGGCGTCCGTCGCGCCCGTGATCTCGCCCTCGGCGTCGTCGGTGACGGTGGTCTGCCCGAGCCGGACGGTGCCCAGGTACTCCTTCTCGGTCAGCGCGAGGTGGCCGAGGAGCTTGGTGGCCTTCTCCACGCCGAGGACGAGGACGCCGGTGGCCATCGGGTCGAGGGTGCCGGCGTGCCCGACGCGTCGCGTCCTCGCGATGCCGCGCATCTTGGCGACGACGTCGTGCGAAGTGAAGCCCGACGGCTTGTCGACGATGACGAGGCCGTCGGGCGGGGTGTGCTTCTGGGTCATTCGGCGGTGTCGTCCTCGTCGTCACCCGGCTTCTTGTACGGGTCGGCCTCACCGGCGTACGTGGCGCCGGCGGAGACCTCGCGCACCTTGGCGTCGGACTGGCGCGCCTTGTCGAGGAGGTCCTCGATGGTGCGCGCGGTGTCCGGCAGGGCGTCCGCGACGAAGGTGAGGGTCGGCGTGAACTTCACGCCCGCGGCCGCGCCGACGGCCGAGCGGAGGACGCCCTTGGCGCTCTCCAGACCGGCGGCGGCCGCCGCGCGCTCCTCGTCGTCGCCGTACACCGTGTAGAAGACGGTCGCCTCCCGCAGGTCACCCGTGACCCGGGTGTCCGTGATGGTGACGTGCGAGCCGAGCCGCGGGTCCTTGATCCCACGCTGCAGCTTCTGGGCCACCACCTCTCGGATGAGGTCCGCCAGCCTCTTGGCCCGCGCGTTGTCGGCCACTGGTCGCTCCCGTTCTTTCTTCTCTTGCTGACTTGGTGCGTGCCGGTCAGTCGTCGTCGCCGTGGAAACGGCGTCTGACCGACAGCAGTTCCACCTCGGGGCGGCCGGCGACCAGCCGTTCGCACCGGTCCAGTACGTCGGTCAGGTGCCCCGCGTCGCCGGACACCACGGCCAGACCGATGCCGGCCCTGCGGTGAAGATCCATGTGATCGACCTCCGCCGCGCTCACGGAGTACTTCCGCTGGAGCTCGGCGACGATCGGCCGGACGACGGAGCGCTTCTCCTTCAGCGACCGTACGTCGCCGAGGAGGAGGTCGAAGGACAGCGTCCCCACATACATGTGTGCATCCGGTTCACCCGCCGGTACGGGATCGATGGCCCCGCCGCTTGCTGCGCAGGGACATCAGAACCGTACAACGAAGCGGCCGGACCGATCGACGGATATTACGCTCCGTGGACCAGGGCCGCGGCGGGCACAACGGCGCGCTGGCCGACGGGACCGAGGTCCCGCCGGCCAGCGCACACCGCCTGGCTTACGCCCGCGGCTTCTCGCGCATCTCGTACGTCGCGATGACGTCGTCGACCTTGATGTCGTTGAAGTTCCCGAGGTTGATACCGCCCTCGAAGCCTTCGCGGATCTCGGTGACGTCGTCCTTGAAGCGACGCAGACCCTCGATGGTGAGGTTCTCCGCGATGACCTTGCCGTCGCGGAGGAGGCGCGCCTTGGTGTTGCGCCGGACCTCGCCGGAGCGGATGAGGACACCCGCGATGTTGCCCAGCTTGGACGAGCGGAAGACCTCGCGGATCTCCGCCGTACCGAGCTCGACCTCTTCGAACTCCGGCTTGAGCATGCCCTTGAGGGCCGCCTCGATCTCCTCGATCGCCTGGTAGATGACCGAGTAGTACCGGACGTCCACGCCCTCGCGCTCGGCCATCTGCGCCGCGCGGCCGGCCGCGCGGACGTTGAAGCCGATCACGATGGCGTCGGAACCCATCGCCAGGTCGATGTCGGACTCCGTGACCGCACCGACACCGCGGTGCAGGACGCGGATGTCGACCTCTTCGCCGACGTCCAGCTGGAGCAGCGAGGACTCGAGGGCCTCGACGGAACCGGAAGCGTCGCCCTTGATGATCAGGTTCAGCTGCTGGACCTCGCCGGCCTTCAGCACCTTGTCCAGGTCCTCCAGCGACACGCGGCGCGTGCGCTTGGCGAACGCGGCGTTGCGCTCGCGGGCGGCGCGCTTCTCCGCGATCTGACGGGCCGTACGGTCCTCGTCGACCACGATGAAGTTGTCGCCCGCACCCGGGACGTTGGTCAGACCCAGCACCTGGACCGGCGTGGACGGGCCCGCCTCGGCGACGTTGTTGCCGTTGTCGTCGAGCATGGCGCGCACGCGGCCGTAGGCGTCGCCGACGACCATCGTCTCGCCGACCCGCAGGGTGCCGCGCTGCACGAGGACCGTCGCCACGGCACCGCGGCCGCGGTCGAGACGGGACTCGATGGCGATGCCCTGCGCGTCCTGGTTCGGGTTGGCCCGCAGGTCCAGGGTCGCGTCGGCGGTCAGGATGACCGCCTCCAGCAGGCTGTCGATGTGCAGGCCCTGCTTGGCGGAGATGTCGACGAACATCGTGTCGCCGCCGTACTCCTCGGCCACCAGGCCGTACTCGGTCAGCTGACCGCGCACCTTGGTCGGGTCCGCGCCCTCGACGTCGATCTTGTTGACCGCGACCACGATCGGCACGTCGGCCGCCTTGGCGTGGTTCAGCGCCTCGATCGTCTGGGGCATCACACCGTCGTTGGCCGCCACCACGAGGATCGCGATGTCGGTCGACTTCGCACCGCGGGCACGCATGGCGGTGAACGCCTCGTGACCCGGGGTGTCGATGAAGGTGATCTTGCGGTCGTCGCCGTTGACCTCGGTCGTGACCTGGTAGGCACCGATGTGCTGGGTGATGCCGCCGGCCTCGCCCGCGATGACGTTCGTCTTGCGGATGGCGTCGAGCAGGCGGGTCTTGCCGTGGTCGACGTGACCCATGACGGTGACGACCGGCGGGCGGACCACCAGGTCCTCCTCGTCGCCCTCGTCCTCGCCGAACTCGATGTCGAAGGACTCCAGGAGCTCGCGGTCCTCCTCCTCCGGGCTGACGATCTGAACCGTGTAGTTCATCTCGTCGGCGAGGAGCTGGAGGGTCTCGTCGGAGACGGACTGCGTGGCGGTGACCATCTCGCCGAGGTTCATCATGACCGCGACGAGGGACGCCGGGTTGGCGTTGATCTTCTCCGCGAAGTCGGTGAGCGACGCGCCGCGGGAGAGACGGATGGTCTCGCCGTTGCCGCGCGGCAGCATCACGCCGCCGACGCTCGGGGCCTGCATGGCCTCGTACTCCTGGCGCCGCTGCCGCTTCGACTTGCGACCGCGACGCGCCGGACCGCCGGGACGGCCGAAGGCGCCCTGCGTGCCACCGCGACCGCCCGGACCACCGGGACGACCGCCGAAGCCGGGACGACCGCCGCCACCGCCGAAGCCGCCACCGCCGCCGGGGCCACCGCCACCGGGACGGCCGGCGAACCCGCCGCCACCGCCACCCGGACGGGCGCCACCGCCGCCGGGACGGCCGGCGAAGCCGCCGCCGCCGGGACGACCGGCACCGCCGGGACGACCCGCACCGCCCGGACCGCGGCCCCCACCGGGGCCGGGACGCGGGCCGGCAGCGGGACGCTGCGGCATCATGCCGGGGTTGGGACGGGGACCCGCGGGACCGCCGCCGGGACGCGGACCGCCCTGCGGGCGGGGCATGCCGGCCGGCGACGGACGGGGACCGCCCGGAGCCTGCGGACGGGGACCGCCCGCCGCGCCCTGGGGACGCGGACCGCCCTGGCCGGCACCCTGCGGACGCGGGGCGCCGCCGGGGGCACCGGGACCGCCGGGACGCGGGGCGCCGCCCGGACGGGGCGCCTGCGGGCGCGCCATGCCGGTGGAGCCGCCGGAGGTGAAGGGGTTGTTGCCCGGACGGGGACCGGCCGGACGGCCGCCGGGACGCGGTGCCTGGCCGCCGGGGCGCGGGGCGCCGGAACGGTCGCCGCCACGGCCCTGGCCGCCCTGGCCGGGGCCACCCGGACGCGGGGCGCCCGGACGGGGGCCCTGGGCACCGGGGCGCGGGGCGTTCGGGCCCGGACGCGGACCGGAGCCCTGGGAGGCGGGGGCCGCGGGAGCCGACGGGGGTGCCGTGAACTCGGGCGTGGTCGGAGCCGGGGACGCCGGGGCGGGCCGCGGCGCGGGCTTCGGGCCCGGGGTGGGACGGGGGCCGGGAGTGGCCGGCGCGGCGGGAGCCGCGGGCTTCTCGGCGGCGGCCGGCTTGGGGGCCGGCGGGCGCGGGGCGGCCGGACGGTCTCCCACTGCCTTCGAGGCGTGGGAGGCGCTGCCGCTCTGCGCGGGAGAGGGTGCTGCCGGACGAGCCGGGGCAGCCTTGCGTGCGGGGGCGGCCTTGCCGCCTCCGTTGCCCTGCTGGAGGGCGTCCGTCAGCTTGCGGACTACGGGCGCTTCGATGGTCGAAGACGCCGAACGGACGAATTCACCGAGTTCCTGGAGCTTGGCCATGACGACCTTGCTCTCGACACCGAACTCCTTGGCGAGTTCGTAGACCCGGACCTTAGCCACTTCGCTCCTTTGAGGTCCGGGTTGCGGCCGGACCGTCGCTAGTTCATGGGCGTACTCATCGCGTACTCATCGAGTGCTCATCGCAATCTCGACCTGCTTTCGACTCGCGAGGTACCAGGCCGCACGGGGGGTTCCGCACGGCACGTCTTACGGTGTTGCCTCCTCGGCAACTGTCGTCTGCTCGACGAACCGGCGCAACGCCTTAATGTCGAGCGCTCCCGGGGCGCGCAACGCCCGCGTGAACGCCCGGCGGCGTACCGCCTGGTCGAGACAGACCGAGGCGGGGTGCAGATAAGCACCCCGGCCGGGCAGCGTACCGCGAGGATCGGGGACGCACTCGTCCTTGATCGCCACGATCCGCAGTAGATCGGCCTTGGCCGCTCGCTCCCGACACCCCACACAGGTGCGTTCAGGGCATGCTCGGGCGTGCGTCCGGCCAGACACTGTTAAGTCTACCTCCCCGCACCGACCTCACCCCTTCGGGGCTGGGATCGAACGGTTGTTGTCGTGATCTAAGCGACCCGCGGCCGGGATCTATTCCCCCGGGCCGCCGAGGGGGCCGCCGGGGCGCTACTCCGCGGGCTGCTCGGTGTCGGGCCGGATGTCGATCCGCCAGCCGGTCAGCCGGGCGGCGAGCCGGGCGTTCTGCCCTTCCTTGCCGATGGCCAGGGACAGCTGGTAGTCCGGCACGGTCACCCGGGCGGACCGGGCGGCCATGTCCACGACCTCCACCTTGGAGACGCGGGCCGGCGAGAGCGCGTTGGCGACCATCTCCGCCGGGTCGTCCGACCAGTCGACGATGTCGATCTTCTCACCGTTCAGCTCGCCCATGACGTTGCGCACACGGCCGCCCATCGGGCCGATGCAGGCGCCCTTGGCGTTCAGGCCCGAACGGGTGGACCGTACGGCGATCTTGGTGCGGTGACCGGCCTCACGGGCGATCGCGGCGATCTCCACGGACCCGTCGGCGATCTCCGGCACCTCCAGGGCGAAGAGCTTCTTCACCAGGTTCGGGTGCGTACGGGAGAGGGTGACCGACGGGCCGCGGACGCCCTTGGCCACGCGGACGACGTACGACCGCAGCCGCATCCCGTGCGGGTAGGTCTCCCCCGGCACCTGCTCCTGCACCGGCAGGATGGCCTCCAGCTTGCCGATGTCGACCAGCACGTTCTTCGGGTCGCGGCCCTGCTGGACCACGCCCGTGACGATGTCGCCCTCGCGGCCGGCGTACTCGCCGAGCGTCGCGTCGTCCTCGGCGTCGCGCAGCCGCTGCAGGATGACCTGCTTGGCGGTGGTGGCGGCGATACGGCCGAAACCGGACGGCGTGTCGTCGAACTCGCGCGGCTCCTGCCCCTCCTCCAGGTCCTCGGGGTCCTCCTTCGCCCACACGGTCACATGCCCGGTCTCCCGGTTGAGCTCCACGCGCGCGTGGCGGCGGCTTCCCTCGGTGCGGTGGTAGGCGATGAGGAGGGCCGACTCGATCGCCTCGACCAGCAGGTCGAAGGAGATCTCCTTCTCCCGTACCAAGCCCCGCAGGGCACTCATGTCGATGTCCACGGCTACGCCTCCTCTTCCTTCTCGACGTCCTTGTCGTGTTCCTTGCGGTTGAACTCGACCTGCACGCGCGCCCGGTCGACGTCGGGGAAGGCGAGTCTGCGTGCGGTGGCCTTGCGGCCCTTGACCCCGGGCACTTCCAGGTCGAGTCCCTCGTCGTCGACCTTCAGGATCCTGGCGACCAGTTCCCCGCCCTCGGCCAGCTGGAACCGCACCAGCCGGCCCGTGGCGCGCACGTAGTGCCGGTGTTCCGTGAGGAGGCGTTCCGCGCCCGGGGTGCCGACCTCCAGGGTGTACTCCCCCGCGCCCATCGCGTCCGTCTCGTCGAGCTTCGCCGAGAGCGCGCGGCTCACATCGGCGATCTGGTCCAGGTCCGCCCCGGTGTCGGAGTCGACGACGACGCGCAGCACCCGCTTGCGTCCGACGGAGTCCACGGCGATCTCTTCGAGATCCAGGCCCTGGGAGGTGACGAGCGGTTCCAGGAGCTCTCGCAGCCTCTCGCTCTGGGTGGTGCTCATCCGGGTGACTCCTCGGCCGCGTGTGCTGTTGTGGGATGGGTCGCGTGTCTGGTCAAAGGGTATCCGGTCGCAGGCGGTGTTGCCGTCCACGTGCGCGGGGCCGGTGCCGCTGACGGGCGCCGGGCGGGGCCGCGGGTACGGTGATCACGGCGGGTGGTGTTCCCGCCCACGTGTTCGTACGAGCTTGCCGAGGACGTCTGCCGTGCCGTACCCCCCGCCGCCGCGCCTCCCCTCGGGGGCGCGCAGAAGATCCGTGCTCGCCTCGGCCGCCGGGACGGCCTTGCTGGCGGGCTGTTCGTCGGGGGGCGGGTCGTCCTCGGAGAGCACGGGCGGCAGTCCGTCGGTGACCGAGCGGGCACGCGCGCGTGCGGCACGGGACAGCGCGGGGCTGGTGGCGCGGTACGACGCCGTGCTGGCCGCGTTCCCGGGGCTGGCGCGGCGGCTGGGACCGCTGCGGGCGGAGGTCGTCCGGCATGCGCAGGCGTTCGGCGGGAGTGACGGTGTGACGGCGGCCTCCTCCCCGTCGGCCTCGCCGTCGGCCTCGGCATCCGCTTCGGCGTCCGCGCCGCCCGAGACCGAGAAGGACGCCCTCGCCGGGCTCGCCGCCGCCGAACGGGCGCTCTCCGACCGGCGTACGACGGAGCTCCTGGACGTGCCGGGCGAGCTGGCGCGGCTGCTGGCCTCGGTGGCGGCGGCCGGGGCGGCGCACGCGTATCTGCTGACGGAGGACGCCCGGTGAGCGAGGCGAAGGCACTGGAGGCGCTGCAGAAGGCGCTGGCGGCCGAGCACGCGGCGGTGTACGGCTACGGAGTCGTCGGCGGCCGGATCGGCACCGGGCGGCAGGCCGAGGCGCGGTCGGCGTACGCCGCCCACCGGGCCCGGCGCGACGCGCTGGTGCGCGAGGTGCGGGACCGGGGCGGCAGGCCGGTGGCCGCGGCGGCGGCGTACGCGCTGCCCTTCCCGGTGCCGGACCCGGCGGCGGCCGTGCGGCTCGCGGCCGTGCTGGAGGAGCGGGTGGCCGGTGTCTACTCCGACCTGGTGCGCGCGGCCGGGGGCGGGCTGCGCCGCACGGCCGCGGAGGCGCTGCGCGAGGCGGCGGTGCGGGCGGTGCGCTGGAGCGGGGAGAGCGTAGCCTTCCCTGGTCTGGCCGAGCGGGCGGCCACGACGTCCGCCTCGCCGACGCCCTCGGCTTGACCGGCACCGGAAGGGAACGACTCGCGTATGGCTTTCGAACCGCCGCAGCGTCTGGTGCGGGCGCTCGGCGAGACGGCACCGGACGGTGACGACTGGCTGGAGAGGCTGCCCGAACTGGCGCAGCGGGCCGTCGCGCTACGCGAGTTGACCGTGGAGCGGGTGCAGGTGCCAGGGGGGCGCAGCAGCCTCGTCGTCCTGGTCCGGCGCGCCGACGGCAGCCCCGCCGTGCTCAAGCTGGCCCCGCCCCGGTTCCGGCCGCGGGCCGAGCGGGCGGCGCTGGCGCACTGGGGCGGCGCGGGCGCGGTGCAGCTGCTCGACGAGCCGCCGGTGGAGGGGGTGCTGCTGCTGGAGCGGCTGCACCCGGACGTCTCGGTGCGGTCCTTGCCGGAGGCGAAGGCGCTGCTGGAGGCGGCGGGGACGTTGCGGCGGCTGTGGGTGGAGCCGCCGGGCGGGCACTCCTTCGAGACGGTCGCCGAGCGGACCGGGCGGCAGGCGCAGGCCATGCGGGCGACCGCGTCCGCCGTCGCCGAGGTCGGTGTGCTGGTCGACGCCGCGGTGGGGGCGCGCGCCGAGTTGCTGGCGGCGCCGCCCGAGCACCGGCTGCTGCACGGGACGTTCCGGCAGAGCAAGGTCCTGGCCGGTGAGCGGATGCCCTGGCTGGCCGTGGGGCCGGACCCGGTGGTGGGTGAGTGCGCGTTCGATCTGGCGCGGCTGGTGCGGGACCGGGTGGAGGACCTGATCGCCTCCCCGTCGGGAGCCGCCACGACGAGGCGGCGGGTGAAGCGGCTCGCGGAGTTGCTGGAGGTGGATCAGGAGCGGCTTCGGGGGTGGACGCTGTTCCGGGCCGTGGAGTCGGGGGTGCGGGCCCTGCGGGTGGGGCGGCCCCGGGACGCGGAGCTGCTGCTCGAATTCGCCGGGTGGCTGTGAGTCCTGCCGGTCACCGCGGGTCCCCCGCCGGTCCCAGGGCCAGGACCGGGCGGTCGGCCGCTGCCTTCCGCGCCCGTTTCATGGTCCGGGCCGGGACGGGGACGCCGTCCACGACCGGGTAGCCCCACTCGTCCGGCGTGTGGCGCGGTCGCGGACCGGGGCGCTTGTCACGACGGCCCCGAGGTGGAGTCGGCGGAGCCGCTGCCGCTGGAGGCGGACGAGGAGGAGCCGTCCGGGGACGACGAGCTGGTGCCGGTGTTCCCGGTGCTGCCGCTCGTCGTCGAGGACGCGGCGCTGGTGTCCGTGTGCATCGTGCCGATCGACGCGAACATCCCGGCGGCGACCGCCAGCGGGACGGCCGCCGCTGTCGCCGCCGTGCGCCGGGCCCCTCTGCGGACCGCGGCGACGGCACCTCGTTCCCTGCTGGTCATGGTCGTACCCTCCCTGGTGACGTTCTGTCACCCACACGGTCGGGTACGACCCTCAGAGGACGTTTCTGAGCAGTTCCTTCACGCGCTCAGGCGGGCGATCGCCTCGTCCACCGTCAGCTCCTCGCGCTCGCCGGTCCTGCGGTCCTTGAGCTCCAGGACACCCTCGGCGGCGCGGCGGCCGGCGACGAGGATCTTGGGGACGCCGATCAGTTCGGAGTCGGTGAACTTCACGCCCGGGGAGACGCCGGCCCGGTCGTCGACCAGGACGCGCAGGCCCGCCGCGCGCAGCTTCTCGGAGACGTCGAGGGCGAGTTCGGTCTGCAGCGCCTTGCCCGCGGCGACCACGTGCACGTCGGCCGGGGCGACCTCGGCGGGCCAGCACAGGCCCTGCTCGTCGGCGGTCTGCTCGGCGAGCGCGGCGACGGCGCGGGAGACGCCGATGCCGTAGGAGCCCATGGTGACGCGGACCGGCTTGCCGTTCTGGCCGAGGACGTCCAGCTTGAGGGCGTCGGCGTACTTGCGGCCGAGCTGGAAGATGTGGCCGATCTCGATGGCGCGGTCCAGCTTGAGGCCGGTGCCGCACTTGGGGCACGGGTCGCCCTCCTGCACGACCACCACGTCGACGTACGCGTCGACCTCGAAGTCACGGCCCGCCACGACGTTCTTGGCGTGCGTGTGCTCCTTGTTGGCGCCGGTGATCCAGGCGGTGCCGGGGGCCACGCGCGGGTCGGCGATGTAGGTGACCTTCTCGCCCAGGCCCTGCGGGCCGACGTAGCCGCGGACCAGGTCGGGGCGGGTGGCGAAGTCGGCCTCGGTGACCATCTCGACGACCGCCGGGGCGAAGTGCGCCTCGACCTTGTCCATGTCGACCTCGCGGTCACCGGGGACGCCGACGGCCACGATCTCGCCGTCGACCTTGACCAGGAGGTTCTTCAGGGTGGCGGAGGCGGGGACGCCGAGGGAGGCGGCGAGGGTCTCGATGGTGGGGGTGTCCGGGGTGGGGATGTCTTCGAGCGCGGGCACGCCGGCCGCGTCCACCGGCTTGAGCTCGTACGTGATCGCCTCGGTGTTGGCGGCGAAGTCGCAGTTCGGGCAGTCGGCGAAGGTGTCCTCGCCGGCGCCGGCCGGGGCGAGGAACTCCTCCGACTTGGAGCCGCCCATCGCGCCGGCGGTGGCGGCGCAGATGCGGTAGTCGAGGCCGAGGCGCTCGAAGACGCGCTGGTAGGCCTCGCGGTGCAGGGCGTAGGAGCGGCCGAGGCCCTCGTCGTCCAGGTCGAAGGAGTAGGAGTCCTTCATCAGGAACTCGCGGCCGCGCAGGATGCCGGCCCGCGGGCGGGCCTCGTCGCGGTACTTGTGCTGGATCTGGTAGAGGATGACCGGCAGGTCCTTGTAGGAGGACGCCTGGTCCTTCACCAGCAGGGTGAAGATCTCCTCGTGGGTCGGGCCGAGCAGGTAGTCGCCGCCCTTGCGGTCCTTCAGGCGGAACAGCTCCTGGCCGTACTCGTCCCAGCGGCCGGTGGCGTCGTACGGCTCCCGTGGCAGCAGGGCGGGGAGCAGCACCTCCTGGGCGCCGATCGCGTCCATCTCCTCGCGGACGATCCGCTCGACGTTGGCCAGCACCTTCTTGCCCAGCGGCAGCCACGACCAGATGCCGGCGGCGGTGCGGCGGACGTAGCCGGCGCGGACGAGCAGCTTGTGGCTGAGGACCTCGGCGTCCGCCGGGTCGTCGCGCAGCGTCTTCGCCATCAACTGGGACATGCGCTGGACCGGTGCGTTGGCCATGGTTCTCGAACTCCTGCTGCGTATGGATGACTGGCTAGGAGGTTAGCCGGGCGGCCTGGGGTGGCGGAAATCGGCTAACGGCGGCGCAGGGGAAGGGGGGCGCCCATGACGGCGTACGGTTTCGGGGCGCTGGGGAAGAGGACCTGGCGGGCCAGGTCCTGGTAGCCGAGGGAGCGGTAGAGGCCGCGGGCGGGGCTGTCGATGTCGATCGCGGAGAGGATCGAGCGGGGTTCGGTGGCGCCGTCGGTGATCGTGGTGATCAGGCCGCGGCCGATGCCGAAGTTCTGGTAGCGGGGATGGACGTGCAGCTCGGTGATGACGAAGGAGTCGTCGAGCCAGTCGTCGTGGCCCTGGGCGCGCAGGTACGGCTCCACGACGGTGGACCACCAGTGGGAGCGGTCGTTGGGCATGCCGTAGACGAAGCCGACGAGCCGGTCCTGGGTGGTGGCGCCGAGGGCGCGGGCGCCGGGGTACGTCATGTGGCGCAGCACGATCTGCCTGCGGACGGCGACCTCGTCGGCGCCCAGTCCGAAGGCGACGGCCTGTACGGCGAGCGCCTCGTCCACGCGGGCGGACAGATCGAGGGGGCCGATCACGACGTCGTCGGGGTGGCGGCGGTGTCCGTGACCGGGAAAGTGCAGCATGCGGGGAGACTACAGGTCTCGTACGGGGGTCAGAACAGCACGCTCATGAAGGCGCCGACCTCCTGGAAGCCCACCCTCAGATAGGTCCGCCGGGCGGCCGTGTTGAAGTCGTTCACGTACAGGCTCACGACGGGCGCCACGTCCGCCAGCGCGTAGCGCAGCACCGCCGCCATGCCGGGTGCCGCGAAGCCCCTGCCCCGGTACTCGGGGGCCACCCACACGCCCTGGATCTGGCAGGCCTGGGCGGTGGCCGCGCCGATCTCCGCCTTGAAGACGACCTTGCCCTGGTCGTCGAGGCGGGCGAAGGAGCGGCCGGCGCCGACGAGTTCGGCGACCCGGGCCTGGTAGAGCAGGCCGCCGTCCCCGGCCAGCGGCGAGACGCCGACCTCCTCGGTGAACATCGCCACGCACGCCGGCATGATCGTCTCCATCTCGTCCTTGCGGATGCGGCGGACGTAGGGATCCGGGGCGACGGTGTCGGGCATGCGGTCGGTGACCATGAGGGGCTGGTGGGCGCGGACCTCGCGGGCCGGGCCCCAGCTGGGTTCGAGCAGCCGCCACAGCTGGGCGGTGGGCTCGGCCGGGCCGACGATGGAGGAGCAGCGGCGGCCGGCCCTGCGGGCGCGGTCGGCGAAGGCGCGGACGGCACGCGGGGTGGCGCAGATGGGCACCAGGTTGGCGCCCGCGTAGCACAGGGAGGTCAGCATGCCGTCCTCGTAGAAGCCCCACATCTCGCCGCCGAGCCGCCACGGGTCGAGGCCGGCGACCTGCACCCGGGAGGTCACGAAGGCGTTCGCGACCGGCTCGCGGTCGAGGACGGCGAGCGCGGCGTCCAGGTCGCTCGGTTCGAGCACTCGGGAAGTGGTCTGAGTCAACACGTGCGGGCCTCACCCTGAGGTTCTGCTGATCTCCGCACTGTACCCGGCGATTTTGTGCCGCGCCGCCCCGTGGAACGGCGCGGTGGGGCGGGGGCGTCAGCCGTGGCCGGTGGGATGGCCGTAACCGACCTGTATCTCGTCGATCCTCAGTTGCCGGTAGTGGACCGGGACCGTCGCGGCCGCCCAGGTGGTGGGGACGTCGAGGCGCAGGTAGCGGGTGCGCAGCCCCGCGCCGAGGTCGATGAAGCGGACACCGCGGGCGCTTTCCAGCACTCCGGCCCTCACCTCACGCCATGTCGTCCCGTCGTCACTGACGGAGACCGTGTAGTCCTTGATCCGCGCGGAGTCCTCTTTCCGGCCGAAGGTCTCCCTGTTGTACGTCGGCGACCACTCGCGCTGGTTGATCCCGAGGAAGGACGCCGTGCGGACCCGGCCGAGGTCGAGGGTGTAGGTGGCGGGCAGGACACCGTTGTTGTCGGTGTACGTGGTGAAGTCACCGTCGGTGAGGGCGGGTTCGGACGCCTTGACCAGGCCGGTGGGGTACACGCCCGCGCGGTGCGGTGCCGTCCGGACCTGGAAGACGGTGTCGTACGGGTCCCAGTCGGTGACGCCCTCGACGGTGAGGGTGCCGTCGCGCTGGTCGAAGGGGAACCGCCTGCCCGTGCGCAGGTCGGTGACCCTCTCGATCCGGTAGCCGTTGTCGCGGACGCGGACCTGGTCGCCGGCGGCCGGCCGGGTGGTGACGTGGACGTACTGGGTGGTGGGGTCGGTGCGGCTGACGGTGATGTAGCCGTGGGCGCCGTCGTTCCAACTGCCGGGCTGCATGCCGCCGTAGCGGAAGCCGCCGCCGTACACCCCGTGCAGGGAGCGCCAGATGGGCGGCAGGTAGTCCCGCATCAGGTCCAGGAACCTCTCCTGCTGCGGGGGGAAGCGGCCGTTCACCATGGCGGTGAAGTCCATGAGGGAGAGGATGGAGTTGCCGGCGTTGGCGACGTAGCGGTCGACGTTCAGACCGGTCGACACCGGGCGATCCTGGCCGTCGTACCACCAGCTCCCGGTGTCGGGGACCTTGTAGCAGGACTCGGTGAGGCGGGGCATGGGGGTCCAGATCGCCGAGGGCTGGTCGTACGGCGGCGTCATGCCGACCTTCTGCTCGTGGGACACCATGTCCATGATCGGGGTGTCCTCGTTGTTGTTGCTCAGGGTCATGTCCGGGCGCAGCCGGCGGATCTGTTCGTAGAGCCGGTGCTGTTCCCAGTACTCGTTGTCGTTGTCGATCCAGAAGCCGGCGAGCTTCGGGTAGTCGCGCATCACCTCGAAGAAGTTGTCGTAGCCGAACTCGCCGAAGCCCTCGCGGGTGGTGAGGTCGACGTCGTGGCCCTTGTAGGCGGAGTAGGCGGCGGAGTCGAGGGTCTCGACGCCCTGTTCGTCATGCCATGTGGGGTCGTCGGTCATGTAGAGGACGACCTTGAGGCCCTTGGCGTCGGCCGCCCTGATCAGCTCGCCGAGGATGTCGCGCCTGGTCGAGCAGGAGCCGGGGATCGCCGACGGCCAGGGGCGGGCGTAGCCGAGCCGGGAGTGGAAGGTGGCCAGCACGATGTAGCCGGCGCGGATCTTGCGGGCCTCGTCGACCCAGTACTCCGGGTTCCAGCCGCCGTCGGTGACGTCGTTCTCCCAGCTCGCGCAGTCGAGGTGCCTGGGGGCGGTGAACATGCCCCAGTGCAGGAAGAGGCCGGCGGTGGCGCCGCGCAGCATGGTCTGGCGGGGCGGGTACGGGACGTGCCGGGCGGTCGCGTGGGACGCGGGCGCCGTGAACAGGCCGCACAGCAGGGCGAGTACGGCCGCCCACAGCAGGTGGACGGGGTGGCGTGCGGGTCTCATGGACGCGTGACCTCCGTGCCGTTGACGGTGACGCGGTGGAAGGTGAGGTCGTCGGTGTACGTCACCGTGTCCGGGCCGCGGACGCCGGTGAACGCGCAGTGGTCGAGGCGGACGCGGCGCAGGTGGTCGGTGGGCACGCCGTCGAGGCGCAGCACGGCCGCGGCGCCGTCCAGACGGGTGCGGGCCACGGTGATGTCCTCGACCCGGACGGGGAGGGTGCCGCCCTCGCCGCCGTTGTAGTCCAGGGTGACGAAGACGGCCTCCCGGTCGACGCCGGCGCCGGTGATGTCGCGCAGGTGCACGCCGGAGACGTAGCCGCCGCGCTTCTTGCCCGTCTTGACGTAGAGCGGGTACTTGACGGGGTAACGGCCCGGGAAGTCGGGTGAGTTGATCACGCAGCGTTCGGCGAAGACGTTGCGCACCCCGCCCGACATCTCGCTGCCGACGGCGAGCCCGCCCCAGCGGCCGGAGAAGCGGCAGTCCTGCACGACGATGTTCTCGCTGGGCACGCCCACCCGCCGGCCGTCCTCGTCACGGCCGGACTTCACGGCCACGCAGTCGTCGTTGGTGTCGAAGGAGCAGTCGGTGATGTGCACGTCCCGGCAGGCCTCGGGGTCGCAGCCGTCGGTGTTGTGGAGGCTGCTGTCGACGGTGACGCGGCGGACGGTAACGTTGGCCGAGAGCACCGGGTGCACGGTCCACATCGGCGGGTCGACCAGGGCGACGTCGCTGACCAGGACGTCACGGCAGCGGTGGAACTGGATGAGCTGGGGGCGCAGGTGGTGGCCGGCGCCGAAGACGCGGTCGGCGACGGGGACGCCCGCGCTGCCCATCTGGCGCAGGAGTTCCTGGTCCGGTGCCTGGAGCGTGCCGTCGCGGTACCAGCTCTCCCAGGGGCCGAGGCGGGCCTGGCCGTCGAGGATGCCGGTGCCGGTGACGGCGACGTTCACGCAGCCGTGGGCGTAGACGAAGGGCGAGTAGTTCCAGCACTCGGTGCCCTCCCAGCGGGTGAGGACCGCGGGGAGGTGGTCGGCGGGGTCGGGGCTGAAGGCGATGACGGCGTTCTCGGTGACGTGCAGGTCGACGCCGCTCCGCAGCTGGATCGCTCCTGTCAGGTACCTGCCATCAGGGACGACGACATGGCCGCCGCCGGCCTCGTGGGCGGCGGTGACGGCCCGCCGGAACGCCTCCGTGCAGGGCACCACTCCCCCGGGGACGGCGCCGAAGTCCCGTATGTCGAAGGAGCGGTGCGGGAAGCGGGGCGGGCGGACGCGGGCGAGGATGCGCGGAACCTCGGCCCAGGGGTCGTCGGCCGCCGCCCCGGCCGGCGGCGGGGCCGGCAGGGCGGCGGTCGCGGCCAGGCCGCCCACGGCGAGGGCGGTGCGTCGGGACATGCGTGCGGGCAAGGGGGATCACCTGTCTCTGCTGGTTGCTTCCGGTGCGCTGCGGTCGGTCAGTCGTGGGCCTGCTCCTCCCTGACCCGGGTGACGAGCTGCGTCGGGTTGACGAAGCGCAGGGCGATCACCAGCAGCACGAGCATGGACAGCGTGTACATCACCGCCATCGCGTCGACGGACTGCTGGGCGCGGATGCCGGCCGAGAAGACCGCGTAGTACAGCGCCACGACCAGCGTCTGGCTGTCGGGGCCCGCGGTGAGGAAGGTCAGCTCGAACATGCCGACCGTGCGGACCAGGACCAGCACCGAGGCCGCCAGCATCCCCGGCACCAGCAGCGGCGCCAGCACCCGCAGCAGCACCGCCGTCGTGCGCGCCCCGCACATCCGCGCCGCCGCCTCGATGCGCGGGTCGATCTGCTCGATGAACGGCGTCATGGTCAGCACCACGAACGGCACCGACGGCACCAGGTTCGCCAGGACCACGCCGGTCAGCGTGCCCGCCAGCCGGAACTTGTACAGGACGGTGGCGAGCGGGATGCCGTAGGTCAGCGGCGGGACCAGGATCGGCAGCAGGAACAGCAGCAGGACGAGCTTGCGGCCGGGGAAGCCGCGGCGGGCGAGCGCGTAGGCGGCCGGTACGCCGAGGACCACCGACACGGCGACGACCAGCAGCGACACCAGGGCGGTGGTCCAGAAGACCTGGCCCAGCGAGAACTCCCGCCAGGCCTCGCCGTACCACTTCGTCGTCCAGCCCTCGGGCAGCCAGCTGGTGAACCAGCGGGTGCCGAAGGAGTCGGCGAGCGGCACGCCGACGACTCCGGCGAGGTTGCCGAAGAAGAACCCGAAGACGACGACGGCCACCCAGGCGGCGGGTCTGCGCCACCACGGCCGCGGGCGCGCGGGGGCCCCGGTCCGTACGGGGGTTTCGGCCACGTCGGTCATCAGCCCTTGCCTCCCGTCGCGCCGCGGTACAGCAGCGAGCGCCAGCCCAGCACGAGGGCGACCACCGCGAGCATCACGGCGGCCATGATCATGGCGATCGCCGAGCCGAGCGCGTAGTCGAACTTCTGGAACGCCGCCTGGTACGCCTCGATGGAGATGACGTGCGTGGCGCCGCGCGGGTCGCCGACGAGCTGCGCCGAGGGGAACACGGCGAAGGCGAGCACGAAGGACAGGCAGAAGGTGATCGCGAGGCCGGGGGCGAGCAGCGGCAGGGTGATGTGCCGGAAGCGGTGCCACCGGCCGGCGCCCAGCGTGGCCGCCGCCTGCTCCAGGCTCGGGTCGATGCCGGTGAGGTAGGACAGCGTCAGCAGGTAGGAGAAGGGGAAGCCGGTGATGAGCAGGGAGGCCAGAACTCCCCAGTAGTCGTGCACCAGTTGGAGCGGCTGGTCGGTCAGGCCGAGGTCGTGCAGGACCTTGTTCAGCCAGCCGTTCGGGCCGAGGTAGCCGAGCAGGCCCTCCGCGGTGAGGACCGTGCCGAGGGTGATCGGCATGACGAGCAGGGTGGTCAGGGTGCGCCGGCCGCGGAAGGGGCGGCGGGTGAGGAAGGCCACCGGGATCGCGGCCAGGCAGGTGACCAGCGCGGTGGGCACGGCCAGTTTCAGCGTGAGCCAGATCGTCTCGCGCAGGTACGGGTCGTCGAAGAAGCGCCGGTAGTCGGCGAGTGGTCCGCCGCCGTCCTTCGGCTGGAAGGAGAGCTGGAGGCCGTAGAGGAACGGATAGCAGAAGAGCAGGACGAGGAAGAGGACGCCGGGGACGAGCAGGAGCAGCGTGCGGTCGATGCCGCGCTCGGCGAGGCGGTGCCGGAGGGCGGGGCGGGCGTCGGTGCGGCGGACGTTCACGGGGCGGTCACCGGCTTCGGGTCCTCGGCGGGGCGGGCCGCGGGGGCCTCGGCGGCGAACACCAGCACCCGCTCGGCGGGCGCGGCCAGGCGTACCTCGTCGTCGGGGGCGAGCCGGGCGCGGGTACGGAAGTGGACGCGCTGACCGTCCGGCAGGACCGCCTGGACGGCGAGTTCACGGCCGTGGTACTCGACGACCTCGACGCGGACCGGCAGCCCCTCACCGCCGGTGACCACGTCGAGGTCCTCGGGCCGCACCGCGACCGTCACCGCCGCCCCCGGCGCCGTACCGGCACGGTCGAGCCCCGTCAGGCGCGTTCCCGCGACCTCCGTCTGCGCCCGGCCGTCCGCCGTGCCGGCGACCCTGGCGTGGAGCATCGTGCGGTAGCCCATGAACCCGGCGACGTACCGGTTGGCGGGGCGGCCGTAGACCTCCTCCGGTGTGCCGATCTGCTGCGTGCGCCCGTCCCGCAGCACCACGAGCCGGTCGGCCAGCGACAGCGCCTCCTCCTGATCGTGCGTCACGTACACGGTGGTCAGGCCGAGTTGCCGGTGCAGGCGCTTGATCTCCGCCCGCATCTCCAGTCTGAGCGCCGCGTCCAGGTTGGACAGGGGCTCGTCCATCAGCACCAGCCGCGGTTCGAGGACGACGGCCCGCGCGATGGCGACGCGCTGCTGCTGTCCGCCGGAGAGCCGGCCGGGCCGCTGGTGCGCCTGCTCGGTCAGATGCACCAACTCCAGTGCCCGCTCGACCCGTTCGGCGGCCTCGGCCTTCGGCACCCGGCCCATGCGCAGCCCGAAGGCGACGTTGCCGCGCACGGTCATGTGCGGGAACAGCGCGTAGTTCTGGAAGACCATGCCGAATCCGCGCCGTTCGGGGGCGACGTGGTCGACGCGCTCGCCGTCCAGCAGGATCGCCCCGCCGGTCAGCGGCAGCAGCCCGGCCAGGCAGTTCAGCGCGGTCGACTTGCCGCACCCGGAGGGCCCGAGCAGCGCGACGAACTCGCCGCCCGTGATCTCCAGGTCCAGTTCGTGCAGGGCCTGGTGGCGGCCGAACCGGCGCGAGACGCGCTCCAGCCGCAGCGTGCGGATGCGGGCCATGCGATCAGCCGCCCGCCACGTTCCGGCTCCACAGGTCGAAGGCGGTGACCTGCTGCCCGGCCGGGAGGGACGGCTTCTTCGGGAACCGGTCGATCCAGGAGTCGAAGTCCGGCACACCGTACTCCCTGATCGTCCGCCGGGACTTCGCCGGCGCCATCGACAGCGGTACGTCCCGCACGGCCGGGCCCGGGTAGAAGTAGCCGTCGTCGTACGCCTTCGCCTGCTGCGCCGGCGTCAGGATCCACCTGATGAGGTTGAGGTCGGCCGACATGACGTCCGCGCTGACGCCCTTCGGTACGACCGCGTACTGGGCGTCGGTCACCCATGTCATGTCGTCGAAGCGGGCGATCTTCATGCCCTTGGGGACGGTGCCCAGGGCACGCGGGTTGATGTACCAGCCGGTGGTGCTCTGGACCATGTCGACCTGGCCGGAGGCGAGGTTCTTCATGGTCTCCGTGGTCCCGGAGGCGTACGGCGCCGCGTACTTGTCGAGCTCCTTCAGGTACGCCCAGGTCTTGTCCCAGCCGTGCACGGGGTCGGTGGGGTCCTTGTCGCCGAGCAGGTACGGCAGCCCCATCAGCCAGGTGCGTCCGGGGCCGGAGTTGGCGGGGTCGGCGTACTGGTAGCGCTTGGGGTGGGCCCTGGCCCAGGCGAGGAGTTCCCGCGTGGTCCTCGGCGGGGTCCCGACCCTGGCCGGGTTGTACTCGACCAGCGGCCCGGACGGGTAGTAGACGATCTCCTGGCCCTTGCCCTGCGCCAACTCGGCCATGTCGGCGGCCGGTGGGAGGTAGTCGGGGCTGCCGACGACGTCCTCGTGGGCGGCGAGGTCGGACCACAGGCCCTGCGAGATACCGGCCGCGAGTCCGTCGGTGCCGGTCAGCACGAGGTCGATCTGGACCCGGCCCGCCTGCTGCTGCGCCTTGATCTTGCCGGCGAGTTCCGGGGCCGGGGCCTTGGCGTAGGTGACCTTGGAGACGATCTCCGGGTGCGCCGCGCGGAACGCGTCGATCATGCCCTGGGTGAGCTGGAGGTTGCCGGCGACGTCCAGGATGTCGAGGGAGACCGGCTTGGCGGGCTTGGCGGGAATCTTCTGCTCCGCCGCCTTGTCATCGGATGACTTGTCGTCGGGCGCCCCACAGGCGGCGACGGCACCGATGACCAGCAGGGCCGCCACGGCGAGCCGCGGTAACGGATGTCGACGAGCTCGATAGCTGTACTGATGGCGGGACACGGCAGCTCCTGCGGGCGTCGGCCGGGCGGGGCCCGGTGCTGAGACAGCGCTTCCTCGGTCCGTGTGCTCGAACAAGTTCCTGCGAGACATCGGAGCTGTCAAGACGCTGTGCTCAGATTGGTCCGGACGAACCGCGAACGCGCAGCTCAACGGGGAGAGTCACGGATTCCACTCCGTCGTCCCCCGCCATGAGCCGCGCCAGCGCGTCCCCGGCGACCCGGCCGAGTCCGCCGCGGGGTACCGCTACCGTCGTCAGCGGCGGCGAGGAGTAGCGGGCGAGGTCGATCTCGTCGAACCCGGTCAGGGACAGCTGCGCCGGCACCCGCACGCCGGTCTCGGTCAGCCGGGACAGCAGGCCCAGGGCGACGAAGTCGTTGTACGCGACGACGGCGGTGGCCGCGCTGTCGAGGACGGCGGGCCCGGCGTCGTACCCCTCGTCGGTGGTGGACCCGCAGGCCAGGACGGTCACCTCGAGCCCGAAGGCGCGGGCGCCGGACAGGGCGCGCAGCCGCTCCTTGTTGGCCCAGGAGCCCTGCGGGCCGGCGAGGTAGGCGACCTTGCGGTGGCCCAGTTGCGAGAGGTGGCCGCACAGGGCGAGCAGGCCCTGGTAGAAGTCCACGCAGACGGAGGTCAGGGCGAGGCCGGGTTCCTGCCGGTTGGCGACGAGGAGCGGCAGTCCGCGGGCGACGAGGGCGGCGAGGTCCCGGCGGGGCATGCGGGGCGAGGCGAGCAGCAGCCCGTCGGCGTAGCGCATCAGGTCCTCGGCGAGTTCGCGCTCCACCGCCGGGTCCTCGTCGGAGTCCATGACGACGACCCGGGCGCCGCGCTCGCGGGCGGCGGCGGAGAACGTCTTGATGAGGTCGCTGAAGTGCGGGTTCGCCAGGTCGGGCACGAGGACGCCGATGCTGCCCGACCGGCCTCGGGCCAGGCCCTGGGCGGCGGCGCTGGGCCGGTAGCCGAGCTCGTCGATGGCCAGCCGTACGCGGCCGGCGAGGACGGGGTCGACGGTGCCGATGCCGTTGAGCACGCGGGAGACGGTGGAGACGGAGGCGTCGGCTGCGCGGGCGACGTCCGCGATGGTGACGCGCTTGGCCCGGGCCGGTGTCCGCGCCCGCCGGGGCTCCGCCATGGCCATCGGGCTCTCCCTCCGGTCCGCCCCGAGAGCACGCCGGGGAGCGCTTTCTCGGCGCCGACGGTCGTGACGACGTCGTGAGAGAAGCTAGCGGCGACACCCGGACCGGGGAAGATCCCCCACCGACGGCCCGCAAACGACGCCCCTTGAACGACCGGCTTCCGCGGTGGGGAGTGGCTCACTCTGGGAGGTGGCGGGCTTGGGAGGTGGCTGACTTCGCACGCAAGCCCCGGAGCCCTCGGCGTCTCCTGCGATGGTCGCTCCGTCTCGCCAAGCTCTCGACGTACGCCGCTCAGCCCGTCACCGAGACCGACGGCTCGCCCGAGGCGACGCCGGACGCCTCCATCTGTTCGGCCAGCTTCATGGCCTCCTCGATGAGGGTTTCCACGATCTTGGACTCGGGGACGGTCTTGATGACCTCGCCCTTGACGAAGATCTGGCCCTTGCCGTTGCCGGAGGCGACGCCGAGGTCGGCCTCGCGGGCCTCGCCGGGGCCGTTGACCACGCAGCCCATGACGGCCACGCGAAGGGGGACGTCCATGCCGGTGAGTCCCGCGGTGACCTCTTCGGCCAGCTTGTAGACGTCGACCTGGGCGCGCCCGCAGGACGGGCAGGAGACGATCTCCAGACCGCGCTGCTTGAGGTTGAGCGACTCCAGGATCTGGTTGCCGACCTTGACCTCCTCCACGGGCGGCGCGGAGAGGGAGACGCGGATCGTGTCGCCGATGCCCTGGGAGAGGAGGGCGCCGAAGGCGACGGCCGACTTGATGGTGCCCTGGAACGCCGGGCCCGCCTCCGTCACACCGAGGTGCAGCGGGTAGTCGCACTGCGCGGCGAGCTGCCGGTACGCCTCGATCATCACGACCGGGTCGTTGTGCTTGACGGAGATCTTGATGTCCCGGAAGTCGTGCTCCTCGAAGAGCGACGCCTCCCACAGGGCGGACTCGACGAGGGCCTCCGGTGTCGCCTTGCCGTACTTCTGGAGCAGCCGCTTGTCCAGGGAGCCCGCGTTGACGCCGATGCGGATCGGCGTGCCGTGGTCCTTGGCGGCCTTGGCGATCTCCTTGACCTTGTCGTCGAACTGCTTGATGTTCCCGGGGTTCACCCGCACCGCGGCGCAGCCGGCCTCGATCGCCGCGAAGACGTACTTCGGCTGAAAGTGGATGTCGGCGATGACCGGGATCTGCGACTTCTTGGCGATGGTCGCCAGCGCGTCCGCGTCGTCCTGCGTGGGGCAGGCGACCCGCACGATCTGGCAGCCGGACGCGGTGAGCTCGGCGATCTGCTGGAGCGTGGCGCCGATGTCCGACGTACGCGTGGTGGTCATGGACTGGACCGAGACCGGCGCGTCCCCGCCGACCGCCACGGAGCCGACCTGGATCTGCCGGCTCTTCCGGCGCTCGGCGAGCTTGGTCGGAACGGACGGCATGCCGAGAGAAATCGCAGTCATCTGCTGTGCAACCCCAAGTCGTGGATCAAGGTCCGGTCCCGTCAGCGCCGGGCTCCAGGCTTCGAGATTACGGCACACGCGCAGGCCCAGGCACATCCCGCCCCCTAAACCCACTCAATGGAAGGCGGCCTGGAACAAACAGTTCCAGGCCGCCGCGAACTAAGCGTGACTACGTGATTTTCACCGGGTTAACCACGTCCGCCACCAGCACGAGAAGGGTGAAGCAGACGAAGATGCCCGCCACCACGTACGCCACCGGCATCAGCTTCGCCACGTCGAACGGGCCCGGGTCCGGCCGGCGCAGCACCTTCGCCACGTTCCGCCGCAGGGACTCCCACAGGGCGCCCGCGATGTGGCCGCCGTCCAGGGGCAGCAGCGGGAGCATGTTGAACAGGAACAGGGAGAGGTTGAAGCCGGCGACCAGCATGACGAACATCGCCAGCTGCTGGCTGGCCGGGATGTCGAGGGTGAAGATCTCGCCGCCGACCCGGGCCGCGCCGACCACGCCCATCGGGGAGTCGGCCGCGCGCTTGCCGTCACCGAAGGCCGCGTCCCACAGGCCGGGGATCTTGGCGGGCAGGCCAGCGATGGAGTCGACGGCGTCGCCGACGCGGTCGCCCATCCAGGTCACCGACTGGCCGAAGTCCTGCTTGACGATGCCGGTGGCGGCGCTGAAGCCGAGGAAGCCGGCGCGGACGTACTGGCCCTGGACGATCTGGCCGCTGGAGTCCTTCTTGGCGACCTGGTTGGTGGCGATGGTGGCGTGGAGCGTGAGCTCCTTGCCCTTGCGCTCGACGACGATCGGGACCGTCTTGCCGGGGGTGGCGCGGATCAGGTCGGAGAGCTTGTTCCAGTCGTCCGTCCTCACACCGTCGAAGGAGACGATCTTGTCGCCGGCCTTCAGACCCGCCGCCGCGGCCGGGGAGGCCGGGTCGGACTTCTTGCAGGAGTCGCGGTTCTCGCTCTGGGCGATGACGCACTGGGAGACCGAGCTGACGGTCGTCGTCTGCTGGGAGATGCCGAAGCCCATCAGGACGGTGAAGAAGAGGCCCACCGCCAGGATGAGGTTCATGAAGGGGCCCGCGAACATCACGATGACCCGCTTCCAGGGGGCGCGGGTGTAGAAGAGGCGGGTCTCGTCGCCGGGGCGCAGTTCCTCGAAGGCCGCCGAGCGGGCGTCCTCGATCATGCCGCGCCAGGGCGAGGTGGAGCGGGCGGTGAGCTGGCCGTCGGGGCCGGGCGGGAACATGCCGATCATGCGGATGTAGCCGCCGAACGGGACGGCCTTGATGCCGTACTCGGTCTCGCCCTTCTTGCGCGACCAGATGGTGGGGCCGAAGCCGACCATGTACTGCGGCACGCGGATGCCGAAGAGCTTGGCCGTGGAGAGGTGTCCCAGCTCGTGCCACGCGATCGAGACCAGCAGGCCGAACGCGAAGACCACTATGCCGAGGAAGAACATCAGGGTCGTCATGCACGGGCCTCCGCCGTCTGTGCCGCCAGTTCCCGGGCCCGGGTGCGGGCCCAGGTCTCCGCTTCGAGGACGTCCGACACGGTGAGCGAGGTTCCCGTGACCGGGGTGCCGTGCTCCTCCACCACCCGCGTCACGGTCTCCATGATCCCGTTGAACGGCAGCGCGCCGCCGCGGAACGCCTCCACGCACTCCTCGTTGGCCGCATTGAACACCGCCGGGGCGGTGCCCGCGAGCTCGCCGACGTGCCGGGCGAGGCCGACCGAGGGGAACGCGTCGTTGTCGAGCGGGAAGAACTCCCACGTCGAGGCCTTGCTCCAGTCGAAGGCGGGGGCCGCGTCGGGCACCCGCTCCGGCCAGCCGAGGCCGATGGCGATCGGCCCGCGCATGTCGGGCGGGGTCGCCTGGGCGATCGTCGATCCGTCCGTGAACTCAATCATCGAGTGGACATACGACTGGGGATGCACGACCACCTCAATGCGGTCGAAGGGAATGTCGTAGAGGAGGTGCGCCTCGATGACCTCCAGCCCCTTGTTGACCAGCGTCGCGGAGTTGATCGTGATGACCGGGCCCATGGCCCAGGTGGGGTGGGCGAGGGCGTCCTCGACGGTGACGCCGGCGAGCTGTTCCTTCGTACGGCCGCGGAAGGGACCGCCGGAGGCGGTGACCACCAGCTTGCGCACGTCCGCTCTGGTGCCCGCGGCGAGGGCCTGGAAGAGGGCCGCGTGCTCGGAGTCGACCGGGATGATCTGCCCCGGCTTGGCGAGGGCCTTGACCAGCGGGCCGCCGACGATGAGCGACTCCTTGTTGGCGAGCGCCAGGGTGCGGCCGGCCTCCAGGGCGGCGAGCGTGGGGGCGAGTCCGATCGAGCCGGTGATGCCGTTCAGCACGGTGTGGCAGTCGGCGGCGGCGAGCTGGGTGGCCGCCTCCGGGCCGGCGAGGATCTCGGGGAGCGGCCGTCCCGCGCCGTACAGGCCGGTCAGCGCCTCGCGCAGCTGCGGTACGACGTCCTCGCGGGCGACCGCCACGGTCCGCACCCCGAGCCGGTGGGCCTGCTCGGCGAGGAGGGCGACCCGGCCGCCGTGGGCGGAGAGCCCGGTGACCCGGAAGCGGTCGGGGTTGCGCAGCACGAGGTCGACGGCCTGGGTGCCGATCGAGCCGGTGGAGCCGAGGATCACCACGTCCTTCGGACCGCCGCCCGCCACGGGGTCGTAGACGAGGTGCGGGTCGGCGAGAGGGGCTGGACTGTCGGTCATCCCTCCATTGTTGCCGAGGCCGGGCGGCAAAAGGACAGCGCGTCCCTCGGGCGGGTGGCTTGTCGGTTCCTGTGCGGATTGAAGCAGAAACCCCCTTTGTGAAGTACACGTGAAGATCTTGTGATAACACTTCTTCCCTACCGGTCGGCGGGACGGTCGGCCGGCGTACAAGACCCTGGGGGGATTTCGATGCGAATACGTGCTGCCCTGCCCGCGCTCGCGGGCGCCGCGCTGCTCACCGGCACCCTGCTCAGCTCTCCGGCCGAGGCGGCCGGCGGCGTGGTCATCTACCACGTCTGGTTCGACAGCCCCGGCTCGGACACGGGCTCCAACGCCAGCCTGAACGCGGAGTGGGTGCAGATCAAGAACACCAGCGGCTCGGCGATCTCGCTGAAGGGCTGGGTCCTGAAGGACAAGCAGAACCACAAGTACACCTTCAAGAACGTCAAGATCGGCGCCGGGAAGTACATGAAGATCCACACCGGCAAGGGCACGGACACCGCGTCGCACAAGTACCAGAACCGCGGCTGGTACGTCTGGAACAACACCAGCGACACCGCCACCCTGACCAAGGCCAGCGGTACGAAGGTTGACTCCTGTTCCTGGACGACGCGGGATCCGAGCGACAAGTACTGCTGACCTACCGGATCGGGCGGTGGACGTTGTCCCGCTTGGAGGGCCCGGGGTCCGTCTCCGCGATCCACGGGCCCTCGCCCGAGGGGTCGACGATGCCCGCCTCCAGCCACGCGTACGTGCCGGACAGCACGCCCTTGACCACCGTGCGGTCGAGGTCGTCGGTGTTGGTCCACAGCCGGTTGAAGAGTTCCTCGACGCGGATGCGGGCCTGGCGGCAGAAGGCGTCGGCGAGTTGGTAGGCCTCGCGGCCCTGGTGGCCCTGGCTGCGCAGGAGTTCGGCGCGCACGCAGGAGGCGCTCATCGCGAACAGTTCGGCGCCGATGTCCACGATCCGGCCCAGGAAGCCCTGCTTGGACTCCATGCGCCCCTGCCAGCGGGACATGGCGTAGAAGGTCGAGCGGGCCAGCTTGCGGGCGTGCCGTTCGACGTACCGCAGGTGCCCGGAGAGATCGACCTCGCGCTTGAACTCGCCGTAGGAGACCGGGAGTTGTCCGGGCCCGGCGACCAGTTTCGGCAGCCACCTGGCGTAGAAGACGCCGGCGCCCACGCCCGCCTTCGCCTTGTCCTGGAGGGACTTGTCGGGGTCGATGAGGTCGCCGGCGACGGACAGGTGGGCGTCGACCGCCTCGCGGGCGATGAGGAGGTGCATGATCTCCGTCGAGCCCTCGAAGATGCGGTTGATGCGCAGGTCGCGCAGGACCTGTTCGGCGGGGACGGCCCGTTCGCCGCGGGCCGCGAGGGACTCCGCGGTCTCGAAGCCGCGGCCGCCGCGGATCTGCACCAGTTCGTCGGCGATCTTCCAGGCCATCTCGGAGGCGTAGAGCTTGGCCAGCGCGCCCTCGATGCGGATGTCGTTGCGGTTCTCGTCGGCCATCTGCGAGGACAGGTCGAGCACGGACTCCAGGGCGAAGGTCGTCGCCGCGATGAAGGAGATCTTCGAACCGACCGCCTCGTGGTGGGCGATGGGCTTGCCCCACTGCTCGCGCGCGGCCGACCACTCGCGGGCGATCTTCAGGCACCACTTGCCGGCGGCCACGCAGGAGGCGGGCAGCGAGAGCCGGCCGGTGTTGAGCGTGGTCAGCGCGATCTTCAGGCCCTGGCCCTCCTCGCCGATGCGGTGGGCGGCGGGGACCCGGACCTGGTGGAAGCGGGTGACGCCGTTCTCGATGCCGCGCAGGCCCATGAAGGCGTTGCGGTTCTCGACGGTGATGCCGGGCGAGTTGGTCTCCACGACGAAGGCGGTGATGCCGCCCCGGTGGCCCTCGCTCCTGGGCACCCGCGCCATCACGACCAGCAGGTCGGCGACGACGCCGTTGGTGGTCCACAGCTTCACCCCGTCGAGGACGTAGTCGTCCCCGTCGGGCACCGCGCTGGTGGCCAGGCGGGCCGGGTCGGAGCCGACGTCGGGCTCGGTGAGCAGGAAGGCGCTGATGTCGGTGCGGGCGCACCGGGGCAGGAACGTCTCCTTCTGTTCCTGCGTGCCGAACAGCTTCAGCGGCTGCGGTACGCCGATCGACTGGTGGGCCGACAGCAGCACACCGATCGCGGGGCTGGCGGAACCGGCCAGGGTGAGCGCCTTGTTGTAGTACACCTGGGTGAGGCCGAGGCCGCCGTACTTGGTGTCGATCTTCATGCCGAGGGCGCCGAGTTCCTTGAGGCCCTGGACGACCTCGTCGGGGATGCGTCCCTCGCGTTCGATCAGGGCGCCGTCGACCTTGGTCTCGCAGAAGTCGCGCAGCTTGGCGAGGAACTCCTCACCGCGCTGGGCGGCCTCGTCGGTCGGCAGGGGGTGGGGGTGGATGAGGTCGAGGCGGAACCGGCCGAGGAACAGTTCCTTGGCGAAGCTGGGCTTGCGCCACTCCTGTTCCCGGGCCGCCTCCGCCACTTGGCGGGCCTCACGTTCGGAGACGGTGGGACGTCCAGCGGAGTCGGTGGGGCTGGCGGACATGAGGCTCACCTCGCCGCGAATCGGGATCTTGGACCGTATTGGTTACCGACGGGTGCTACCCGATCGTATGTACCCGATCCCGGGCGAGCCCACCACCCTTCGTGCAGCCGTTCGGCCGATGCCGGCCGAGTGGGTGGAGGCCGTCCGCCGTCCCGGGCGGGCCCGGTCCGCGGTGTTGCGTCGGGGGTCCTTCCGGGGGACGGTTCGGATACGACGGCTCCCACGGGTTCCTGCGAACGCGGCCCGGGAAAGCTGTCGAAGCGCTTCGACAGCCTATGGACACCCGCTCTCACGAGGAGCTAGTGTCGGACCACCCCCACCCACCCTTGTTCGCAACGCGCACTGTCGAAGCGCTTCACACCGCTGGGAGAGCTGGATGGTCACCCTCGCCGAGGTCGCCCAGCACGCCGGAGTCTCGGCGAGCACGGTGAGCTATGTCCTCAGCGGCAAGCGGTCCATCTCCGCGACCACCCGGCAGCGGGTCGAGCAGAGCATCCGCGAGCTGGGCTACCACCCGAACGCGGGCGCGCGGGCCCTGGCCAGCAACCGGTCGAACATCATCGCGCTGATGATCCCGCTGCGCACCGACATGTACGTGCCGGTGATGATGGAGATCGCCATCGCCGTCGCCACCACGGCCCGGACGCACGGTTACGACGTCCTGCTGCTGACCGGTGAGGAGGGACCCGACGCCGTCCGCCGGGTCACCGGCAGCGGGCTGGCCGACGCGATGATCCTGATGGACGTCGAACTCGACGACGAGCGGCTGCCGTTGCTGCGCGGCACCGACCAGCCCTCGGTGCTGATCGGGCTGCCCGCCGACACCACCGGTCTCACCTGTGTCGACCTCGACTTCCGGGCGACGGGCGCGTTGTGCGTGGAGCACCTGGCGATGCTCGGCCACCGCGACATCGCTGTCATCGGCGAGGCCCCCGCGGTCTACGAGCGGCACACCGGTTTCGCCGAGCGCACCCTCGACGGACTGCGCTCGCGCGCCCGGGAGTTGGGCATCCGGCTGCTGCACCGCCCGTGCGAGGGCGGATACGACGCGATGGCCGTCACCCTCGCCCGCATCCTCGACGAGCGCCCGGGCACCACGGGCTTCGTCGTGCAGAACGAGTCGGCGGTGGAGCCCCTGCTCGCGCTGCTGCGCCAGCAGGGCCGTGCCGTGCCCGAGGACGTGTCGGTGGTCGCGGTCTGCCCCGAACAGGTCGCCACGCAGGCCTCGGTGCGGCTGACGTCCGTCGCCATTCCCGCCCAGGAGATGGGCCGGTACGCCGTGGAGCACCTGGTCGCCAAGCTCGACGGCCGGGGCACGGACGACGTGGTGCTGATCGCGCCGGAGCTGACGGTCCGGGCGAGCACCGGACCGGCACCCTCCGGCCAGTCCTGACCCCGTCTTCCCCGTCCCGTCCTCCTCCGTCCCGCCTCCCTTGCCCGTCTTCCCCTGTCCGTCTTCCCCTGCCCGCCTTCGCTTGCCCGTCCTCTCTTGCCCGCGGGCACCCCTCTGACCTTTCGGGAGCACCCCTCGTGAATCAGCCTGCCGAAAACCAGACCAGTCAGGGCACGGTCGGCCTGGCGCAGTCGTCCCCCACCGTCGGCACCTTCCGCGAACGGGACGGCGCGCTGGAGTGGAGCGGCCGCCAGGAGACCCTCCGTGTCGAGCCGTGGGGGCCGGACGCGGTCCGGGTGCGCGCCCGGCTCGGCGGGCCGATCCTCGACGGGTTGCCGGGCGCGCTGCTCGACGAGCCGCCGGCCACCGGGTCCAGCGTCAAGATCGGTGACGGAGAAGGGCGGCTGACGGTCGGCGCGCTGACCGTCGAGGTCGACGCCGAGGGCCTGGTCCGCTTCGTGCGCACGGACGACGGCGGCGAGGTGCTGGCCGAGGAGCGGGCCCACTTCTGGTGGCCGGGCCCGCGGCTGTACACCGCCGTGGGCAACGGCCACCACCGCCTGGAGCAGCGCTTCGCCGCCTACGACGACGAGAAGCTGTACGGCCTGGGCCAGCACCAGCACGGCCGCCTCGACCAGAAGGGCCTGGTCCTCGACCTCGTCCAGCGCAACGCCGAGGTCTCCGTCCCCGTGCTCACCTCCAGCCGCGGCTACACCCTGCTGTGGAACAACCCGGCGATCGGCCGCGTGGAGCTGGCGCACAACGGCACCCGGTGGGTGGCCGACTCGGCACGACAGATCGACTACTGGATCACCGTGGGCGGCCCGGCCGACGGCCAGCGCCGCTACAGCGCGGTGACCGGCCGCACGCCGATGCTGCCGGAGTGGGCGGCGGGCTTCTGGCAGTGCAAGCTGCGCTACCGCACACAGGACGAACTCCTCGCCGTGGCCCGGGAGTACAAGCGGCGGGGACTGCCGATCTCGGCGATCGTCTGCGACTTCTTCCACTGGACGCACCTGGGCGAGTGGAAGTTCGACCCGAAGGAGTGGCCGGACCCGGCGGCGATGGTCCGCGAACTGGACGAGCTGGGCATCAAGTTGGTGGTGAGCGTGTGGCCGTCGGTGTCGCCGCTGAGTGAGAACCACCCGGTGATGGAGCAGCGCGGGTACTTCATCGGCACCCAGTACGGCCCGCTGGCGCACGCCGACTGGCCGGACAAGGAGGTCGCCTCGACGGTCCAGGTCGCCTTCTACGACGCGACGAACCCGGACGCGCGCCGGTTCGTGTGGTCGAGGGTGCGGGACAACTACCTGGTGCCGTACGGCATCACGGCGTTCTGGCTGGACGCCTGCGAACCCGAGCTCAAGCCCGGCTTCCAGGAGAACCTGCGCTACTGGGCGGGCCCCGGCCTGGAGGTCGGCAACCTCTACCCGGCCGAGAACTCCCGCACCTTCCACGACGGCCTGCGGGCCGAGGGCGAGGAGGTCATCACCCTCAACCGCTCGGCCTGGGCGGGCAGTCAGCGCTACGGCGCCGCCCTGTGGTCCGGTGACATCGGCACCGACTTCCCGACCCTGCGCCGGCAGATCGCGGCCGGCCTCAACACCGCGCTGTCGGGCATCCCCTGGTGGAACACGGACATCGGCGGCTTCCACGGCGGCGACCCGGACGACCCGGCGTACCGCGAGGTGATGGTGCGCTGGTTCCAGTTCGGCGCGCTGTCCCCGCTGATGCGCCTGCACGGCTTCCGCGACCCGGGCATGCCGCTCGGTCCGGAGATGACCGGCGGCCCGAACGAGGTGTGGTCGTACGGCGAGGAGGCCGGCGCGATCCTGGAGCGGTACCTGCGCCTGCGCGAGCGCCTGCGGCCGTACGTGCTGGAGGCCATGCGGGCGGCCCACGAGGAGGGGCTGCCGGTGATGCGGCCGCTGTTCCTGGAGTTCCCCGAGGACCAGGCGGCCTGGTCGGTCGACGACGCCTATCTGTTCGGGCCGGACCTGCTGGTCGCGCCGGTGCTCACGGCGGGTGCGACGGCCCGCACGGCGTACCTTCCGGCGGGGGCGTCGTGGACGGACGCGTGGACGGGTGAGACGTACGAGGGCGGTGCGCCCGTGACGGTCGACGCCCCGCTGGAGCGCATCCCGCTGTTCCTGCGCGACGGGGCGCGGCTGCCGATCGCGGACTGAGCGACGGGTCGGCCCCCGCGCCGGGGGCCGACCCTGCGGCTCAACTGCTGCTGACGCTCTCGCTGTTGACGGTGAAGTCCAGGCCGCCGGAGGAGGACGTGATCTCGAAGCCGAACTGCAGGTCGCCGATGGTCACGTTGCCGAACCAGCCCTTGGTGTCCTTGATCCACTTCAGGATCGGCAGGATGTTGACCGTGCCGGAGCTGGAGTTGGAGGTGCGGACGAAGGAGAACACGTCGTTGGCGCCGTTGTTGCCCTTGTAGACGGTCCAGGTGTGACCGCCCAGCGTGAGGGTGCCCTGCGAGGTGCCGAGCGGGCCGACGGCTCCGGTCTTGTTCATCCAGAGCATGATCTCGTAGTCGTAGTTGGTGTCCCAGATGTCGTACGACGTGTTGTACGCGCCGGACGACGGGACCGTGACGTTGTAGCTGCTGGAGAGCGAACCGAGCGAGGTGACCGACTTGTTGATCACCTTCTTGGCGTTGGGGTAGGACTTGATGCCGCCGGTGTTGGGGTGGTTGGCGTTGACGCCCCAGTTGGTGCCGGAGTTGGCCCAGATGCACTGGGTGCCGGCGCCGGAGCCCCAGATGTTGTTGTAGAGCGTGTAGCCGTTCAGCGTGGTGTTGGCCCACTGGTCGCAGGAGCTCCAGACGGCGGCGGAGGCGGGCGCGGAGGCGAGTCCGACCGTGGCGCCGAGGGCCAGCGCGGGCGCCACCAGCGCCATGGTGATCCTCTTCGTCAGGGTGCGTGTTGCCATGGTGTCCCTTCCATGGGTGGGGGGAGGTGCGGGGGGTTACCACGTCCCCAGGGTGAGGACGTGGTCTTCTCCGGCGACGAGGTCGAGCGGCCGTGCGCCGGAGGAAGTCCGGAGTTCGACGCGGCAACTGCGCGTGGGGCGCAGCACCGCGGTCGTCTCGTGCGGGCTCCAGGTCAGGTCGAGCCGGGCGCCGAACCGGGTGCGGACGCCGCGGAGCCGGCCGCTGGGGTGGGCGGCGGGCGGCGCGGGCAGCAGGACCAGGCGGTCGGGGGTGGACTGCACGAGCGCCTCGATCAGCACGGCGGGCAGGGTGTGGGCGGCGTCCGCGTTGTAGACGTCGCGGTGCGGGTAGTGGGCGCTCATCAGCGAGGTATGGAAGAAGTCGCCCTTGAGGACCTGGCCGAGGGCGTGCGCGACCCGTTCGCCGTCGCGCAGCCGGGCGGCGACCAGGGCGTGGTGCAGATGGCCGTGCGCGGAGTCGTTCTCGGCGCCGCGCAGTTCGAGGGCGCGGTGGGCGGCGGTGGCGAGGTCCGGGGTGTCGTAGGGGTTGATCTCGTCCAGGGGCCAGACGCCGTAGAGGTGGCTGAGGTGGCGGTGGTCGTAGGTGTCGTCGAGGCCGGGCCAGGCCCATTCGGCGAGGGCGCCGTCGGCGTTGACCCGGTGCGGTGGGAGCCGGTCGGCGAGGGCGCGCCAGCGGTCGGCGTGCTCGGGGTGGTACGCGGCGGCGGTCAGCAGGGCGTGCCGGGCGGCCGAGAGGTCCATGGCCGCGTTGAGCACGCCCCAGCCGGCACCCGCGGGGTGGTTCTCGGGCGAGTAGGAGGGGACGACGACCAGGTGGCCGTCCGGGTCCTCGCGGGTGAGGAAGTCCTCGTAGAACAGGGCGACTTCGGCGAGGGCGTGGGCGGTGCGGGGGTCGCGGGTGCCGTGGGTCTCGTCGTGGTCGACGAGCGGCTTGAGCAGCCAGTCGGCGCCGGCCGTCCACAGGTGCAGCGGGTACTCGCGGCTGAAGTGGTACGACAGCCCGGACGCGCCGTCGCTGTGCGCGGGGGCGACGACTCCGCGGCAGCCGAAGACGGTACGGGCGTTGTCGGCCCAGTCCGCGAGCTGACGGTTGATCAGCGACGCGTGGGCGGCGGTGACTTCGGGCAGGTCGGCGGCTGCCGCGGAGGCCGTCTGGAGGTTGAGGTTGGCGTCGTGGGTGAAGGCGCCGGACCAGGCCGTGTCCCAGTCGCCGGTCCACAGGCCGGTCAGGCGGGGCGGGTTGAGGCCGCTGGCGGAGAGCAGGTGGTAGCGGCCGGCGGCGAAGAGGCGCTCCAGGAGGGCGGGGCTGTCCGGTCGGGTGAGCAGCTGCGAGCCGGGCAAGCCGCGTTCGGCCGGGTCGGCGCCGAGGTCGAGGGTGACGCGTTCGTAGGCGGTGCGGTGGAGGGCGGTGTGCCGCTCCAGGAGGGTGGTGTACGGGTCCTCGGTGTCCGGCAGGGTGTCGCGCAGGGCGCGGGCGTGCGGTGCGGTGTCGAGGTCGCCGGTGTGCCGCAGCACCCGGGTCAGCAGCAGCACGGACTCGGCGCCGGTGACCCGCACGCCCGGGGGTGTGAGCGCGGTCTTGCCGCCGGTGACCACGACGAGGGTGAGCCCGGTGTACGCCGTCTCGCCGCCGGGGTAGCGGACGCGCAGGGTGAGCAGGGCGCCCTCGGGGCTGAGGACGGCGCCCTCGCCGACGGCGAGGTTGTGGGGCGCGCCGGGCAGCCGGTGGTCCAGGGTGACGTCGAGGCGGGCGGCGGTGACGTGCTGGACGACGACGTCGTCCGCCCGCGACACGAAGACGCGGCTGCCGAAGCCCTCGCAGACCTCCTCCACGACGCCGGTCGTGAAGTCGACCGAGCGGCGGTAGCGGCGCGGCTCGCCGCCGGACGCGCCGCGCAGCCGTACCTGGAAGGCGGGGTGGAAGGGCTGCACCCATTGCAGCGCGCGGCCGTCGGTGAAGGATTCGGCGGCGTGCAGGTCACCGGCGAGCAACCGGTCCTGTAGTGCGGGGAGTTCGGCGGCCAGCTGCGGCGGGCGGGCGGATTCGCCGCCGTTGGGGCGGACGAGGGCGTGATGGGTGACGACGACCCGCTCGTCGTTCGGTTCACCGAACACGAGGGCGCCGTGGTGGCCGTTGCCGCTCAGGAAGCCGTCCTCCCAGCGGGCGGCGGGGCGGGGTTCCCAGGTGCTGTGGACGAGGTTCATGGGCGCAACACCACCACGCCGTACCGGCCGAGGGCGACCTCGTCCGTGACGGTCACGCCGATCAGCAGCTCCCGGCACGTGCGGGGGACTCCGACGGTGACGGGTGCGGCCTGCTCGGGCAGCCCGTCGAGCACGGGGCGGACACCGGCGCCGGCCGCGATGCCCGCGAGGAGCCGGCGCAGGGCGTCGGGACGGATCCGCGGCGCCCAGTGGACGAGGTCGCGGGTGCCGCAGAGCGCGGCGCCGGTGCCGGTGCCGTAGACGACGTGATGGGCGTCGTACGGGTCGACGGCGACGGCCTGGATCCACCAGCCGAGCTTCGGCCGGGCGTCACCCCACGTGAGGAAAGGAGTCTCGGAGACGTCGAGGACGGCGGAGTCCTTCAGGGACGTCCAGGTGCGACCGCCGTCGGTGCTGCGGAACAGGGTGTCGACCGCCGCCCACCGGTCGTTGGTGGAGACGACGACGGTTCCGGGCCGGCCGGCGGCGACGGCGACCCCGCCGTAGCCGAAGGTGTCGCTGCCGCCGGGCGCGTCGGCGTACGTCACGTACAGCTCGCGGGCGTGGGCGTCGTGGGCGGCGCGGATCGGGGCCTTGGCGGTGGTGCCGGGGGGCTGCCCCGGAACGGCCTCCCAGGTGGTTCCGTCGGCGGTCCGGTAGGGGTCGTCGGAGTCGCCCCAGCCGGCGTAGACGGTCCGCCCGGCGGCGACGAGCAGGGTGACGCCCTGCCCGTTCGCACTCGGGCTGCCCGGGAAGGCGCCGACCGCCGGCCAAGTGGCGCCCCGGCCGTCCTCGTTCGCGCCGAGCCTGACGTCCACGTCGGGACGGCTGAAGGTGGCTCCCCGGTCCTCGGACCGCGGCACGGACCCGTCGCCGGCCCAGGACTGGGCGTAGGTGCCGAGGGCGAGGCAGAGCCGGTCGGGGTGGGCCGGGTCGACGGCCTTCGCCTCGACCCCGAGGAGGTTCCAGTCGTCCCAGCCGAGCTGGTCGAGAAGGGGCGTCCAGCGGGCGGCGCGGTCGTCCCAGCGGTAGGAGGTGGCCTTGTCGGCAGCCGGCGCACGCCCTTCGCGGGACGGCAGCCCGGAGAGGACGGGACGACGACTCAGGCCGGACGCGTACATGACATACACCTCGCAACGGGAAAGAGGGCGGGGGGAGTTACCTGGGGCGCGGTGTTGTGTCGGTGTGCGGCTCCGCCGCTTGGGCGCGACCGGCCACGTACGACCCGCAGCCGCCGTCAGACCACGCCCCCGGCCTGAGCGGGCGTCGGTCAGCCCTTCACCGCGCCGGTCAGCATGCCCTTCTTGAAGTGCTTCTGCACGAACGGCGACAGCACGGCCACCGGCAGCAGCGCCATCACCATGACGGCCATCTGCACCGCCAGCCCCGACAGCTGCCCCGTCTTGATCGCCTGTCCCAGCCCGACCGGCGCCTCCTGCTTCTGCACGAGCTGGATCATGACGTTCTGCAGCGGCATCATGTCCTGGTCGTTGAGGTACAGCGACGCGTTGAACCACGCGCTCCAGTACCCGACGGCGTAGAACAGGGTGATCACCGCGAGCACCGCCCGGGACAGCGGCATCACGATCTGCCACAGGATCCGGAAGTCGCCCGCCCCGTCGATCCGCGCGCTGTCGACGAGTTCCTGCGATATCCCCATGAAGAAGCCGCGCAGCACGAGGATGTTGAAGACGCTCACCGCGCTGGGCAGGATCAGCGCCAGATAGGTGTCGGTCAGGCCCAGCGACTGCACCAGCAGGTACGTCGGGATCAGCCCCGCGCTGAAGAACATCGTCGCCAGCAGCAGCATCAGGAACCAGCGGTGCCCGAGCGACCCGGTCCGCGACAGCCCGTACGCGCACAGCACGGACACGGTCATCGAGAACAGCGTGCCGACCACGGTGATGACGACGCTGATGATCGCCGCGCGGGTGACCTGGCCGCCGCTGAGGAGCTCCTTGTAGGCGACGAAGGTGACCCCCTTGGGCACCATCACCAGTCCCCCGGCCTCGTCGATCGTCCTGCGTGACGACAGGCTGGTGACGACGATGATCCACAGCGGGAAGAGGATGCCCAGGCAGGCGAGGGTGAGCACGAGGCCCTTGCCGGCCAGACCCACCTTGCCGGGTTCCTCCTCCCACACCGGCCGGGGCGGGGCGGCCCACCTGCCCGGCCTGCCGGCGCCCGGTGCGTCCACGACGGGCTTGTCCACGACGGCGGTCACTTCTTGTACACCCCCTGCTCGCCCATGAGATGGGCCACCTTGTTCGCGACGAGGACGAGACCGAGACTCACCACGCCCTTGATCAGCCCGGCGGCGGCCGCGTAGCCGAAGTCCTGGTTGCGGACGCCGTTCCACCAGACGAAGGTGTCCAGGACCTCCGCCGCCGACGGTCCGACGGCGTCCCGTTGCAGCAGGATCTGCTCGAAGCCGACGGTCAGCGCGTCACCGACCCTCAGCACCAGCAGCAGCGCGATCACCGGCCGCAGCGCCGGCAGGGTGACGTGCCACATCCGCCGCCAGCGCCCGGCGCCGTCCATCGCGGCGGCCTCGTACAGGTCGGGCGGGACCGAGGCGAGCGCGGCGAGGAAGACGATGACGCCCCAGCCGGCGTCCTTCCAGATGCTCTGCGCGGTGACCAGGAACTTGAAGGTGTCCGGGTCGGTCATCAGGTCGAAGCCGTCGTAGCCGTGCTGCCTGAGGAGTTGGGAGAGCAGGCCCGCGCCGCTGAAGAGCTGCTGGAAGACGGAGATGACCAGCACCCACGAGAAGAAGTGCGGCAGGTACAGGATCGCCTGCGAGATCGCCCGCACCCGGGGCCGGACCACGCTGTTGACGAGCAGTGCGAGGGCGATCGGGATCGGGAAGTAGAGCACGAGCTGGAGGAAGAACAGCACCAGCGTGTTGCGGACCGCGCCCCAGAACGCCGAGTCCTGGAAGATCGCCTGGAAGTTCTGCAGGCCCACCCAGGGGCTGTGCAGCATGGAGACGACGCCGTTGTCGCTGATGTAGGGGTCGTAGTCCTGGAAGGCGACGATGTTGCCGAGGATCGGCACGTAGTTGAAGAGCAGGACCAGCAGGATGGCCGGCAGCGTCATCAGGATCAGCACGCGGTCGCGTCTGAACCTGAGCCGCAGGCTCAGCCTGCCCTGACGTCCTCGCCGCCGGGGACCGGTGGCGCCGCCGGACGCCACCGGGGTCTTCGCCGGCTGTGTGGCCTCGGCCCTGCTCCGAGGCACCGTGCTGTGGGACACGGTCGTTCTCCTTGCCTCGGTGCCGGGTCAGCTCGCGGCCGAGCCGTTGTCGTCGAGAAGCTTCTGGTACCAGTCGCGCAGCTTGTCCCCGCCCTTCTTCTTCCAGTCGGAGACGGCCTGCTGCATGTCGCTGATCTTCTTGCGGCCGCGCGCGATGTCGTCCTCCAGCTGCTCGAAGTCGTTGGAGAGGTTGGTGTAGCGGCTGGGCTCGGTGATCTGCTGGCCCCAGAACGTCGACTTCCTGGTGAAGGCGCCCATCCGCTGCTGCCACTCGACCTGCCCCTTGGCGACCTCGGGGAAGTCGGGATGGGCGATGGTGGAGGCCGGGCTCGCGATCATCACGTAGGCGTTGACGACCTGGTTGTTGCCCGCGTCGGTCTTGGTGGGCACACCGTCCTTGACGGTGTAGTGGGTGCCCTCCACGCCGTAGTTGGTGAGCATGTACTCCTTGGTGCCGTACGGCGCGGCGGTGACGTTGGCGACGGCCAGCACGTCACGGATCACGGACTCGGAGGCCTTCTTGTTGACGAAGGCGAAGATGCCGGCCGGCTGCGCGGCCCACAGGGTCGGGTCGCCGCCGTCGTGGCCGAAGACGTCCATGCCCCAGATCTCGTAGTCCGGGTTCTGCGTGGCCTGTTCGGCGGTGCGGCTCCACCACTGCGAGATGTCCTGGTTGTAGATGAGGAACTCGCCGGCCGCGAACTTGGGCCCGGGGTCGGCCGAGTTGCTCTTGCCGAGCTTGGCGTCGGGGTGCACGACCCCGGCGGCGAACAGCTTGCGCGTCCACTCCAGCGCTTCGAGGTACTCCTCGGTCTCGATGCGGTACGTCAGCTTGCCGTCGATCACGTTCCAGCCGAGCGCCTTCTCGCTGCCCGACAGCACGCCGAAGCTGTTGAAGGCCGTCCACTTCATGTCCATGCAGGCCCAGCGCTTGGCCCTGGCGTTGGTGATCTCCTTGGCCAGGGCCAGGAACTCGTCCGCCGACCGGGGTGTCTCGTAGCCCTCCTTGTCGAAGACGTCCTTGCGGTAGAGGGGCACGATGTTGGTGACGTACGAGGCCGGCATCGGCAGGCCGCGCAGCCTGCCGCCGAAGATGCAGCGCTGCCATGCCTCGCTCGGGATCGCCGCGAGGTTGGGGTACTGCTTGACCTCGTCCCCGGACAGGTAGGGGCCGAGGTCGGCGAACTTGCCGATGATGGCGCTGGGGATCCTGCCGAGCATGTTCCAGCTGGGGACGACCACCACGTCCGGGATGTCGCTGGAGGCGAGGACCGCGCCGAGCTTCTGGTCGTAGGTGTTGCCGTCCTGGTTCTGCCAGACGACGTCGACGCCGATGAGGTCGTTCATCGCCCGGTAGTAGGGGTTGTCCTGCTTGGGCGGGGAGCCCCAGAACGGCGACATGACGGTGACCTTGCCGCCCTTGCCGAGCTTCTTCGGCACCGAGGTCTTCAGGTCGGACAGCACCAGCTTGCGGGTGAAGCCGACGGAGGAGCCGTTCTTGGCCGGGATGTCGGGGCTCACCACGTTGTGCGCCACGTAGGCGGGCAGCAGCTTCTTGGCGTTCTTGCCCGCGCTGGTGCCCCCGCCCGAGCCGCTGTCCGAGGCTCCGCAGGCGGCCAGCAACGGCATCCCGCCCGCCACCGCCGCGGTGGCGACCGCGGTCGAGGCGAGGAAGCTTCTCCGGCTCGGTCCGGAGGAGGAAGCGGCGTTCGGCGTCATTGCGTCAACCCTTCGTGGCGCACCGGGACACCCGGCGGTGGCCGTCGGCTGCGGTGTCTTCAGTGGAACTGGCTGAGCTGAAGCGGCCTTCCGACCCGTCTGGCTGCACCTGTAGTCGAAGCGCTTCGATGTTGCTGCGAGGTTAAGTGAACACCCGGGGGTGCACAAGGGTCGCTTCCAAGATTCCTCCGAGCTATGAGCGACGACCATTTCTTATGTGCCGCTTGAAGACATAGTGAGCGTCTCTTGACACCCGACCACTCGTCGAATGAGCATCGAAGCGCTTCGAAAGCGCTCCGCCGCTCCATCCCAAGGGGACCCCCACGTGACCGAACAGACGTCGCCCACGCCGCCGTTCCGCGATCCGCAGCTGCCGTTCGCGAAGCGCATCGACGACCTGCTGGAGCGGCTCACGCTCGACGAGAAGATCTCCTTCCTGCACCAGTACGCGCCCGCCGTGGAGCGGCTGGGCATCGGCGCCTGGCGCACCGGCCAGGAGGCCCTGCACGGCGTGGCCTGGATGGGCCCGGCGACGGTCTTCCCGCAGGCCGTAGGGCTCGGTGCCACCTGGAACACCGACCTGGTGCGCCGGATCGGCGAGGCGGTCTCCAAGGAGGCCCGCGCGATGCGCGTCCACGACGACCGCGTCGGCCTCAACGTCTGGTCCCCGACCGTCAACCTGCTGCGCCACCCCCTGTGGGGCCGCAACGAGGAGGGCTACGCGGAGGACCCGAGGCTCACCTCGGCCATCGCGACGGCGTACACGCACGGGCTGCGCGGCGACCATCCGGCGTACTGGCGCACGGCCCCCGTCCTCAAGCACTGGCTCGCCCACAACAACGAGACGGACCGGGCCACTTCGTCGTCCTCGGTCAGACCGCGCGTGCTGCACGAGTACGACCTGCGCGCCTTCCGCGAGACGGTCGAGGCGGGCGCGGTGGCCGGGGTGATGCCCGCCTACAACCTGGTCAACGGCCGCCCCAACCACGTCTCCCCGTACCTGCGCGAGCACCTGCGGACCTGGAGCGACGAGGAGCTGCTGGTCTGCTCGGACGCGGGCGCGCCCTCCAACCTGGTGGACTGCGAGCACTACTTCGCCACCCACGAGGAGGCGACGGCGGCCGCGTTGCAGGCGGGCGTCGACAGCTTCACCGACCACGGGACGGACGGCTCGCAGATCGTCGCACGGATCGAAGGCGCCTACGAGCGGGGCCTGTTGTCGGAGGCGGACATCGACGCGGCCGTGCGCCGCCAGCTCTCCGTCCGCTTCCGCCTCGGCGAGTTCGACCCGCGCCACGACCCGCACGCCGGCACCGGCGAGTTCGACACCCCGGCCCACCGCGCCCTCGCCCGGGAGGCCGCCGAGCAGGCGGTGGTGCTGCTGCAGAACGACGGTCTGCTGCCGCTCGCCCCCGACACCCGGATCGCGGTGGTCGGACTGCTGGCCGACGAGTGCAAACTCGACTGGTACAGCGGCACGTTGCTCCACCGCTCCACTCCGCTGGAGGGCCTGTACGAGCGGTTCGGCGCCGAGCGCGTGGAGTTCGCGGAGGGTGTGGACCGCATCCGCCTCAAGACCTCGTCCGGCGCCTTCCTCGAGGTCCCGGCGGCCGACG
The DNA here is from genome assembly GCF_054850255.1 of Streptomyces sp. 7R007. Taxonomy (NCBI): domain Bacteria; kingdom Bacillati; phylum Actinomycetota; class Actinomycetes; order Kitasatosporales; family Streptomycetaceae; genus Streptomyces; species Streptomyces sp. 7R007. Next base: position 40,245 of record NZ_JBTWMV010000029.1, on the reverse strand, counting down.
CCGACGACGAGGTGCGCGGCGCCGAGGGCGCGTTGGACCCGGCCCTGCTCACCGGCCGCACCGACCTGCCGCCGCTGACCACGGGCGCGGACGGCACCGAACTCGCCCTGGCCGACTGGGGTGAGGGCGTGCTGACCCTGCGCGCCCCCGACGGCCGCTATCTCTCGGTCGCCGAGGACGGTTACGTCCGCGCCTCCGCCGACCAGCCCGGCGGCTGGGTCGTCCAGGAGACGTTCCGCCTGGAACCGCACGAGAACGGACACCTCCTCAGGCACCTCGGCACGGGTCGCCACGTCTTCGTCGCCGCCGACGGCGTGAAGGTTGCCGCCGAGGGCCACACGGATGCGGAAGTCTTCGAGCTGATCGTCACCGAGCGGGGCGAGGAGGCGGTGCGCCGGGTCGCCGAGCAGGCCGACGTGGTCCTGGTCGTCGCGGGCAACGACCCGCACATCAACGGCCGTGAGACCGAGGACCGGACGACCCTGCGGCTCCCCGCCCACCAGGAGCGCCTGCTGAACGCCGCCCGCACCGCGAACCCGCGCACCGTCCTGGCGCTGGTCTCGGCGTACCCGTACGCGGTGCGCACCTCCGCCCTGCCGGCGGTGCTGTGGACGGCGCACGGCGGGCAGGCCGCGGGCACCGCGCTGGCCCGCGTCCTGGCCGGTGACGTCTCCCCCGCGGGCCGGCTGCCGCAGACCTGGTACGAGAGCGACGGCGACCTGCCCGACCTGCTCGACTACGACGTGATCGGCAGCCGCCAGACGTACCTGTACTTCGAGGGCACGCCGCTGTTCCCGTTCGGACACGGCCTGTCCTACGCCACGTTCGCCTACGCCGACCTGGGCGCCCGTGTCGAGGGCGCGGCCCTGCGCGTCTCCTTCTCGGTCACCAACACCGGTGACGTCACGGCCGACGAGGTCGCCCAGCTGTACACGCGGGCCGTGGAGCCGTCGGTGCCGCGCCCGCGCCGCGAGCTGCTCGCGCACCGCCGGTTCACCCTGGCGCCGGGCGAGCGGACCGAGCTGTCCTTCGAAGTCCCCCTGTCCGCCTTCGAGTTCTGGGACGTGGCCCGGGGCGGGTGGCGGCTGGAGCCGGGTCCGTACGACATCCTGGTCGGCGCGTCCAGCGAGGACGTCCGCCTGCGCACGACCGTCCACCTGGACGGCGAGCCCGGCGCCCCGCGCCCGGTCCGCGCACAGGGCCTGGAGGCGGCCGACTTCGACGAGCAGAGCGGTACGGCGATCGTCGACCGGACGAAGGCGGCAGGCGACGCGGTGACGCCGGAGCGGGGGCGTGACGGTGAACTGGTCTACCGGGCCTGCGACTTCGGGGACGGTGTGACGGAGGTGACGGCGGCGGTCGCCGGGGAGGGCGTGGTGGAGCTCTTTCTCGACGGGGGTCCCGCCGTCGCCGTACTGGCCCTGGAGACGCCCACGGCGTCGCCGTACGACTACACGTCCCTGAGCGCCGGACTCGTCGCCGAGGGGGTGCACGACGTCCGTCTCAGACTGCGCGGCCCGCTGCGGCTCGCGCGCGTCGGCTTCTCCGGTTGAGGGTCCGGAGAAGGCCGAGGGAAGAAGGGGCCTGGCGGCGGAGTACTCCGCTGCCAGGCCCCTTCGGGAGACGCTCGCTCAGAGCGCGAGTCCGGTGAGCACCAGCACCCGCTCGTAGGTGTAGTCGTCCATCGCGAACTTCACGCCCTCGCGGCCCACACCCGACTGCTTGGCGCCGCCGTACGGCATCTGGTCGGCGCGGTAGGAGGGGACGTCGCCGATGACGACACCGCCGACCTCCAGGGCGCGGTGGGCGCGGAAGGCGGCCTGCAGGTCGTGGGTGAACACGCCCGCCTGGAGGCCGTACTTGGAGTCGTTGACGGCGGCGAACGCCTCCGCCTCGCCGTTCACCTTCTGCACCGTGAGGACGGGTCCGAAGACCTCCTCGCAGGAGATCGTGGTGCCGGCCGGCACGTCGGTGAGGACGGTCGGCGCGTAGGAGGCGCCGTCCCGCTTGCCGCCGGTGAGGAGCTGGGCGCCCGCGGAGACGGCCTCGTCCACCCACGCCTCGACGCGCCGGGCGGCGTCCTCGCTGACCAGCGGGCCGACGTCGGTCTCGTCGTCGCTCGGGTCGCCGGTGACCTGGGCCTCGACGGCGGCGACGATGCGCGGCAGCAGGCGGTCGTACACCGACGCGTCGGCGATGACCCGCTGCACGGAGATGCAGGACTGGCCGCCCTGGTAGTTGGAGAAGGTGGCGATGCGGGTGGCCGCCCAGTCGAGGTCGGCGTCGGAGGCGTAGTCGCCGAGGACGACGGCCGCGCCGTTGCCGCCGAGCTCCAGGGTGCAGTGCTTGCGCGGCACCGAGTCCATGATCGCGTAGCCGACCTTCTCGGAACCGGTGAAGGAGATGACCGGCAGCCGCTCGTCCTGGACCAGGGCGGGCATGCGGTCGTTGGCGACCGGGAGGATGCTCCAGGAGCCGGCCGGCAGCTCGGTCTCGGCGAGCAGGTCGCCGATGACCAGGCCGGAGAGCGGGGTCGCGGGCGCCGGCTTGAGGATGATCGGCGCGCCAGCCGCGATCGCCGGGGCGACCTTGTGGGCGCACAGGTTGAGCGGGAAGTTGAAGGGCGCGATGCCGAGGACGACACCCTTGGGGAACCGGCGGGTGAGCGCGAGGCGCCCCTGGCCGCCGAGGTCGGTGTCGAGGCGCTGGGCCTCGCCGCTGTTGAACCGGCGGGCCTCCTCCGCGGCGAACCGGAACACGGAGACGGCGCGGCCGACCTCGCCGCGCGCCCACTTGATCGGCTTGCCGTTCTCGGCGGAGATCAGCCGGGCGATCTCCTCGGTGCGCTCCACGAGACGCCGGCTGACGTGGTCGAGGGCGGCGGCGCGGACGTGGGCGGGGGTGGCGGCGAACTCCTCGCGGACGGCGTGGGCGGCGGCGATCGCCTCCTCCACCTGGGCGTCGGTGGGCACGCTGACCTTGCCGACGAGCCGGCCGTCCCACGGGGAGGTGACGTCGAAGGTGTCCTCGCCGGTGACCTGGCGGCCGGCGAGCCAGAAGGCGGTGGTGGAAGTCATGTGCTGGTTCCGGCCCTTCCGCATAGGGGTGAACAGGGGTTTCGGGTCCACCGTAGGGGGGCGGCGGCGCCCGCGCGTTTGTCCTGGGCGGAGTGGTGGGCGCTGGGCGTGCTCCGCTTTGTCCTACGACGCCGCCGGTTGCGTCGACGTCGCCTTCAGCGCCAGCCACAGCTCCATCCGGACGTCCGGGTCGTCCAGGGAGCGGCCGAGGATCTCCTCCACGCGCCGCATCCGGTAGCGCAGGGTGTGCCGGTGCACGCCCAGGTCGGCGGCGGCCGCGTCCCACTGCCCGTGCCGCGACAGCCAGGCCCGCAGCGACGCCACCAGGTCGCCGCGGCCGGTCGCGTCGTGCTCGTACAGCGGCCGCAGCAGCCCGTCCGCGAACGCCTTGACCGCGTCGTCGGCCAGCAGGGGCAGCACGGACCCGGACACCAGCTGCTCGTGCTCGACGAACACCCGCCCGCGCCGCCGGGCCACCGACACCGCCTGCTCGGCCTGCTTGTACGCCGCCGCGGCCGCGATCGGCCCGGACGGCGCCGAGACGCCGACGACGAGTTCGTCCTCCTCGCCGCCCGCCTGCTCCCGTGCCGTCCCCGCGCGCGCCGCCTCCAGGGCCGCCGCGTGATCCGCGCAGGCGGCGACCGCGGCGCCCTCGTCCGCCGCCAGCACCACCAGCCGCTCCCGCTCCGGCACCACCAGCACGGCCTCCCCGGCGCGCGCGGCGGCCGACTCCACGGACTCGGCGAGGGCCGCGAGCGGATCGCCCCGGCCGGCGTCGGCGGCGGGCGCGGCGGACGTGCCGCGGGCGGCCGGGGCGCCCACCAGGCTCGCCGCCGGCGCCGGGGCCGACTCGGCGACGATCACCCGGAACGGCGCGTCCAGCAGGCTGCCGTACAGGTCGCCGGCGACGGCACGCGCGTGGTCCGGCTCCCCGGCGAGCAGCATCCGCAGCACCGCCGCGCCGAGGCGCTGCTCGGCGGCGTGCAGCGACCGGGACCGCTCCGTGGTGAGCGTCAGCAGCGCGATCGCCGAGTGGACCGCGTACCGCTCCGCCGTGCCGAGGGCGGCCGCCGTGCCCACCGCCAGGGCGGCCCGCGGGCGCCGGCCGGTGCCCAGGGAGTGCAGCTCGACGCGGTCCTCGTGGTCCGGGCCGCCCACCACGGAGGACGCGGGCGCCGGGCGCTCGCGCAGCCGCTCCACGTCCGCCGTGAGCCGCGCGGCCCTGCGGCCCGCCCACTCCGGTGCCGCGGCGACGACGGTGCCCGAGGCGTCGTACAGCGCCGCCCACCCGTCCACCTGGGCGGCGAGCGCGGCCAGCAGCCCCTCCGGGCCGTCGGTCAGCGCGTGCCGGGTCAGTTCGCGCTGGGCGGCGAAGCCCGCCGTCACCGCCCGGTACTGGTCGGCCGCGATCGCCGCGGAGACGGCCTTGCTGATGGCGAGGAAGGGGGTGCGGCGCGGCACCTCCAGCAGCGGCAGGCCCTCCTCCTCGGCCGCGTCGACCAGGGCCTTCGGGATCTCCTCGTAGTTGACGCCGACGGCGAAGCCGAGCCCCACCACGCCCGCGCCGACCAGCCGCTTCACATACCGGCGCATCGTCTGCGGATCCTCCGCGTCCAGTTTCAGCGCGGTGATCAGCAGGAGTTCGCCGCCCTCCATGTAGGGGACGGGGTCGGCGAGCTCGCTGACGTGGGCCCAGCGGACGGGGACGTCCAGGCGGTCCTCGCCCGCGCGCACGGTCAGCTTCAGCGCCGAGTGGTGGACGAGCGAGGCGAGGGTGGGGGGCATGAGGCCTTCTGTGTGGGCTGTGTGATCGGCGTGATCATTTGGCCGCCGCGTATGAACGGCCTGTGCCGATTCTGCCTCACCGTACGGTCGTGGCTCAGCCCCTCAGGTCGACCAGCAGGGGCGGCGCGTGCTCGCCGCGCACGGTGGTCAGGGACAGCACCGCGTGCCCCGGCGGGACGCCGTGCGCCAGCTCGGAGGCGGACCAGCGTTCCCGCTCGACCTGCCGGACGGTCACCGCCCGTGCGGTGGGCGCCTTGCCGGTGATCACCCGGCGCAGCATGTGCACCGCCTTCCCGGCCGGGGTCTCGGCGATGATCTGCCGGTCGGTGACGTCCCGGGTCTCGGTCCACTCCTTGCCCCACACCTCGGCGAAGTCCTGCCCGTCCCAGGGGGTGAGCCCGGACAGGGCCATACGGCAGCCGACGGCGCCCAGCAGCGGGCCGCGCAGGGGCCTGGCCACGTCGTCCAGGGTGCGCAGGGTCAGCACGACGCCGGCGTTCGCCGACCGCAGCCGCTGGATGCCGCGCACCGCCTCCGGGGTGACGACGCCGGTCGCGTCGTCCAGCACCAGGCAGGCGAACAGCGACCGGTCCTCCCGTACCGCCACGCTCGCCGTGAACTGTGCGAGGACCAGCCGGGCCAGCATGCGGGAGGCGTCGGCGTGGCCGCGTTCGGGCAGGTCGACACGGACCCGGACGGGGTGGTCCAGGGCCTTGAGCGAGAAGGGCGTGGACTGTCCCGAGGTGTCGAAGAACCCGGCGAAGGCGGGCCGGTCGAGCAGGGCGACGCGGTCGGCGAGCACGGCCGCGACGTCGCCCGGGTGGCCCGACTGCCGTTCCCGCGCGTCCAGCTCCCTGATCAGCGACTCCTGCCCGGAGCCCTGCAGCGCCGCGCGCAGCTCGCGCAGCGGTTCGGGCGCGCCGTCGAGCAGGTGCCGCAGCTCCGGTACGGAGGGGAAGCGGCCGTGGACCGCGCGGAACGGTCCGAGCAGCTGGGCGAGCACGGTCGTCGAGCGGCGGCCGTCGCTGCCGGGGTGCGGGTCGGCGAGGTCTCCGACCAGGGCTTCGGCGAGGACGGCGGCGGCCTCGTCGGGGTCGTCGGTGCCGCCGTACAGGTCCAGGTCGTAGACGGAGTCCGGATGTCCGATGCGTACGACGACGTCGTAGGCGTCGGCCGGTCCGAGCCCCGCGCCCGCCGCGCCGACCACGACGACCGCGGCCCGTCCGGCGAGGGCGTGCAGGCACAGCGACTCGGCGAGCGGGCGCACCACGGTGCCGGTCTTGCCGGAACCGGCCGGGCCGACGGCGAGCAGGGAGGTGCCGAGCAGGTCGGGGCCGAGGCCGAGGCCGGCGCCGCGGTAGGCGTAGGGGTTGCGGGGGTCGTCGGCGGTGGTGCCGAGCCGTACCTGGCCGGTGAGCAGGTCGTGGCGGGCGATACGGGCGGGCAGGTCGCGGGCGCCGGAGGGGTGCAGGCAGGCGGCGGCGCCGTCCTTGAGCACGGCGCCGGTGAACGCGGCGAGAGCGTGCCGGCCGCTGCGGACGCCCTGCCAGGCCCGGGTGATCCGCGCGTGATCGACGTCCCGCATCACCCCGGCCCGGGCCTCGGCAGCCAGCCGCTCAGCAGCGTCAACGGCTCCGGCGGCCCGGAGGTGGGGCCATTCGGCGGGGTCCTGGTCGGGGGCCGGGGGGCGTTCGGCGCGGGGGGTGGCCGGGCGCCAGGCGGGGGGACCGTAGCGGCGCCAGATCTCGCCCCAGCGGCCCAGGCGACCGACGCCGATCATGATGACGAGGGCGATCAGCACGTAGTAGGCGTAGACCACCACGACGGCCCCGAAGCTGTGGGGCTCGGCCCAGGAGTCGGGGATCATCGCGTACAGCGGCAGCAGCCACCAGCCGCCGAGGTAGCCGTTCCACAGCAGGGACCAGATCAGCCAGCCCACGAGGAACGCGATCAGCGCGCCGCTGATCAGCTGGCGGGCGGGGACGAGTTCGGGCTCCTCGTCCGCCCGGGGCCGGTGCCCGAACCGCCACACTCCGGGCAGCGCCTCCGGGCGCGGTGCCCGGAGCCAGGCCAGGAACGCCGAGCCGTCCGGGCGGGGCGGTACCGAGGGGGCTTCCGTGGGCCTGGGGGGAACAGCGGAGCGTGCCCGCGGCACAGGGTTCGCATGCGTACCCCGCGCGTCCTGCGTCCCGTCGCCGTCCATCACCCTCGCTCCCTGACCTGCCGTTCCCTGCACCTTCAGCGGTCAATCTAACGCCCTCTCACGGGGAGTTCACCGCTGCATGGCCGGGGCTCGCGGAGGGCGCCATGTCCACCACGGACAACCCGCCCCAGCGAAAACGCCCACATGGAGCATGCCCAGCCCCCTCCGCCCGTCCTAGCCTGCGGGAAAAGAACGTAAGAAACCGCAATTCCCCCAGGAGCCCCCCATGAGCGCACTTCCGCAGGAGCGTCGGATCGTCACCGCCATTCCCGGGCCGAAGTCGCAGGAGCTGCAGGCCCGCCGTACCGCCGCGGTCGCGCAGGGCGTGGGCTCCGTGCTGCCCGTGTTCACCGCGCGCGCGGGCGGCGGCATCATCGAGGACGTCGACGGCAACCGGCTGATCGACTTCGGCTCCGGCATCGCCGTGACGTCCGTCGGCGCGTCCGCCGAGGCCGTCGTCCGCCGCGCGTCCGCTCAGCTCGCCGACTTCACCCACACGTGTTTCATGGTCACCCCGTACGAGGGCTACGTGGCGGTCGCCGAGGCGCTGGCCGAGCTGACCCCCGGTGACCACGCCAAGAAGAGCGCCCTGTTCAACTCCGGCGCCGAGGCCGTCGAGAACGCCGTCAAGATCGCCCGGGCGTACACCAAGCGGCAGGCCGTCGTCGTGTTCGACCACGGCTACCACGGGCGCACCAACCTCACCATGGCGCTCACCGCCAAGAACATGCCCTACAAGCACGGCTTCGGCCCCTTCGCCCCCGAGGTGTACCGGGTGCCCGTGGCCTACGGCTACCGCTGGCCGACCGGCCCGGAGAACGCCGGCCCCGAGGCCGCCGCCCAGGCCGTCGACCAGATCACCAAGCAGGTCGGCCCGGACAACGTCGCCGCGATCATCATCGAGCCGGTGCTCGGCGAGGGCGGCTTCATCGAGCCCGCCAAGGGCTTCCTGCCGGCCATCCGGAAGTTCGCCGCCGACAACGGCATCGTCTTCGTCGCCGACGAGATCCAGAGCGGCTTCTGCCGTACCGGGCAGTGGTTCGCGTGTGAGGACGAGGGGATCGTCCCGGACCTGATCACGACGGCGAAGGGCATCGCGGGCGGTCTGCCGCTCGCCGCGGTCACCGGGCGCGCCGAGATCATGGACGCCGCCCACGCCGGCGGCCTGGGCGGCACCTACGGCGGCAACCCCGTCGCCTGCGCCGGTGCCCTCGGCGCCATCGAGACCATGAAGGAGCTCGACCTCAACGGCAGGGCCCGGCGCATCGAGGAGGTCATGAAGGGCCGCCTGACCGCCATGGCCGAGAAGTTCGACGTCATCGGCGACGTGCGGGGACGCGGCGCGATGATCGCCATCGAGCTGGTGAAGGACCGCACCACCAAGGAGCCGAACCCGGAGGCGACCGCCGCGCTGGCCAAGGCCTGCCACCAGGAGGGCCTGCTGGTCCTGACCTGCGGCACCTACGGCAACGTCCTGCGCTTCCTGCCCCCGCTCGTCATCGGCGAGGACCTCCTCAACGAGGGCCTCGACATCATCGAGCAGGCCTTCACCCGGATCTGAACCGACGGCCGCGCCGCCCGGATTTCCGCGGCTGGGGCGGTCGTTGTCAGGCCGTGTGAAGAACGTGTGCGAGGTGGATGGCGGGAGGGGAATCCGGCTGTCGCCGGTCCCCCGGCTGCCGTAGGTTCTACCCAGATGAGAGATACACCCGCCCACAGGGGACTGTGGGCGGCAACAGGCCGGGGCCTCCCCAGCTTCGACCTGGTCGTGCCCTCGCGCACACAACCGGGGCCCTAGGCTCCGGATCTCCTCACCGATCGGACAGTCGCCCGCCCCAAACCCCCCGGGGTGGGCGTCGATCCGATCCGATCGGCCGCCTCGGAACCACCCCCCCTGTTCCGGGGCGGCCGGCCTCCTTCTCCTCCTCGTTCTCGCGCCCGGCCTGCGACCGGACATGACAGGCTGTCCCTCATGTCCGTTTCTCCGGCCCGGGATCTCCAGCGAACGCTCCCCGTCCTCCTCCTCGGGCTTCCGGCCCTCCTCTTCGCGCTGATCACCTGGCAGGTCGTCGCCGAAGGCCCGCTGCTGCGCGCGGACGAGCGGCTGAGCCGCGCGCTCGTCCACCCGGACCGCTTCTCCGCGCTCCTGTCCGACCTGGGCAACGTCACCGTCGCGGTGCCCGTGCTCGCACTCGTCCTGGGATACGTCGCCTGGCGGGGCCGCACGGCCGGACTGGACCGCTGGTGGCTGCCGCCCCTCGCGGCGGCCGTGCTGATGGCGCTGGTCCCGGCCCTGGTCGTCCCCCTGAAGGAGCTGACCGACCGCCCGGGCACCCCCGTCGTGGGCCCCGGCACCGGCTACTACCCCTCCGGCCACACGGCCACCGCCTCGATCGCCTACGGCTCCTCGACGATGCTCCTCCTCCCCTGGCTGCGCTCCGCGTACGCCCGCCGCGAGCTGCTGATCGCCTGTGCCGTGGTCAACCTGGGCGTCGGCTTCGGCCTGGTGCGCCGCGGCTGGCACTGGCCGCTGGACGTGGCGGCGAGCTGGTGTCTGTGCACGGTGCTGCTCACCGGACTGTTCCTGGTGCTCAGCCGAAGTACGCGTCGAAGTTCTTCTGGAACTCCCAGTTCGCGTAGCGGTCCCAGTTCACCGACCACGTCATCAGACCCCGCAGCGCGGGCCAGGTCCCGTGGGTGGCGTACGACCCGCAGTTCGTCCGCTTCGTCAGACAGTCCAGGGCCTTGGTGACCTCGGCCGGGGCCACGTAGCCGTTGCCCGCGTTGACCGACGCCGGCATGCCGATCGCGACCTGGTCGGGGCGCAGCGCCGGGAAGACCCTGCTGGTGTCGCCGGCCACCGGGAAGCCGGTCAGGAGCATGTCGGTCATGGCGATGTGGAAGTCGGCGCCGCCCATGGAGTGGTACTGGTTGTCCAGGCCCATGATCGGGCCCGAGTTGTAGTCCTGGACGTGCAGCAGGGTCAGGTCGTCGCGCAGGGCGTGGATGACGGGGAGGTAGGCCCCGCAGCGCGGATCCTGGCCGCCCCACTTGCCGGTGCCGTAGTACTGGTAGCCCATCTGCACGAAGAAGGTCTCCGGTGCCATGGTCAGCACGAACTTCGGACCGTACTTCGCCTTCAGGGTCTTCAGCGCCGAGATGAGGTTGACGATCACCGGTGTCGTCGGGTTCCTGAAGTCCGTGTCGTCGGCGTTCAGGGACAGGGAGTGGCCTTCGAAGTCGATGTCCAGGCCGTCGAGGCCGTAGGTGTCGATGATGTTCGAGACGGAGGAGACGAAGGCGTCGCGGGCCGCGGTGGTGGTGAGCTGGACCTGACCGTTCTGGCCGCCGATCGAGATGAGCACCTTCTTGCCGGCCGCCTGCTTGGCCTTGATCGCCGCCTTGAAGTCGGCGTCGGACTCGGCGTTCGGGCATTCGGTGACGGGACACCGGGTGAAGCGGATGTCGCCGGAGGTGGCGGAGGTCGGCTCGCCGAAGGCCAGGTCGATGACGTCCCAGCTGTCGGGGACGTCGGCCAGGCGGGTGTAGCCGGAGCCGTTGGCGAAGCTCGCGTGGAGGTAGCCGACCAGGGCGTGGGCGGGCAGGTCCGAGGTGCCGCCGGAGGAGCCGGCCGTGGTGGTGGCGGTGACGGCGGCCGACTTCGCGGACTCGCCGGCGGTGTTCACGGCGGTGACCTGGAAGCCGTACGCGGTGGACGCGGCCAGGCCGGTCACGGTGGCCGACGTGCCGGTCACCGTCTGCACCTTGGCGCCGTCGCGGTAGACGGCGTAGCTCGTGGCGCCGGTGACCGCGGACCAGGACAGGGCGACGGAGGAGGAGGTGACGGTGCCCGCCGTGAGGCCGGTGGGGGCGGCCGGGGGCTGTGCGGTGCTTCCGGCCGGGCCGACGAGGGAGACGTCGTCGGCGTAGTAGGCGCCGGTGCCGTACCAGCCGTGGGTGTAGAGCGTGACGCTGGTGGTGGCGGGGCCGGTGCGGAAGCTCGTCGTCAACCGCTGCCAGTCGGGGGCGGACTGGGTCCAGGTGGAGACGTCGGTGGTGCCGGTGCCGCTCGCGCCGAGGTAGACGTAGGAGCCGCGGACGTAACCGGACAGGGTGTAGGCGGAGTCCGGCTGCACGGTCACCGTCTGCGCGCACTGCGCGTTGTCGCTGCCGGCCGGGGTCGCCTGAAGGGCCGACGCACCGCTGTGCACGGGCGAGTTCACCGTCGTGCCGGCCGTGCAGGACCAGCCGTCGAGGCCCGACTCGAAGCCGCCGTTGACCGCGAGGTCCGCGTCGGCCGCACGGGCGGCCGACGAGAGCGCGGTGATGCCGGGTACGGCCAGCAGGACGGCCGTGAGCGCGGCGAGGACGGGTCTGGTGTGTCTGCGGCGATCCACAAGAGCCTCCGGGCTGGGGGAAGGGGAGGGTGGAGCCCGCTCAACTTGGTCCAGACCAATCCGGTTGTCAAGACCTGCCGCGTCTCACCGGTCGCCTTCCTCCCGTTCCTCCCTCTCCTCCCGCTCCTCGCGCGCCAGTTGGGCCGCCGCCTCGTGCATCGCCAGTTCCAGCAGTGCCGGGTCGGTCAGCGTGCCCGACCCGTCCGGCGGGACCAGCCAGCGCACGCCGCCGGTCGAGCGGCCGGGGTAGGGCACCACGATCCAGGTGCCGGCCCCGGCCGTGCGGATCCCCGTGCCGATCCAGCGGGCGGCGGTGCCCGGCGGCACCAGGAACCCCATGCGCGCGTCCCCGAAGTCGACCAGGACCGGCCCCGGCCGGTCCAGGATGCGGAACAGCACGTCGAGGGTCCGGTAGCCGAGCTCGCCCGGCAGGATGAGCACGTCCCAGGCCTTGCCGGCGGGCAGCAGCGCGATCCCCAGCGGGTTGCGCTCCCACTCCCGGCGGCAGGCCTCGGGATCCGGAGCAACGGATGCCAGCCACTCGACCGCCGTCTTCGCCCCAGTCATGAGAAGACCTCCCTTTCTCTCGTCGACGCGGTCGCGTCACAGGGGAGAGGGAGGTCTTCCGGGTCCATTACGCGGGTTGGGACCGCTCGTTGGAGTGAACCGGATCACACCTCGGACCGGATCACGCGTCAGCTGTCGAAGCCGAGGCCCAGCCGGTCCATCGTGCGCAGCCACAGGTTGCGGCGGCCGCCGTGGGCGTCGGCGCGGGCCAGCGACCACTTGGTGAGGGCGATGCCGGTCCAGGCGAACGGCTCGGGCGGGAACGGCAGCGGCTTCGTGCGGACCATCTCCAGGGACGTGCGCTCGGTCGTCTCGCCCGCCAGCAGGTCCAGCATCACCTCCGCGCCGAAGCGCGTGGCGCCGACGCCGAGGCCGGTGTAGCCCGCCGCGTAGGCGACGTTGCCGTGGTGGGCGGTGCCGAAGAAGGCCGAGAAGCGGGAGCAGGTGTCGATGGCGCCGCCCCACGCGTGCGTGAAGCGGACGCCCTCCAGCTGCGGGAAGCAGGTGAAGAAGTGCGCGGCGAGCTTGGCGTACGTCTCCGGCCGGTCGTCGTACTCCGCCCGCACCCGGCCGCCGTAGTGGTGGACCGCGTCGTAACCGCCCCACAGGACGCGGTTGTCGGCGGAGAGGCGGAAGTAGTGGAACTGGTTCGCCGAGTCCCCGAGGCCCTGCCGGTTCTTCCAGCCGACCGACGCCAGCTGGTCGGCGGTCAGCGGCTCGGTCATCAGCGCGTAGTCGTAGACCGGGACGGTGTACGCCCGTACGCGCCGGATGAGGTTCGGGAAGACGTTCGTGCCGAGCGCGACCTTGCGGGCGCGGACGGAGCCGTACGGCGTGCGTACGGCCATCCCGGCGCCGTACGGCTTCAGGGTGAGGGCGGGCGTGTGCTCGTAGAGGCGGACACCGAGCCGCAGGCACGCCCGCTTCAGGCCCCACGCCAGCTTGGCCGGGTGCAGCATGGCCACGCCCCGCCGGTCCCACAGGCCCGCCTCGAAGGTCGGCGAGGCGACCTGTTCCCGTACCGCGTCGGCGTCCAGGAACTCCACGCCCTCGGCGAGGCCCTCGCGCTCCATCCGCTCGTACCACTCGCGCAGCTCCCGGGACTGGTACGTCTCGGTGGCCACGTCGATCTCGCCGGTGCGCTCGAAGTCGCAGTCGATGCCGTGCCGGGCGACCGCCTTCTCGATCTCGTCGAGGTTGCGGGCGCCCAGCTCCTGAAGCCGGTGGATCTCGTCCGGCCAGCGGGTGAGGCCGTTGGGCAGGCCGTGGGTGAGGGAGGCGGCGCAGAAGCCGCCGTTGCGGCCGGAGGCGGCCCAGCCCACCTCGCGGCCTTCCAGCAGGACGACATCCCGCCGCGGGTCGCGCTCCTTGGCGATCAGCGCGGTCCACAGTCCGCTGTACCCGCCGCCGACGACCAGCAGGTCGCAGGTCTCGGCGGCGGTGAGCGCGGGCTCGGGGTGGGGCTTGCCGGGGTCTTCCAGCCAGTACGGGACCGGCTGTGCGTCGGAAAGAGACTTCGTCCAGCGGTTCATGGCGCCTGGGGCCATGATGTCAACTCCCTACCGAGGGTTTCTCCGAAAAGGCCTATGCCTTCTGCCTGTTGCGGCGGTTGCCGATGACCATGGAGGACAGCACCAGCAGTACGGCGACCAGGAACATGGCCGTACCGATGACGTTGATCTGCACGGGCGTGCCGCGCTGCGCCGAACCCCAGACGAACATGGGGAAGGTGACGGTCGAGCCGGCGTTGAAGTTGGTGATGATGAAGTCGTCGAAGGAGAGCGCGAAGGCGAGCAGCGCGCCCGCCGCGATGCCGGGGGCGGCGATGGGCAGGGTGACCCGCAGGAAGGTCTGCGCCGGGCCGGCGTAGAGGTCCTGCGCGGCCTGCTCCAGGCGCGGGTCCATCGACATCACCCGGGCCTTGACCGCGGTGACGACGAAGCTCAGGCAGAACATGATGTGGGCGATGAGGATCGTCCAGAAGCCCAGCTGCGCGCCCATGTTGAGGAACAGGGTGAGCAGCGAGGCGGCCATGACGACCTCGGGCATCGCCATCGGCAGGAAGATCAGCGAGTTGACGGCGCCGCGGGCGCGGAAGCGGTAGCGGACCAGTGCGAAGGCGATCATCGTGCCGAGGACGGTGGCGCCGATCGTCGCCCAGACGGCGATCTGCAGGCTGATGGAGAGCGAGCCGCACATGTCGGCGACCCCGCACGGCTGTTTCCAGGCGTCCAGCGAGAACTGCTGCCACTCGTAGTTGAAGCGGCCCTTCGGCTTGTTGAAGGAGAACACCGTGACGACGACGTTCGGGAGCAGGAGGTATCCGAGCGTCAGCAGTCCCGCGATGACGACGAGATGGCGCTTGAGCCAGTTGACGAAGGCCATTTAAACCAGATCCTCCGTCCCGGACCTGCGGATGTAGAGGGTGACCATGAGGAGGATCGCGGCCATGAGGATGAACGACAGGGCCGCGGCCGTCGGGTAGTCGAGGATTCTCAGGAACTGTGTCTGGATGACGTTTCCGACCATCCGCGTGTCCGTGGAGCCGAGCAGGTCGGCGTTGACGTAGTCGCCGGCCGCCGGGATGAAGGTCAGCAGCGTGCCGGAGACCACGCCCGGCATCGACAGCGGGAAGGTGACCTTGCGGAAGGTGGTGAAGGGCTTGGCGTACAGGTCGCCCGCCGCCTCGTGCAGCCGCCTGTCGATGCGCTCCAGCGAGGTGTACAGCGGCAGGATCATGAACGGCAGGAAGTTGTACGTCAGACCGCAGACGACGGCGAGCGGGGTGGCCAGCACGCGGTCGCCGGCCGTCCAGCCGAGCCAGTCGGTCAGGGCCAGGACGTGCAGCCTGTCGAGGGTGTGCACGACGAAGCCGTTGTCCGCGAGGATCGTCTTCCAGGCCAGGGTGCGGATCAGGAAGCTGGTGAAGAAGGGCGCGATCACCAGGATCATGATCAGGTTGCGCCAGCGTCCCGCCCGGAACGCGATGAGGTAGGCCAGCGGGTAGCCGAGCAGCAGGCACAGCACGGTCGCGGCGGCGGCGTAGAGCACCGAGCGCACGAACTGCGGCCAGTACTCGGACAGCGCGTCCCAGTAGGTGGCGAAGTGCCAGGTGACCTTGTAGCCCTCCTCCAGGGAGCCCGTCTGCACGGACGTGGAGGCCTGGTAGATCATCGGCAGCGCGAAGAAGACCAGCAGCCAGAGGATGCCGGGCAGCAGCAGCCAGTACGGCGTGAGGCGGCCCCTCTTGCGCGGGGGCTTCTGCTCGGGTGTGGCGGGCGCCAGGGGCGGGGGCGCCTCGGTGAGGGTCGCCATCAGACCGCCTCCTCCTCGGCGACACCGGCGGAGCCCACTGTCCCAGCAAGCAGGGACTGCGCCGCGTCCAGGCCGAAGGTGTGCGCCGGGTTCCAGTGCAGGACCACCTCGGCGCCGGGCACCAGGCGGGCGTCGCGGTCGATGTTCTGGGCGTAGACCTCGAACTCGGGACAGACGGGGCTGTCGATGACGTACTGCGTGGAGACGCCGATGAAGGAGGAGTCGGCGATCGTGCCGGTGATGCGGTTGCGGCCCTCGGGGATCTCGCCGGCGTCGTCGGCGTGGGTGAGGGAGATCTTCTCCGGGCGCACCCCGACCAGCACCTTGCCGCCGGTCGTCGTGGGCGCGGAACACCGGGCCACGGGCAGGACGAGCTTGCCGCCGCCGGCCTTCAGCACGATGTCGTCACCGCTCTTGGTGTCGACCTCGGCCTCGATCAGGTTCGAGGTGCCGAGGAAGTTGGCGACGAAGGTGGTGTCGGGGTTCTCGTACAGGTCGCTGGGCGAGCCGAGCTGCTCGACGCGGCCCGCGTTCATCACGGCGACCGTGTCGGCCATGGTCATGGCCTCCTCCTGGTCGTGCGTGACGTGGATGAAGGTGATGCCGACCTCGGTCTGGATGCGCTTGAGCTCCAGCTGCATCTGGCGGCGCAGCTTCAGGTCGAGGGCGCCGAGCGGTTCGTCCAGCAGGAGCACCTTGGGGTGGTTGATGAGCGCGCGGGCGACGGCGACGCGCTGCTGCTGGCCGCCGGAGAGCTGGTGCGGCTTCTTGCGCGCCTGCTCGCCGAGCTGGACGAGGTCGAGCATCTCCTCGACCTGCTTCTTCACGCTCTTGATGCCGCGCCGGCGCAGGCCGAAGGCGACGTTCTCGAAGATGTCGAGGTGCGGGAAGAGGGCGTAGGACTGGAAGACGGTGTTCACCGGGCGCTTGTACGGCGGCAGGTGGGTGACCTCCTGGTCGCCGAGGTGGACGGCGCCCGTGGTGGGCTCCTCCAGGCCGGCGATCATGCGCAGGGTGGTGGTCTTGCCGCAGCCGGAGGCGCCGAGCAGGGCGAAGAAGGAGCCCTGGGGCACGGTCAGGTCGAGCGGCTGGACGGCGGTGAAGCCGTTGTCGTACGTCTTGCTGATACCGGAGAGGCGGACGTCGCCGCTGGTGTCTGTCGTCGTCA
The DNA here is from genome assembly GCF_054850255.1 of Streptomyces sp. 7R007. NCBI lineage: Bacteria > Bacillati > Actinomycetota > Actinomycetes > Kitasatosporales > Streptomycetaceae > Streptomyces > Streptomyces sp. 7R007. The sequence continues at coordinate 23,733 of NZ_JBTWMV010000029.1, read as the reverse complement.
TCTTCGTCACGCCCCTGTGAGCTTCGCGAACTTCTGCTGGTAGGCCGTCTCTTCCTTCGAGCTCAGCGAGCGGAAGGCGTGCGACTTGGCGGCCGTGGCCTTGTCGGGGATGATCAGCGGGTTGTCCGCCGCGTCCTTGTCGATCTTCGCGAGGTAGGGCTTCACTCCCTCGACCGGGCTCACGTAGTTGATGTAGGCGGCGAGTTCGGCGGCCGGTTCGAGCTCGTAGTAGTAGTCGATGAGCTTCTCGGCGTTCGCCTTGTGGCGCGCCTTGTTGGGGATCAGCATGTTGTCGGTCGACGTCATGTAGCCGCTGTCCGGCATGACGTAGCCGACCTCGGGGTTGTCCGCCTGGAGCTGCACGATGTCGCCGGCCCACGCGATGCAGGCGGCGAAGTCGCCCTTGGTGAGGTCGGACGTGTAGTCGTTGCCGGTGAACCGGCGGATCTGGCCCTTGTCGACCGCCTTCTGCAGGCGGGCGATCACCGCGTCGAAGTCGTCGTCGGTGAACTTCGCCGGGTCCTTGCCCATGTCCAGCATGGTCATGCCGATGCTGTCGCGCATCTCGGTGAGGAAGCCGACGCGGCCCTTGAGCCTGGGGTTGTCGAGGAGGTCGGAGACCGACTTCACCTCGATGCCGTCCAGGGCCTTCTTGTTGTACGCGATGACCGTGGAGATGCCCTGCCAGGGGTACGAGTAGGCGCGGCCCGGGTCCCAGTCGGGGGCGCGGAACTGGTCGGCGAGGTTGGCGAAGGCGTGCGGCAGGTTGGACGCGTCCAGTTTCTGGACCCACCCGAGGCGGATCATGCGGGCGGCCAGCCAGTCGGTGAGGACGATGAGGTCGCGGCCGGTGTCCTGGCCGGCGGCGAGCTGCGGCTTGATCTTGCCGAAGAACTCGTCGTTGTCGTTGATGTCCTCGGTGTACTTGACCGTGATGCCGGTCCGTTTGCGGAACGCGTCCAGCGTCGGGTGGTGCTTCTCGCTGTCGTCCACGTCGATGTACTCGGGCCAGTTGGAGAAGTTCACCACCTTCTCCTTGGCCGAGTGGTCGTCGGCCGCCTCGCCGCCCTGTGTCTTGCCGGCCGCGGGGATGCCGCAGGCGCTCAGCGTCGCGAGGCCGCCGAGCGCGAGCGCGCCGCCCGCGGAGGCGCGCAGCAGGGACCTGCGGGCGAGAGAGGCCCTGCCGTTGCGGAGGCTGCGCCGCATGGCGGCCACCTCGGCCGGGGACAGGCGGTCGGGCTCGTACTGCTCCATGCGCGTGGTGCCCTTTCGGAGGTCGGGCGGCCGCGGGTCAGGCGGCCTGGTTTCGCTAGCGGTCCCCGAAGATCGTGCGGTGCCAGTCCTTCTCGGCCACCGCCGTGTTGTCGAACATGACGTGCTTGACCTGCGTGTACTCCTCGAAGGAGTACGCCGACATGTCCTTGCCGAAGCCGGACGCCTTGTAGCCGCCGTGCGGCATCTCGCTGATGATCGGAATGTGGTCGTTCACCCACACACAGCCCGCCTTGATCTCGCGGGTGGCGCGGTTCGCCCGGTAGACGTCGCGGCTCCAGGCGGAGGCGGCGAGGCCGTACGGGGTGTCGTTGGCGAGGCGGATGCCCTCGTCGTCGCCGTCGAAGGGCAGCACGACCAGGACCGGGCCGAAGATCTCGGACTGCACGATCTCGCTGTCCTGCGGCGCGTCGGCGACGAGGGTGGGCCGGTAGTACGCGCCCTTGTCCAGGTCGCCCCCGGGTGCCTCGCCGCCGGTCACCACGCGCGCGTAGGCGCGCGCCCGGTCGACGAAACCGGCGACCCGGTCGCGCTGGACGTGCGAGATGAGCGGGCCGAGGTCGGTGCCGGGGGCGAAGGGATCGCCGAGCCGGACCGTCTCCATCAGGGCGGCCGTCCGCTCGACGAACGCCTCGTACAGCGGCCGCTGCACGTACGCGCGCGTGGCGGCCGTGCAGTCCTGGCCGGTGTTGATGAGCGCGCCCGCGACCGCGCCGTGGACGGCGGCCTCCAGGTCGGCGTCGTCGAAGACCAGGAAGGGCGCCTTGCCGCCGAGCTCCAGGTGGAGGCGCTTGACGGTGGCGGTGGCGACCTCGGCGACCCGCTTGCCGACGGCGGTGGAGCCGGTGAAGGAGGTCATGGCGACGTCGGGGTGCCCGACGAGGTGCTCGCCGGCCTCCCTGCCCGTCCCGGTGACGATGTTGACGACGCCGTCCGGGATCCCGGCGTCGGTGACGGCCTGGGCGAACAGCAGCGAGGTCAGCGGGGTGAGCTCGGCGGGCTTGAGCACGATGGTGTTGCCGGCCGCGATCGCCGGGAGGATCTTCCAGGCGGCCATCTGGAGGGGGTAGTTCCAGGGCGCGATGGAGCCGACGACGCCGATGGGTTCGCGGCGGACGTACGAGGTGTGGTCGCCGGAGTACTCGCCGGCCGACTGCCCCTGGAGGTGCCGGGCGGCGCCCGCGAAGAACGCGGTGTTGTCGATGGTCCCCGGCACGTCGAACTCGCGGGTCAGCTTCAGCGGCTTGCCGCACTGGAGGGACTCCGCCCGGGCGAAGTCCTCGGCGCGGTCGGCGAGCACGGCGGCCAGGCGGTGCAGGGCGTCGGAGCGCTCGCCCGGGGTCGCGCCCGCCCAGCCGGGGAACGCCTCGCGCGCGGCGGCCACGGCCGCGTCGACGTCGTCGGGGCCGGCCAGTTCGTACGTGTACACGTCCGTGCCGGTCGCGGGGTCGACGACCGCGTGCGTACGGCCCGAGGTCCCCTTCGTGAGGCGGCCCGCGATGTACTGCGCGCCGTCCGCGAGGCGGTCCTGGGCCGGGAATCGTTCCGGGGTGGCGGTGCCCGGGTTGTGCATGTCGCTCTCCTCCGCCGGGGCCCCGGTGCGTGGGGGCGGGTGGCGTAGCTCCAGCTCGATTTGAGTGCCGATCCTGACAGAGGGAAAGGCGGCCGACAAGTGATTCCGTTGTTGCCTTTCGGTTACGCGACGGAATCTGTCGACCAGGTGTCGAGTGGGCATGGAAAAGGGGGGACGGAGTGTCAGTGGTGGCTGCCAGACTCGCGTGCATGGAGGAGGTCACGGGGAGGATCGGCTCGCGGGAAGCCCTGGTCAGGGAGGTCCGCGCGGGGTCGAGAGTGAAGTACCTGCACTTCTGGGGGCACCGCCCGCTGCCGGACGGGCGCATCGGGGCGAGCTGCCTGAGTCAGTGGTGGCCGTCGCCGTTCACCGTGGAGGGGGTGACGTACGGGACAGCGGAGCACTGGATGATGGCGGGCAAGGCCCGGCTGTTCGGGGACGCGGAGGCCGAGCGGCTGGTGCTCTCCGCAGAGCATCCGGCGCAGGCCAAGAAGGCGGGGCGGCTGGTGCGGGGCTTCGACGAGGCCATATGGGAACGCGAGCGGTTCGGGATCGTCGTCGAGGGCAGCGTCCACAAGTTCGCCGCCCACCCGGAGCTGCGGGAGTTCCTGCTCCACACCGGGAACCGGGTGCTGGTGGAGGCGAGCCCCGTGGACCGGGTGTGGGGCATCGGCCTGGCGGCCGGCGACGAGGCCGCGGCGGACCCCGAGCGGTGGAGGGGGCTGAACCTCCTCGGGTTCGCGCTGATGGAGGCCCGGGCGCGGCTGTAGCCGGCATGTGGGGTGAGGTACCGGCGTCTTGGTGGGGGCTGCCGGCGGAGTCAGGGGCCGGCTATCAGGAAGGCGATCATGCCGAGGCCCAGGACGATGCCTGCCGCGCCGCAGATGATGCCCGCGAGGGCCTGGCCGGGGTTGGTCGCCTCGCCTCGGGCGGCCCTGGCGCGGGCGATGAAGCCGAAGATCAGGGCGAGGGCGCCGAGGATGATCGCGATGGGCCACAGGCAGAAGACGACCGCCGCGATGATGCCGAGGACGAGGGAGGCCGTGCCCATCCCGTTGCTGGGCTGCGGGGGCAGGCCCGGCCAGCCGTAGTAGCCCTGGGCGGGAGACGCGGGGGTGGGGGGCGGGTAGGCGTAGCCGGCGACCGGGTAGCCGTACGGGACCTGGCCCGGGCCGTCGGGGGCGATGGGCGGCGGCGGGACCGGTTCGCCCTGGGGGTGGGCGGTCGCCGGGGGCGCGAAGGGGTCGGACCAGGGCTGGGGTGGGGTGTCGACGCCGGGCATCGCCGTGACCGTCGGCTGGTCGTGTACCGAGCGGGGCGCCGCGGCGGGCGGCGCCCAGGGGTCGCGGGGCGCCTCGCCGGGCGTCCCGGGCGGCTGCGTGCCGTTGTTCTCCGGCGCGGCCGGCGTCTGCGCGTCGTCGGTCATGCGCACGGTCCCCTCTGTCGGATGTCCCGTCATGCTACGGCGGGGCACAGCCGCGCGGGGGCCCGGCCTACGATGATCCCCGAGTCATCGATCAGCCGATCACCCGCGTCCCGTCCGGCCACGGCCCGGGGCGCCGTTCCCGGGGAGGAACCTTGACCGACCTGCACGCCTTCATCGCCGGACTGCCCAAGGCCGAACTGCACGTCCACCACGTCGGCTCCGCCTCCCCCCGGATCGTCTCGGAACTCGCCGCCCGCCACCCCGACTCCCGGGTGCCCACCGACCCCGAGGCCCTGGCCGACTACTTCACGTTCACCGACTTCGCTCACTTCGTCGAGGTGTATCTGTCGGTCGTCGACCTCATCCGCACCCCGGAGGACGTACGACTGCTGACGTACGAGGTGGCCCGGGACATGGCCCGGCAGCAGGTGCGCTACGCCGAGCTGACCGTCACCCCGTGGTCCTCCACCCGCCGCAACATCGACGAGCGGGCCTTCATGGACGCCATCGAGGACGCCCGCAAGGCCGCCGAGGCGGACTTCGGGACCGTGCTGCGCTGGTGCTTCGACATCCCGGGCGAGGCCGGTCTGGAGGCCGCCGAGGAGACGGTGCGGCTGGCCACGGACGACCGGCTGCGCCCCGAGGGGCTGGTCTCGTTCGGGCTCGGCGGGCCCGAGATCGGCGTACCGCGGCCGCAGTTCAAGCCGTACTTCGACCGGGCGATCGCCGCCGGGCTGCACTCGGTGCCGCACGCCGGCGAGACCACCGGCCCGGAGACGGTGTGGGACGCGCTGGTCCATCTGCGCGCCGAGCGCGTCGGGCACGGCACGAACTCCTTCCGGGACCCCAGGCTGCTCGCCCACCTCGCCGAGCGGCGGATCCCGCTGGAGGTGTGCCCGACCTCGAACATCGCCACGCGCGCGGTCCGCACCCTCGACGAGCACCCCGTCCGCGAGTTCGTGAAGGCCGGCCTCGTGGTCACGATCAACTCCGACGACCCGCCGATGTTCGGCACCGACCTGAACAACGAGTACGCGGTGGCCGCCCGGCTGCTCTCCCTCGACGAGCAGGGTCTCGCCGCCCTCGCCAAGAACGCCGTCGACGTCTCCTTCCTCGACGAGGCCGGCAAGGCGCGGCTGCGGGAGGAGATCGACTCCTACACCGCACGGTGGCCGGCTCCCTGATCCCTCCACAATGGACGCCATGCAGAAAGTGACCGCCGTGGCCCACCGCGGCGACCCCTACCGCGTCCGCGAGAACACCGTCGACTCGCTGCGTGCCGCGCTCGCCCTGGGCGCGGACGCCGTCGAGGTCGACGTACGCCTGACGAGGGACGACGTCCCCGTGCTGCTGCACGACGAGACGCTGAAGCGGCTGTGGGAGCAGGACCGGCCGCTGCTGTCGCTGTCGGCGGCCGAGGTGCGCGGGCTGACGGGCGGCGCGGTGCCGACGCTCGCGGAAGCGCTCGCGGCAACCGACGGCAGCCGGCTGATGCTCGACCTGCCGGGCACCCGGGAGGTGCGGACGGCGCGGCGGGTCGTGGACGTCGTACGGGAGGCGGGAGCGGCCGACCGGGTGTACTACTGCGCCGACGCCGCCGCGATGCTCGCCGTCCGCGCCGCCGACCCGTCCGCCGAGATCGCCCTGACCTGCGCCAGCCTGGCTCCCCCGCGCCCCGCCCTGCTGGCGGCGGTGAAGCCGCGCTGGCTCAACTACCGCTTCCCGCTGGTGAGCCGGGACCTGACGGCCCGGGTCCACCACGACGGGTACCTCCTCGCCGTGTGGACCCCGGACACCCGCCGCTCCATGCGCCGCCTCATCGACCTCGGCGTCGACTCGATCACCACCAACCGGGTGGACGTCCTGTGCGCCCTGCGGGACGGGGCCGCCACGCGCGAGCGCTGAGGCACCGTCGCCGGGTCGGCCCGTCCGGTACCCGTAGGGGACCACCCCCGACAACTTCCCTGGTGCCGCGGGCAGTTGCTCCGGGGCCCCTCAGGGGCCGGCCCCTCCCCCGCGACGATCCGCGTGTCCGCGCCCGGGCCCGAGGCTGGGCGGAGACCGCCGAGTCGTACGGCGGAGACAGCCGAGCCCCGCAAGGAGCAGCCGATGCGCCCCCGCACTCCCGTACTCGCCGCCTGCCTCGTCCTCACCCTGGCGGCCGGTCCGCTGGCCGCCCCCGCGTTCGCCGCGTCGGCGTCCCCGCCCGTCGCGGCCCGTGCCGCGGCCGGTCCCGACGCCGAGGCGCTGCGGGCCGCGCTCGCCGGGCTGCCCGACGCGGACGCCACCGCGGCCCTCGTCCGCGTCGGCGGCGGCGACGGGGTGTGGCGGGGCAGCGCGGGCGTGCACGACCTGGCGAGCGGGCGGGCGGCGGACCCGGGCGCCCGGTTCCGGGCCGGTTCGACGACGAAGGTGGTGACGGCGGCCGTCGTGCTGAAGATGGCGGCGCAGGGGAGGGTCGACCTGGACGCACCGGTCCAGCACTACCTCCCCGGCCTGCTCACCTCCGCCTTCGAGCCCATCACCGTACGGCAGTTGCTGAACCACACCAGCGGTCTGCGGGCCGGCGACGGATGGGGCGACTCCTTCGAGGAGCAGTACGCGCACCGCTTCGACACGCTGACGCCGCGGCAGGTCGTCGCGTCGGCGGTGGCGAAGGGCCCCGAGTTCGCGCCGGGCACGCGGCAGGACTACCTGAACATCAACTACACCGTCCTCGGCCTGCTGGTCGAGAAGGTGACGGGGCACGCGTACGCCGACGAGGCCACGCGGCTGGTGCTGCGCCCCGCCGGCATGCGGGACACCTACTTCCCCGGCGCCGATCCCCGCGTCCGGGGACCGCACAACCACGGCTACCAGCTGGTGACCGGCCCGGACGGCACGACGGGGTTCGTCGACGTGACGGAGTGGAACCAGGCCGACCGGTGGGCGGCCGGTGACATGATCTCCACCACCGCCGACCTGGAGCGGCTGGTGACGGCGCTGTTCCGGGGGCGGATCGTGCCGGGGCCGCAGCTGGAGGAGATGTTCACCGTGCCGGCGGGCATCGAGGGGGCCACCTACAGCGCGGGGTTGCAGCGGTTCGAGTACGGCGGCCGGGTGTACTGGGTCAAGTCCGGGGCGCGGTACGGCTACAGCGCCCTGGTCGCGGCGACCCGCGACCTGAGCCGGACCCTCGTCTACTGCGTCGGGTCCATCGACGCGAAGGGCGAGTCGATGAACCCGGTGGCGCGGCGGATCGCGCTGGCCGCGCTCAAGTAGCCAGGGCGGCCGTCGGGTTGGGGGTGAGCGCCTCCAGTCGCTTGATCTTCTTGCGGACGACGTGGAGCGGGATCACCCCGAACACCCCGAAGGACATGTCGATCACCGACCACCAGAAGGGAATCCCGCGCAGCGGCCCGCAGATCAGCGCGAGCGGGATGATGCCGGCGCAGGCGATCATCGCGAACTCGACGACCCAGATGTTGCGGACGGGGTCGCGGTAGGGGCCGTAGAAGGCCGTGGCGATGACGAGGTGGGCGAAGGCCAGCCAGTCCGTGCCGTAGAGGAGGAAGGGGTAGTCGGCGTCGGCGGTGTCGAGGCCGCGGCGCACGCGTTCGATCCAGTCCATGAGCGCGGGCAGGTGCCGCGGCACGGACAGCGACCGCAACAGCTCCTCCGTCCAGCGCAGTTCGTGGACCAGCGGGAAGGCCGTGGCGCCGCTGAGCACCAGGCAGACGACGAACAGGACCAACCAGGCGCGAATGCCCTTGAGCAGGGCGGCTCTGTCGCTCATGGGAGCAGCGTACGCCTGGAGTTGAACACGTTCAAAACCTGTTTCGCGGGGCGGCCGAGGGGGCGTCCCGGGTCTCCGAGGGCGCGACGGTGCGGGCGGTCGGCCGCGTGGACGGCGGACGGCTCGGGACGGGTGTGGGCGAGGTCGAGCGCGAGGTCGTGGGAGGGGCCGAGGGAGAGGGCGGGGGAGAGGGCGACGTGGAGGGGGCGCTCGCGGGGGGCGGGGCGAGCGGGACCGTGGGGGTGGCGGGGGCGGTGGAGCGGGTCAGGAGGGGTACGCCGATGAGGGCCGCGGCGGCGCAGGCCACGCCCGCTCCCGCCGCCGCGCGCAGCAGCTTGCGGCGGGTGGCGGTGCGGCGGATCGCCGCGTAGCGGCCGGGGGGCGGGGCGAGGCGGTCGGCCGAGGGGCGCAGGAGGACGGACAGTTCGTCGTCGGCGGCCGGGTCCCGGCTCTGGTCAGCGGGTGTGGTCAAGGCTTCTCCCCAGGTGGGCGCGGAGCAGTTCGCGGGCCGCGTGCAGGTCGGCCTTGACGGTCCCTTCCTTGCGTCCGGTGAGCACGGACACCTCCCGGATCGGCATGTCAGCGTAGTAGTGGAGCAGGATCGGCACGCGCAGCCGGTCCGGGAGGGACTGGACGAGCAGCCGCACCGACGGGTCGGCCGGTTCGGCGGGCGGCCGTACGGCGGCCTCCACTCCGGCCCGGCGCACCGCCCGGCGCTCCCGCTCCAGCTTGCGCCAGTGGTCGCGGACCAGGTTGGCGGCGGTGACGTAGAGGAAGCCCTGCGGTTCGGCGACGGCCGTCCAGCGCGCCCACAGCCGCGTGAACGCCTCCGACGCGATCTCGTGGGCGGTCTCGTCGTCGTCGACGAGCCGCCGGCACCAGCCGGCGAGGCGCGGGTAGAGGGCGGCGAACAGCTCGGACGCCGCCCTCTCGCGGGACCGTTTCACCGCTCTCCCGTCGCATCCGGCGCCTGCGCGGCGAAGACGATCACGTTGTCGCGGTATCCGGTGCCGGTACGCGGCCCGCCGCACGTGATGAGACGCAGCTCCGGCCGGTCGACGTTCCCGTAGACCTGCTCGGTCGGGAAGGCCGCCTTGCCGACGGTGCGTACGGCGGTGACGGCGAAGTCGGCCGTCGTGCCGTTCCCCAGGCGCACCGCTATCCGGTCGCCGCGGCGCAGTGCGGCCAGGTGCCGGAAGACGCCGTCGCCGTAGGAGCCGACCGTGACGTGGCCGAGGATCACCGACGGGCCGGTGCGTCCGGGCACGGGCGAGTAGCGGTACCAGCCCGCCTGGTCGTGCGCGGCGATCGGGGGCACCTGCACGGTGCCGTCCGGGGCCAGTCCGAGCCGCAGGACCGGGGTGTCGACGCCGATGGCCGGGATGCGCAGGCGGACGGGGGCGGTCGGGGCCGGTGTGCCGCCGGCCGGCCGGGTGCTCGCGGCGCCTTCGGGCGCCGCCCGTCCGGCCGTCCCCTCGTGCCCGCCGCATCCGGCGAGCAGCGCCGCCGTCAGTGCCGTGACGGCGGCGCGCCTGGAGAGCGAGGTCATGCCCCCGTCGCCCGCCGACGCCGGACGAGGAGGACGGCGCCGCCGCCCACGACGACCGCCGCGGCTGCTCCCCCGCCGGCCAGCGCACCGGTGTGGCCGCCCGACCCGGGCGGCACCTCGCCGGTGTTCGGCGCGCCGCTGGGCACGACGGACACCTGGCCCCCGGAACGCGCCCGGGTCGGCCCGGTGCTCGGGACCGGCGAGGGGGCGCGGGTGTCCCTGGTCGCGCTCGGGACCGGCGAGGGGGACTCGGCGACCGGGGCCGCGGTGGCCCTCGGGCGGGGCGTGGGGGTGGTGCCGTCGGCGAACGCGGGCACCGCGCCCGCCAGGACGGCGGTGCAGGTGAGGGCCAGGGCGCTGAGGCCTGTTCGGCGCATGGATCGCTCTCTTTCGTCGGTCCGCCCGCCGCCCGGAGGTCCGGCGGGCTTGGTCATGGACGCGGGGAGAGACGAGGCGGACGGGAGACGGGTTGCAAAGAGATGGCAAAGCGTCCGGCGGGGGCGCGAACGACGGTCAGGTGTACGGCAGTTGACCTTCCGGTGTGGCGCAAGCGGCCATAGTGGCGAGAGTTGCCCGGAGGCTCTCCGCCCGCGTCGCCCGTCATTACGTTGAACTCGTGCGACGTCAGCAGCAGTCAGCAACCGGCAAGACCGACGCCTCCCCGCAGGCGTCCCGGATCCCCCGCCCCGCCCGGCCGCCGGCCCTGCTCGCCTTCCAGCAGTCCGCGGGGAACGCGGCCACCACCCGGGCCCTGAAGGGCAAGGGCCGGGCGCTGCCCGCCCTCGACGAGGCACCCGAGGCCGGGCTCGTGCTGCCGCCGTACCTGCGGGACCTGGAGGCCGGCGGACTGTCCACGGCGTACGGGCTGACCGGGCACGAGTTCGTGAAGAACGCGGTGGCCGCGAAGGTCGGGCACGGGGACGGGACGGTCGCCGAGATCGCGGCCGAACTGGCCGGACGCCCCGAGTCGTTCTACGGGCAGGGCCGCGCCTTCGCCGTCGAGGGCAGGGACGGCACCGAGTGGTGGGACGTCACCGTCACCGTCTCCCCCGCCCCGGAGGACGCCCCGCCCGTCTTCCACCCCGGCGCCGACCTGGCCGACGCGCCCGCCGACCCGGGCGGGGCGCCGCTCGACCGGCTGGACGATCCGGAGGGCAAGGAGACCAAGGTCGACGTCCAGCACAACACCGCCGCCACGGTGAGCACGACGGCCGGGAACTCCTCCGGCAAAGGCGCGGGCGGCATGGCCTTCGGCCTCTTCCCCGTCGCGCCGGCCGTGTGGGCGGGCGTCGCGGCCACCGGCACCGCGCAGCCCTGGCAGTCCTCGCGGGAGCAGCGCGTGCAGAAGAACGTGGCCGAGCCACGGGTGCTGCGCAGCGACAAGGGCTCCGTCGAGGTGCTGCGCCGGGTGCGCTACGGCGTACGGGTGCGCCGGCACGGCGAGCGGAACGCGGAGGTCTTCCGCGGCGGCGGCACGCTCACCCAGCGGGTGCCGACCGAGCATCTGATCCCGGCCGGCACCGCGGCGCCGCAGCGGCCGAGGCCCCTGCACGCCGAGACCGCCCGGCGCGTCTCGCTCGCCGACTCCATGGCCCCGCTCGCCGTCTCCGACACGGCCGCCCCGCAGCAGGGCGGCGGCGGGCTCTTCGACACGGTGGCCTCCGTCCTGCACCCCTCGCTCACCGCACCCGGCGCGCCCGGCCGGGCCCGGCTGTACGAGGCGACGTCCACGGCGACCGTCCTGGAGGACATGCCGCGGCTGCTGCGGGACGGCGTGGTCGGCGAGGACCTGCACTCCAAGGACGGCTCCAGCACGGGCGGTTACCGGCTGCGCGCGGCGATCACCGGACTGACGCCGGCCTGGTCCACCGGCAAGACGCAGCTGCGCACCCACCAGCAGACCCAGCACACGGTCACCGAGACCGCGGGCAAGGGGCGGGCGGTCGCGGCCGGGGCGGGCCCGGCGTTCGGGTTCGGCGCGGCGGGCAACGCGGCCGTCGTGCGCACCACCGGCATGCCGGTCGCCGCCGCCCGCAAGGCCCGGTTCACCGTGGCCGAGCAGACCGTCTCCAGCCGGCAGGGCGCGGAGGTGCGCGGCGACAAGGTGCTCTACCTGGGCACCGTGCGGTTCACGGCGGAGGGCACGGGTCCCCGTTCGGCGCAGATGATCCTCAACCCCGCCTCCCGGGTCGCCGAGCACTCGATGAAGGTGTGGATCAGCCTGCGCGCCGACGAGGCGAAGGACCTCGGGCTGCCGCTGCCGCCGGGGGTGACGGCGGGCGACTTCGTCAAGCCGCCCGGCGCCGAGGACGAGGAACGCCATCTCCCCTTCGGCGCCATGGGATCCAGCGTCACCCTCAGCCAGTTGGACACCGGGCCCATGGTGCGGGCGGTGGAGGAGCTGTTCGCCACCGATCCCCGGCTCGCCGGCTACCTGCCCGCCTACGGTGCCACCGCGCCCTCGGCACCGCCGAGCCGGGAGGAGGCCGAGGTCCAGCGGCGCAACCACCGCGAGCTGATGGCCGCCCTGTCGGAGACCAACCTGAAGGTGAACAAGGACCAGTTGCTGTCCACCGGCATCCGGGTGCGGCTGCGCCGCAAGACCACGATGCACGCCCACGACGTGCAGATCCGGGTCAAGGGCGGTCTGCGGGAGACCGGTTACCTGGGCGAGACCGACAACTGGCTGGTGCGCAGCCACTCCGGTGTCACCACCAACATCCAGAGCGGGCGCAGCAGTTCACGCTCGATCGGCGGACTGGTGCTGGCGCAGGCCCGGCTGGTCCCGGGCGTGCTGACCGGCTCCGCACGCTACGAGAAGCACTGGTCGGGCACCCGGCGCGGCCAGGCCGGTCCGACCACCCGCACGGACGTCCTCACCAACGGCTCCGAGTCCGCGAGCGCCTTCGGGGCGGCCCTGCGCCTCGACGTCGACGTCACCATGACCTCCCGCCCGCGCAAGCCGGCCCGCAGTCTGACCCCCGGCTCCCCCGGCCGGGACGCGCCGGAGGCGAAGCTGCTGGCGGGGCTGCACCTGGACGAGCAGGACGTGCGGCTGCTGACGCCGACGGAGTTCGCCCTGGACGACGCGGCCAAGGGGCGGCTCCAGGCGCCCGGCGCGGCGAGCCCCGGTCAGGGCATCACCGCGGCCGGCATCGGCGACCTGGCCGGGATCTCCCTCCCGGGTGCCGTACGGGACTGGCAGCTGGTGGAGACGGTCGGGGACGCCCAGCCGATCCGGGACCTCGCCTTCCGCCTGCTGTCCCAGGCCGCGGCCCGCAACAAGGGCGTACGCGAGGACCCGGCGCTGCAGACGGAGGGGCTCGCGCCGCGCCTGGCGATCGAGGAGCGGTTCAGCCCGCAGGCGGTCACCGCGGCCCTGCGGCAGGCCGCGTCCGCGGGCTGGGTGGTGAAGAACCTGCGCTACCCGCGCCGCCTGGCCGCCCTGAACGGCGCGGTCGGCACGCGGCTCGCGCTGGCCAACCCCCGGCTCGTGCACGAGGGCGCGGGCCCGGGCACGGAGACCTTCGTGCTGGGCGGGCACCAGGCGGGCGGTCAGCAGGGGCACGGCACCACCAGCACCTGGCAGTTCGGGGCCACCGGCTCCGAGAACGGCTCCGAGTGGCGCACCGGGCAGGGCCTGTCGGCGAGCCGTACCTCGACGGTGGGCGACTCCACGGCCGCCGCCGTCTCCGGCACGGTCGAGCGCAACGCCCACACCCCGAAGAAGGCGCCGCTGTACCTCGTCCAGTGCGATCTGCTGGTCGGCATGGTCGCCGAGGTGAAGGTGACCGGGGGCGGCCCGTACGTGGCGAAGGAGTCGCAGACCCTGCCGGCGACGGCGGCGGTGTGGCTGACGGCGGAGCAACTGCGAGCGGCGGGCGTGGAGTTGCCGGAGTCGGCACGCAAGGCGCTGAAGTCGGAGGACAAGCCGGCCGACAAGGCGCCCGAGAAGGCAGCCGAGAAGGCAGCCGCCAAGCCGGCCGACAAGGCGTCCGGGAAGGCGGCCGGGGACACCTCGGCGATCCCGGAGGCGGAGAGCTCCCGGGCGGCCGCCGAGCGCGCCGCCGCGTCCGGCAGCTCCGCGCCCGCCCGCCCCAGCCCTTCCCTCGCCCGCGGCCTGCCCCTCGGCTTCGGCATGGTCGAGGACCTGCCCGACTTCGTCCCCCTGCTGGAGCGGCTGCGGGCCAACCTCGCGGCCTCCGGCCACCAGGACCTCGCCGACGACCTGCTGCCGCGGCTCCAGCTCGCGGACCGCAACGACAACGTGCAGCGGCTGCTGCGGGTGCTGGACCGGGACGGCAGCGCCGGACTGCTGTCGAGCGCGATGGACGGCGGGGTCACCGTCGAGCTCTTCGACGGCCGCAGGACGCCGTACTGGGCGGTGTTCAAGGTCAGCCGCCGGGGCGACGGCGTCTTCGCCTCCGCCGCGGACGACGGACGGGACATGGAGTACATCACCTCGGCCGTCGCCCAGCGGGGCACCGCCCACGACGAGGGCGTGACCACCGGCGTGGAGGGCGTCCTCGCGGGCTCCGGGAAACCGGACGGCGGGGCGGGCCAGCTGAAGAGCACCGGCGGTGCGGCCGGGCTCGGCGTCGCCTCGGGCGACTCGCGGCGCAGCGGCGGCGCGGGCCGGGGCCAGCTCGGCATGAAGACGGTCGCGGAGGCCAAGACGGCGAAGTCGTCGAAGCTGACCGTGCCGATCGAGGCCACCCTCGAACTGCACCGCGGCGACCGCCGGCTGGGTCTCGCCTCCACCGGCCGCACGTCCTTCACCCACCGCGTTCTGGACAACGACCTCAGGGCCCTGGACCGGATCAGCCTGGTCCCCCGCCAGGCGGTCTCCCACGCCCCGCGCACCGACCTCGGCGCCTGGCGCTCGGGCGGGGTGCGACTGCCGATGGAGGCGCAGGTCAACGGCTTCCAGGGGGCCCCTTACGTACGGCAGTTGGTGACGGCCGCGGTCCGGGAGGCCGGCGGCGGCAGCCGGTTCCGGGACAAGGGGCAGTCGGCCGCGTACACGCTGAACGAGGCGGTCTCCACCGAGTGGCTGACGGCCGCGCTGCCGCTGCTGACCTCCGCCGGGGCGGAGCTGCCGCCGGTGCACGCGAGCGGTGCCTCGGGGCAGGACCTGCGGGCATCGGTGCACGCGCGGCTGCGCGCCGGGCGGGTGCTGGGCGTCGGCGACAAGATGACCTTCGAGACGGTGGGCCAGAGCCACCTGGAGGCGCCGCGGCCCACGCAGACGGACGGCGTGAGCTCGGCCGACCACGGCCGCTCGGCGCGCGGACTGTTCGGCGCGGGGCTGCTCAACGCGGAGGAGTTCCGCCTCAACCAGCTGATGGGCAACGCGGGCGGCTCCGGCGGCGCGGCCGACGCGGCGGTCAACGCCTCCGGTTCCATGCCGCTGCACAAGCCGAAGCTGGAGTCGGTGCTGGTGCAGTTCACGCTGGACGTGCGGGTGGTGGCACGGGTGTCCGACCGGACGCGCCCGTCCCACGCGACCACCGCCATACGGGAGTTGACGCTGCCCCGCCCGGTGGTGGTGCGGATGCCCGCGCCCGTGGTGCGCCGCATGCTGGCGTCGCAGGGCACCCATCTGAAGGATCCCGACGACCACCTGAAGCTCAGGGCGTCGGCGGCCCCGCCGAGTTAGTCCGCGCCGAGCGCCCGGCCCAGCTCGCTGCGCCGTCGTATGCCCAACTTCTTGTAGGTGCTGGTGAGGTGGGTCTCCACGGTGCGGCGGGCGAGGTGCAGCAGGGCGGCGATCTCGCTGTTGGTGCGGCCGTCGGCGGCCAGCCGGGCGACGCGGCGCTCGCTGTCGGTCAGGGCGCCGGAGCCGGTGCGGGCGGCGGCGGTGCGGCGGGCGCCGCCCTCGCGCAGGGCCTCCTCGGCGAGCGCCAGCAGCCGCAGCGCGCCCAGCCGTTCGGCGCGCTCGGCCGCCTGCCGCAGGCCGAGCCGGGCCCGGGCGGCCTCGCCGGCGGCGGTCAGCTGCCGGCCCTGCGCGATCAGCGCGGCCACCAGCTCGGCCTCCGCGACGACGGGCTCGTCCCGCAGCAGTCGTACGGACTCCTCGGCCAGCTCCAGACCCCGGCGGCCGCCCGTCACCGTGCCCAGCACCCGCAGGGCACGCCCGACCGTGCGGGGCGTGCCCCACACACGGGCCAGCTCCAGCTCCTCCTCGGCGAGGGCGAGGGCCTCCCGGTGGTCGCCGAGGGCGAGGCGGCACTCGGCGGCGGCGGTGCGCCACGGGGTGACGACGGGGCTGACGACCTCGCGGGCCGTCTGGCGGCGGCCGCACTCCAGGAAGTCGTGCAGGGCGGCCGCCGGGTCGCCCGCGGTGAGGCGCTGCATGCCGCGCGCGTACAGGAACCGGTTCAGCTCCCAGGAGTCGGGCGCGTCCCGCAGGTCGAAGCCGTCCGCGAGGCGGCGCGCCTCGGCCGCGCGGCCGGTCTCCACGAGGGCGATGAGGATGTGGCCGTGGGCGTTGGAGGGGCCGGTGTCCGGGGAGACGGGCGGCTCGGCGGGCAGCAGCGCGTACTCGCCGCGGGCCGCCGCGATGTCGGCGCGGGTGTGCAGCAGCGCCGCGTGCATGGGGTGCAGCAGTTCGGGGCGCTGGCCGGCCAGGCCGCGGTCCACGAGCCGTTCGGCCTCGTCGAGTTCGTCGGCCCACTGGGCGATCGCGGCGGCCGTGCCGAGCAGGAACGGCTCGGTGAGGGCGTCGGCCGGCTCGGCGAGCAGCTCCCGGATCTCCTTCATGGCCTGGGCCGCGGAGGTCAGGCCGGCGGTGGCCGCGTGGCGCACGAGCAGCGCGCGGGCGGCGGGGACGACGCGTTCCGGGGAGCGTTCGGCGGTCTCGCTCAGCCGGCGGTACACCTCGCGGCGCACGGTCTGGTCGTGGTCGGACAGCAGGGCGGACGCGGCCTGCAGTGTGCCGGTCAGCTCGGGGTGGCCGTCGAGGCGGCCGTTCACCGCGCACAGCACCTCGACGGCGGCGCGGGCCCGGCCGCGGGCGGTGAGCGCGGTGCCGAGGGCCACGGCGGCGCGCACCTGGTCCTGCGGCGTGCCCCCCAGGTGCAGGGCCGCGGTGAGCCGCGGGATGCCGGCCGAGGACTCGGAGCCCGCGCACTCCAGGGAGCCCAGCTCGGTCAGCAGCCGCTGCCGGACCGGATCGGGCAGCGGCTCGTCCAGGGCCCGGTGCAGATAGGCCACGGCGTCGTCGGCGCGGCCGTCGCGCAGGGCGCTGCGGGCGGCGTCCTGGAGGACGGCCGGGGCCCAGGGGGCGTCCACCGGGTCGGCGAGCAGCAGTTGCCGGGCCACGGTCTCGGTACCGGCGCCGCGGTGCAGCATCGCCTCCGCCGCCGCCCGGTGCGCCGCCCGGCGCCGCGCCGCGGGCACACCGGTGAGCACCGCGTCCCGCAGCAGGGGGTGGGCGTAACGGGGCCGCCCGCCGGGCCCGGGCCGCAGCAGCCCGAGCCCGGTCATCGCGGTGAGCCACCCCGCCACCCGAGCGGGATCGGCTCCCGCCAGCTCGGCGAGCAGCCCGGCAAGCCGCTCGGCGGACACGGCGGCATCGAACTGCCGTGCAGACCCGGACCGTTGAGCCACACCGGACCCGTAGACGGGCGCGCCGAACCGATGCGGCTCGCGACCCGCGTACGCGGAGACGGCGGCCCGGTACGGCTCCCGACCCGCGTACGCGGACGCGGCGGACCACCGCGACCATTCCGGCGCGGACGCGGCAGACCGGTACGGCTCCTGACGCGCGGACGCGGACGCGGTGGACCGGTACGGCTCCTGGCTCGCGGACGCGGCAGACCACCGCGACCGCTCCGGCGCGGACGCGGGGCGCGGTTCGTCGGGGGCGTGGGCGGAACGCGGGGACTGGGGCGGTTCGTCCCGCGGATACGCGGAGGCGGCGGACCATCGGTGGTCTCCGTACCCGTGCGCAGAACGCCCGGACCGAGGCGGCTCCTCGTCCGCGCAGGCGGACGTGGCGGAACGCTGCGGGGCCTCGTGGCCGTGCGCAGAACGTCCCGACCGAGGCGGCTCCTCGTCCGCGCGGGCGGACGTGGCGGAACGCTGCGGGGGCTCGTGGCCGTGCGCAGAACGCGTGGACCGGGGCGGCTCCTCGTCCGCGCGGGCGGACGTGGCGGAACGCTGCGGGGGCTCGTGGCCGTGCGCAGAACGTCCCGACCGAGGTGGGTCCTCGTCCGCGCGGGCGGACGTGGCGGAACGCTGCGGGGCCCCGTGGCCGTGCGCAGAACGCGTGGACCGGGGCGGCTCCTGGTGCGCGTACGCGGAGGCGGGAGACCACTGCGGTGGCTCGTGGTCGAAGCCCGGGCCGCCGGATCGGGGTGGCTCCTCGTGCGCGTACGCCGACGATGCGGACCACTGTCCGTTCTCGGGTCCGGGCCGGGAAGTCTCGGGCCAGTGCGGCTCGCCGTGTGCGTACGCGGATGTCGGGCGGGAGGTGCCGGGCGTCAGGTCGTCCCAGCCCTCCTCCAGTGCGGCCAGGGCTCGGGCGACCTCCGCCGTGCCGGGGCCGGCGCTGTCCAGCCACCACGACACCGCCGCCGGATACGCCCCGGGGTACAGGGCACCGGTCGTCTCGGGCACCTCGGGGTGCCGTTCGGGGGAGCCGAGGTCGCCCAGCAGGGCACGCAGCAGCAGCGGGCTGCCCGCGCCGGCCCGCACGCAGTCGGCGGTCCAGCTCACCGGCGCGCCCGGGAACTCGGCCTGCACCAGCGCCGTCGCCGCCGGCCCGGTGAGCGGCGCGAGGGTGTGGGTGTGCACCAGCGCGGGCGAGAGGGTGTGGGTGAAGCCCGGCGCCGGAGGGTCGACGTCGTACTGGCTGCGTTCGGTGACCGCCAGCAGGACGGGCAGGGATAAGCGGCCCAGATGTCGCGCGCACTCCACCAGCCAGCGGTGCGAGGGCGCGTCGGCGAGGTGCACGTCGTCCACGGCGACGAACAGCGGGGCCTGGTCGGCGTACGCGCGCAGCACCTGCGACAGGGCGTCGGCCTGCGCCCGTTCCCCCTCCGCGTGCTCCACCCCGCCCTCGTCACCGAGGAGTTGGCGTACGACGGCGAAGGGCACCGTGGTGTCACCGGGCGAGCAGCGGGCATGCAGTACCCGCATGCCGTGCGCGGCGGCGTCCCGCGCGGCGGCCTCCAGGGCCGTGGTGCGGCCCGTGCCGGTGGCCCCGCGCAGCAGCACGACACCGCCGGCACCGGCGCGGGCACGTTCGGCCGCGGCCGCCAACAGCGCGCCGGCCTCCCGGTGTTCACCTCGCGGTTCGGACATCGTTGCCTCCGTCGTGGTCGTCGTACGTCCGATCTCGTGGTCCTGCTCGTGGTGCTCCACGATTGCGCCCGTCCCACCCGCCACTGGAGTGTGAGGAACGCACGCCTGCCACCGACCCCACACAGGTGTCAGGCACGTGGACATGGGGGAAAAGCTTGCTCAGCTCAACGCGGCCTACGCACACCGGCACGCCCGGCGGAACCGACCGAACCGCCGTCGTCGTGCACGCCAGGGACCCGATCTCCCGCGAGGGAGTCCTCAGCCAGCTGCGCCGGTACCCGGAGATCGACCTGCGCGACGAGAGCGCCTCCGGGCCCGGCACGGTGGCGGTGCTCATCGACGACCTGCTCGACGAGGCCGCCCTGACCCGGGTGCGCCGGGTGGTGCGCAGCGAGGGCGCGCGGGCGGTGCTCGTCGTGGGCACCCTGCGCGAGGCCGAACTGCTGGACGTCATCGAGTGCGGGGTCGGTGCGATCGTGTGGCGGCGCGAGGCCACGGCGACGCGGCTGGTGCAGGCCGTCCTCGCGGCGGCCCGCGGGGACGGCGACCTGCCCGCCGACCTGCTGGGCCGGCTGATCAACCAGGTGGGTTCGCTGCACCGCAGCACGGCAGGGCGGGGCGGCGCCCCCTCCTCCGGGCTGACGCCGCGTGAGGTGGACGTCCTGCGGCTGATCGCCGAGGGGCTCGACACCGGAGAGATCGCGAGCAAGCTGTCCTACTCCGAACGCACCGTCAAGAACGTCGTACACGGGCTGACGACCCGGCTGCACCTGCGCAACCGGGCGCACGCCGTGGCGCATGCCCTTCGGGAAGGCTACATCTGATCGAACGGGCATCCGGAACCGGCCCCTCGGGCAGGACGTTCTGCCCCTGCGTGCCTGCGGTGACGCGGGGGCCGAGGTGCAGGATCGAAGACGGCGGCCCGAACGCGGCGGCCGCGTACGGCAGCTGGGAGCGCGACGGTGATCCACGAGGTGGACGAGGTCCTCAAGGGCCTGCTCGGCGGCGGCGCGCTGGCGGGTTCGGGCATCGACGTCGCCTTCGAGGCGCCCACCCGTGACTGGGCCGCCCGGCGCAACGCGCCCACGATCAACGCCTACTTGTACGACATCCGGGAGGACGTCGGCCGCCGTCAGCGGGGGCACGTGCCCGTGTACGACGAGCGGGACGTGGTCGTCAAGCGGCGTCAGCCGCCGCGCTGGTTCCGGCTGTCCTACCTCGTCACGGCGTGGACGAAGCAGCCGCAGGACGAACACCGGCTGCTGTCGGCGGTGTTGGCCACGCTGATCCCGCGCGAGCTGCTGTCGCCGGACGAACTCCCCGAGTCGCTGCGCGTGCTGGGGCTGTCGGTGCCGGTGTCCGTGGCCGGCGTGCAGACCGAGTCCCGCTCGCTGGCGGAGATCTGGTCCGCGCTGGGCGGCGAACTGAAGCCGTCCCTCGACCTCGTGGTCACCGCCCCCTTCCCGGCCTTCCCGGAGTACGACGCCGGCCCGCCGGTCACCGAGGGCGCGGCCGTCCGGGTCCGCCGCACGGACACCCCCGCGCAGGAAGCGGAGGAACGAGCCCACCGCCCCCACCACCTGGCAGCGACCCGCCCACCCCGCCACCGAGGCGGCCCCCCGAAGTGACGACGTCCGCCCACGACCAGCCGAGAAGGTTCCGGCGCCACGACCACCTGACCGGACGCCGCGCGACGACTGCCTCCCCCGAACCCCGCGAAATGCCAAAGAGCCCCCCACCCCACAACCGACCCAACGCCCTCCAGCACCACGCCACACCCGCCCAGGCCCAGCACCACGATCGGCCGACCCACCTCCAGCGCCCCGACCGGCCAACCGAGCACCGGCGTCACGCCCCGCCGACCGGGCTTCCGGGCCGTGGTCAGTCACCCGAGCTCCGGCGCCGCCTCACGCCGGTCGAGGCCCCGTGTCGCGGCACGTCGGCCGAGTTCCCCCGTCCCTCCCGGTCGGTGGTGGTCTCGTGACCGCTGCTGCCTATGAGGAGTTGGCCGGCCTCGACGATCCCGCCGAGCTCCTTCTCGCTCGGCTCGGTGCCCTGCGGGAGCGTGTGGCGTTGTTGGTGGAGGAGCGGGCGGCCGAGGATCCCACGGCCGCAGACCCGTTGCGCGGGCTGTATCTGTCGGAGGAGGCCGTACGGCATCTGCTGCGCCCCGCGGCGCGGTCGGAGCGCGCGGAGTTCGGTGCGGCGCGGGACGACCGGCTGTCCGACCTCTGCGCGCGCCTGGGCCTGACGGACCTGGACGCCGCCCTGCTGCTCATCGCGCTCGCCCCCGACCTGGACCGCAGCTTCGAGCAGCTGTACGGCTACCTCAACGACGACGTCAGCCGCCGCCGGGCCACCGTCGCCCTCGCCCTCGACCTGTGCGGCATCCCGGTGCACTCACCGGGCGCACGGGCCCGCCTGCACCCGACGGCCCCCCTGTGCGCGCTCGGCCTGCTGACGCTGGAGGAGCCCGAACGCCCCTTCCTCAGCCGTCCGTTGCGCGTCCCCGACCGGCTCGTGGCCCACCTGCTCGGCGACGACACCCCCGACGCGACGCTCACGGGACACGCGCACGTGCTGTCGTACGACGGTGAAGATCCCTTCCCGGACGGGGAGTTCGCGCGTGTCGCCGAACGGCTGGCCGCCCTCCTCGCCGCCGGCCCCCCGCTCACCGTCTATCTCCGCGAGGACCACGAAGGCGACGCACTCGCCTGCGTCACCGCCGCCCTGCGCCTGGCGGGCCTGCCGGCCCTGCGTTTCTCGGGACCCGAGGACCGCGTCCCGGACCTGCTGCGCGAGGCCCGCCTGGGCGGCCGCGCGGTCGTGGTCACCGGCCTGCCGGACCAGCCGTCGGCGCTGGTACGCGAGGTGGCCGCGGCGACCGACCTGCCCGTACTGATCGCGGGCCCCCGCCCCTACGACCCCCAGTGGTGCGAGCACGACGTCCTCGTCCTGGAGGCCCCCGCGCAGCGAGCCGGCGCCGTGCGCGCCTGGGTGGACGCCCTCGGCGAGGAGCCGGACTTCGACCTGGCCGCCACCGTCGCCCCGTACCACCTCTCCGGCGACCGCATCGCCCGTGCCGCGCGCGCCGCCCGCGGCCTCGCCGCCTTCGACGGCACCCCGCTCACCGCGGCCCACGTCCGCCTCGCCGCCCGCCGGCAGTCCGCCTCGGGCCTGGAGCGGCACGCCCGCCGGATCCGGCCCGCCGTCGACTGGTCGGACCTGGTCCTCCCCGACGCCCCGCTCACCCAGCTGCGCGAACTCGCCCTGCGCGCCCGCCACCGCGACCGCGTCCTCGGCGACTGGCGGCTCAGCGCGGGCGGCGGCCGGGGCCGGGGCGTCCTCGGCCTGTTCGCGGGCGAGTCCGGCACCGGCAAGACGCTGAGCGCGGAGGTCGTGGCCGCCGAACTCGGCCTCGACCTCTACGTCGTCCAGCTCTCCTCCGTCGTCGACAAGTACGTCGGCGAGACGGAGAAGAACCTGGAGCGCATCTTCACCGAGGCCGACCGCACCGACGCCGTGCTCCTCTTCGACGAGGCCGACGCCGTCTTCGGCAAGCGCTCCGAGGTCAAGGACTCGCACGACCGGTACGCCAACATGGAGAGCGCCTATCTGCTCCAGCGGCTGGAGTCCTTCGACGGCATCGCGCTGCTCACCACCAACCTGCGCGCCAACATCGACGAGGCCTTCACCCGGCGTCTGGACCTCGTAGTCGACTTCCCGTTCCCGGACGCCGGCCAGCGCCGCGCCCTGTGGCGGCACAGCCTGTCCCACGTGCCCTGTGCGGACGGCATCGAACTCGCCCCGCTGGCCGCCGACTTCGAGCTGGCCGGCGGCTCCATCCGCAGCGCCGTGGTGACCGCCGCCTATCTCGCCGCCGGCCGCGGTGAGCCGGTGACGGGCGCCGACCTGCTGGAGGGCGCCCGCCGTGAGTACCGCAAGGCGGGCCGGCTGGTGCCGGGCGAGGGCGCCTGGTAGGCGTAGGCAGGGCCTACTCCACCCGCCACTTCTGGTTGGGCGTTCCGGAACACGTCCACAGCTGCAACTTGGTGCCGTTGCCGGTCCCGTTGTCGGTGGCGTCCACGCACTTGTCGGCCTGCGGGTTGACCAGGTCGCCGGCCTGGCTCAGCACGAACTGCTGGGCCGGGTTGCCACTGCACCGGGCCAGCTGGATCGCCGCGCCGTCGTCCTTGGATCCCCAGGCCACGTCCATGCACATGCCGAGCGAGCGCACGGTGCCGTCGCCCCGGAAGTCCCACTTCTGGTTGGCCGATCCCGCGCAGTCCCACAGCTGCAACCGGGTGCCGTCACGGCCCACGCCGTCGTCCCCGTCGGTGACGTCGATACAGCGGTCGGAGCCCTGTCCGATGATCAGCTGTCCCACGACCTGGGCGGTCTGCTTGGGGCTGGCCTTCGTCGATCCCCCGGACTTCGTCCCGCCGCCCGACGATCCCGAACCGCTCCGGGACTTCGCGCTCTTGGTCTCCGTGGGCTGCTCCTGAACCGGCTGTTCCTCGGCCGTGGACGGTACCTGGGCGTCCGGTGTCAGGGCCGGAGTGGGGGTGGGCGAGGGCGTCAGCGCCCCGCCCGCCTCGACGACCGACTCCGTGGCGCCGGAGCTGACGGAGGGTTTGTAGGCGATCCAGAGCATCACGAAGGTGATCGCGAGGGCGAGGAACACCCCGAAGAAGGTCGCCAGCCAGCGGGGCAGGAACCCCCGCTGGACGTAAGTCCCCTCGACTGGAAGGGGGTTGGCGCCGGAGCGGAGGACGGACAGCCGGTACGGGCGTTGTTCCTTCGCGCCGAACCAGATGATCCGGCGCGGT
>NZ_JBTWMV010000028.1:0-93764 GCF_054850255.1 Streptomyces sp. 7R007 | reverse complement strand
TCTCGATCCGATCCCCGGTCGGCGGGGTTTGTCTTCCCGGCGTCTCGGCCGTTCCGACGAGTGAGACTTTAGCGGATTCCCGGCCCCCGCGCTAATCGGGGGCCGCGTCCTTTCGAACGCGGATTCCTCATTTCGCAAATACGCATGCCAATAAAACGACGGCAGCCGGTTCGACGGCAGTCGACTAGAGGTTGGTACCTGCGGAATGGCTGTCCGGGGACCGACCGGAGTCGGCGCTCACGTCGGACAACTCGGAGAACACTACGGACCAGGTCGGGGTGTGTCAACTCGCGGACAGACGGCACCGGGGGGCGTACCGTTGCTGCCATGACTACGCGTACGTGCACCCAGCTGTGGTGGGCCGCCTGACGGCGGCCGTACTCACGTATGCAGACAACGGCCGCCGCCCCGGCGGCCGTTCCCGTATCTCCCTCCAGATCTCCGAGGGGCGGCCGTCCGGGACGGCGGCCCGTACCGGAGAGGGAGTGGAGAGATGGCACGGGTCTTCAGCGGGATTCAGCCGACCGGACACCTGACGCTGGGGAACTACCTGGGAGCCATGCGGCGGTGGGCCGAGGTCGACCAGCATCAGTCCGACGCGCTGTTCTGCGTGGTCGATCTGCACGCGCTGACGGTGGAGCACGACCCGGCGCGGGTGCGCCGGCTCAGTCGGCAGGCGGCAACGCTGCTGCTGGCCTCGGGGCTGGACCCCGAGCTCTGCACGCTCTTCGTGCAGAGTCATGTGGACGAGCACGCGCGGCTGTCGTACCTGTTGGAGTGCGTGGCGACCGACGGCGAGATGCGGCGGATGATCCAGTACAAGGAGAAGGCCGCGAAGGAGGCGGCCCGGGGCCGCAGCGTGCGGGTGTCGTTGCTGACGTACCCGGTGCTGATGGCGGCGGACATCCTGGCGTACGGGACGGACGACGTGCCGGTCGGGGAGGACCAGGCGCAGCACGTGGAGCTGGCGCGGGATCTGGCGGTGCGGTTCAACCAGCGGTACGGGCACACGTTCACCGTTCCGCGGGCGACTCTTCCGGCGGTGGCCGCGCGGGTGATGAACCTCCAGGAGCCGACGCGGAAGATGGGGAAGTCCGACGACTCGGGGCTGGGGGTCGTGTATCTGCTGGACGAGCCGGACGTGGTGCGCAAGAAGGTCATGCGGGCGGTGACGGACAGCGGGCGGGAGGTCGTGTACGACCGTGAGGAGCGTCCGGGCGTCGCGAACCTGCTGGAGATCCTCGCGGCGTGCACGGGCGGGAACCCCGAGGCGCTGAGCGGCGTTTACGAGTCGTACGGGTCTTTGAAGAAGGACACCGCGGAGGCCGTGGTCGAGCTGCTCAGGCCCGTGCAGGAGAGGCACAAGGCGTTGTGTGCGGATCCTGGGCATGTGGAGGGGGTGCTGCGGGATGGTGCGGAGCGGGCTCGGGCGATGGCCCGGCCGACCGTGGACGCCGCCTACCGGGCGATCGGGCTGCTGCCGGCCGTTTCTGATACGGGTGCCGGGGTCCCGCTGAACGCCGCGCGATAGGCGCGGGGTAGGCGCGGGGGCGGTTTCGCGCGGTGGTGACCACGGCGGAGATCGTGGACGCGGCGGGGTGACCGCCCCCTGTTCCCCGGGCCCGGGTCAGTCCTTCTTGCCGGAGGCCAGTTGGCGGCTGCGGTCGCGGGCGGCTTCGAGGGCGGCGATGAGGGCGGCCCGTACGCCGTGGTTCTCGAGTTCGCGGATGGCGTTGATGGTGGTGCCGGCGGGGGAGGTGACGTTCTCGCGGAGCTTGACGGGGTGTTCGCCGCTGTCGCGGAGCATGGTGGCGGCGCCGATCGCTGACTGCACGATGAGGTCGTGGGCCTTGTCGCGGGGCAGGCCGAGGAGGATGCCGGCGTCGGTCATGGCCTCGACGAGGTAGAAGAAGTAGGCCGGGCCGGAGCCGGAGAGCGCGGTGCAGGCGTCCTGCTGGGACTCGGGGACGCGCAGGGTCTTGCCGACGGCGCCGAAGATCTCCTCGGCGTGGGCGAGGTGGTCGGCGGTGGCGTGGCTGCCGCCGGAGATGACGGACATGGCCTCGTCGACGAGGGCGGGGGTGTTGGTCATGACGCGGACGACGGGGATGCCGGCGGTGAGACGTTCCTCGATGAAGGCGGTGGTGATGCCGGCGGCTCCGCTGATGACCAGGCGGTCGGCGGGGACGTGGGGGGCCAGTTCGTCGAGGAGGGTGCCCATGTCCTGCGGTTTGACCGTGAGGATGAGGGTGTCGGCGCTCTTGGCGGCCTCGGGGTTGGTGACCGGGGTGACTCCGTAGCGCGTGCGGAGTTCCTCGGCTCGTTCCGGGCGGCGGGCGGTGACCAGGAGGTCGGCCGGGGTCCAGCCGCCGCGGATCATTCCGCTGAGCAGGGCTTCGCCGATCTTGCCGGTACCGAGGACTGCGACTTTCTGCGTCATGGCTGAGGTGCCCTCCCGGGGTGCGTCGTCCTGAGGGCATCCTCGCATCCGGGGTGCGTGGCCGAGGCGGGTGTCCGCTGGGTGGTCACGCGGTCCGGCGGCGCAGGGTGGCCGCGCCGAGGCCCAGGACGAGGAGCGCGCAGCCGGCGACGATCAGGGCGTCGCGGACGAAGGTGGCGGTCATGTCGGTGTGCTTGAGGACCTCGTTCATGCCGTCGACGGCGTAGGACATGGGCAGGACGTCGGAGATGGCCTCCAGGACGGGCTGCATCTTCGCGCGCGGGGTGAGCAGGCCGCACAGGACGAGCTGGGGGAAGATCACCGCCGGCATGAACTGGACGGCCTGGAACTCGGAGGCGGCGAACGCGGAGACGAACAGGCCGAGGGCGGTGCCGAGGAGGGCGTCGAGGAGGGCGACCAGGAGCAGCAGCCAGGGCGAGCCGACGACGTCCAGGCCCAGGCCCCACAGGGCGAGGCCGGTGGCGATGGCGGACTGGATGATCGCGAGGGTGCCGAAGGCGAGGGCGTAGCCGGCGATCAGGTCTCCTTTGCCGAGGGGCATGGCGAGGAGGCGTTCGAGGGTGCCGGAGGTGCGTTCGCGCAGGGTGGCGATGGAGGTCACCAGGAACATGGTGATCAACGGGAAGATGCCGAGCAGGGAGGCGCCGATGTTGTCGAAGATCTGCGGGCTGCCGTCGTAGACGAAGCGGAGCAGGAACAGCATCAGGCAGGGGACCACGATCAGCAGGGCGATGGTCCTGGGGTCGTGGCGCAGTTGGCGCAGGACGCGGGCGGCGGTGGCGAGGGTGCGGGAGGCGTTCATCGGACGGTCTCCTTGCGGGTGCCGGCCTGCGCGGCCTGGGCTGCCTGGTCGACGAGGTGGAGGAAGGCGGCTTCGACGGTCTCGGAGTGGGTGCGGGTGCGCAGGGCCTCGGGGGTGTCGTCGGCGAGGATCTCGCCCTCGCGCATGAGCAGCAGGCGGTGGCAGCGCTCGGCCTCGTCCATGACGTGGGAGGAGACGAGGAGGGTGGCGCCGCGTTCGGCGGCGATGCGGTGGAAGAGGTTCCACAGGTCGCGGCGCAGGACGGGGTCGAGGCCGACGGTCGGCTCGTCGAGGACGAGCAGTTCGGGGGTGCCGAGCAGGGCGACGGCGAGGGAGACGCGGCTGCGCTGGCCGCCGGAGAGGTTGCCGGCGAGGGCGTCGGCGTGCGAGGTGAGGTCGACGTCGGCGATGGCCCGGGTGACGTTGTCGTGGCGGCGGGTGGCTGCCGCGCGGCCGGGGTCGAGGATCGCGGCGAAGTAGTCGAGGTTCTGGCGGATGGTCAGGTCGTCGTAAACGGACGGGTCCTGGGTGACGTAGCCGATGCGGGAGCGCAGGGAGGCGTCGCCCGCGGGGCGGCCGAGGACTTCCAGGGTGCCGGTGACCTTGGCCTGCGTGCCGACGATCGAGCGCATCAGCGTCGTCTTGCCGCAGCCGGAGGGTCCCAGCAGGCCGGTGATCTGACCGTGCGGGACGGTGAAGGAGAGGCCGCGCAGGACCGTGCGGGAGCCGCGGACGACCGAGAGGTCCTCGGCTCGTACGGCGGGCCCGTCACCGTTTATATTCATCATGTGCTGAACATTCCTCCTTCCGGCAGCACCTGTCAAGCGCGGACGCGCGCAACGGCGCAGGCGCGTGCGCGAGCGGAAGCCGGAGCGAAGGAGGCGGGCCGTCCGGTCCGTACGCGCGCGGCGACGCGACCACCCCCGCGACCGGCCTCGGCAGGCTCGCGGGGGTGGAGGTCCTGCCGCGTGACCGGGCGGTGCGGCTGGGGCTGGGCGGGCAGTGCATGGGGGACCCGCCTGGGTGGCGGGCCCGGAGGGGTGGGCCGCCGCGTGGTCAGGCGTTCGTGGCCACCAGCAGGTCGACGACGTAGGTTTCCTCGACGATTCCGTCCGGGAAGGCCGCGAGCAGGTGGTCGCGCTCCGCGGTGAGGAAGGCGGCCGTGCTCTCCTCGCCGTGCACGAGGAAGATCGAGTGGCTGCTGATGTTGGCGAGGTGGGCGTCGACCGGGACGCGGCGGCTCCAGCGGACCCGGCGGCGGGCGAAGTCGAGGCGTCCGGTGGGGTCGGCCAGGGCGGTGGGGGCGCCGTTGCCGGTGCGGTCGATCTCGCGGCTGACGCCGAAGTGGCGTCCGATGCGCTCGGCCTGGCCGGCGAGCCAGGGCACGTCGAGGGCGGTGGTGTTCCACCACAGCGCCAGCGCCCCGCCCGGGCGCAGCACGCGCAGCGCTTCGGGCACCGACCTCGCGGGGTCGGTCCAGTGCCAGGCCTGGGCGTAGGTGATCAGGTCGGCGCAGGAGTCGGCGAGCGGGAGGACGTCACCGGTGCCGCGCAGGATCGGGATGCCGGGGTGGCTGCGGCGGAACTGCGCGGCCATGCCCTCCCCGGGCTCCACGGCGACGACCTCGGCGCCGCGCGCGTGCAGCAGCCCGGTCGCGATCCCGGTCCCGGCACCGACGTCCACCACCCGGGCACCGGCGAGGGGACGCCCCGCCAGTTCCTCGACGGCGTCGAAGAGGGCCGGCGGATAGGAGGGGCGGTAGGCGGCGTACTGGGCGGCGGCGGAGTTGAAGGAGTGGGCGCGGGCGGCGTGGGAGGAGGTGGCCATACGACCATGGTGGTGCCCGTCGGCCGCACCGGGCAGTGGGTTTTCGGCAGGGAGGCGGCTAGGAGCGGCGGCGCTTCTTCGACGGGTTGCCCGTGCGGCGCGCGCCGCGCTTCTCGTGCCGCCTGACGGCCTCCTCGTACTCCGCGCGGTGCAGTCCCTCGCCCGGGGCCTCGGTGAGGGAGCGGAAGAAGTAGGCGAGGAGGGAGCCGACGAAGCCGATGGCGAGCAGGCCGCGCAGGGACGCCTGCCGGTCGGGGTCGGGACGGCGGCCGAAGGAGTCCCAGGTGGTGCGGAAGGCCAGCGCGCTGCAGATCGCGAACATGGCGACGACCAGGACGGTCACGAAGGAGCCGGTGTCGGCGATCTGGAGGCCCTGGTAGGCGAAGCGCAGCACCAGGCAGGAGGCGACGGCGGCGAGCAGGGAGCCGGCGGCCGCGCCGACGCGGCGCAGGGCGTAGCCGTCGTCGTGGTGCAGCCAGGTGGTGCCGAAGAAGCGGATCGGTTCCGGGCGGGGGCCGCCCGGGGAGCCCGCGGAGGTGTCCTGGGTGCCGGTTTCGTCGCTCACGCGTCGATTATGGCTCCGGGACGGCCGCGGACTCCCTCGGGGCCGCGTCGGGCTCAGGCGCAGCGCGAGGCGACGTAGCCGTCGCTGCCGGTGAGGACGTAGGCGTCGGAGACGTACTGGCCGTTGTCGATGTTGTCCCAGATGTTCGACGTGCCGTACGGACCCGTCACCGTGGTGCCCGGCGTCTGGCAGTAGATCGGGACCTTCGCGCCCTCGGGCAGGACCCGGACGATGGAGTAGTTGGTGCCGGGACCGCTGCGGACGTTGAGTCGGTAGCCCGGCGCGACCGAGTAGTACTTGACGGCCGTGGCGGCCGCCGTCACGGCCTCCGCCGTCTCGGCTCTGGTCGCGTCCTCGGCACGGTCTACGGACATGAGAAAACCTCCCCCGTTTCACCCCATGACCACCATGGGGCCCCGATGATTCCCCGAAATCACGCCATGAAACACATGTACGCAACTCGAACACGGAGACTGGCAAGCCGCCTCTGTCCCGTACGAGTCATCGACTAGGCTCCGTGCGGTCGCGCTCGCGAACGAACAGCACGGGGGTGGTTCCATGGCGCCACAGCACGACACCGGCGCCGGCGCGGAAGCGGAACTTCCCGAATACGCCGGTCACTACCGCCTTGAGGCGCGTCTGGGGTCCGGTGGCATGGGCGTCGTGCACGTCGCCCGCAGCACCTCGGGGATGAAGCTCGCGGTGAAGGTCGTACACGCCGAGTTCGCCAAGGACCCCGAGTTCAGAGGCCGCTTCCGGCAGGAGGTGGCCGCCGCCCGGCGGGTGAGCGGGGCCTTCACCGCCTCCGTCGTGGACGCCGATCCCGAGGCCGAACGGCCGTGGATGGCGACCCTGTTCATCCCCGGCCCGACCCTCGCCGACCACGTGAAGCGGAACGGCCCGATGGAAGCCGGCCAGTTGCGCCGGCTGATGGCCGGACTGGCCGAGGCGCTGCGCGACATCCACCGCGTCGGGGTCGTGCACCGGGACCTCAAACCGAGCAACGTGCTGCTCGCCGAGGACGGTCCGAAGGTCATCGACTTCGGCATTTCCCGGCCAAAGGATAGTGAACTGCGCACCGAGACGGGGAAGTTGATCGGCACCCCGCCGTTCATGGCGCCCGAGCAGTTCCGCCGGCCCCGGGAGGTCGGGCCGGCCGCGGACGTCTTCGCGCTCGGGTCGGTCATGGTGCACGCGGCGACGGGACGCGGGCCGTTCGACTCCGACAGCCCGTACATCGTGGCCTACCAGGTCGTGCACGACGAGCCGGACCTGACCGGCGTACCGGCGAACCTCATGCCCCTCGTGCTGCGCTGTCTGGCCAAGGAGCCCGAGGACCGGCCCACGCCGGACGAGCTGATGCGGGAACTGCGGTCGGTCGCGGCCTCCTACGACACCCAGACGTTCATACCGGCGCAGCGGGACGGCGACGCGTCCTGGCCGGGGGCGCACGTCGGGAAGAAGGGCACAGAGAAGGACGGGCCGAAGGACGCAGAGAAGGGCGCGGCGCAGGACGCAGGGAAGGGCGGGCTGAAGGGGGTTCGGGGGCCGCGGTCGCGCAGGCGCACCGCCCTCCTCGCCGCCGGCGCGCTCGGTCTGGCCGCGGTCGTCGCGCTGGCCTCGGTCCGGTTGCTCGCGGGCAGCGAGCCCGAGCCGGGCGGCAGCGCCTCACCCCGGGCGACGGCGGCCGCGTTCAGCGGCTGGGAGGCCGCGCCCGCCCCGAAGAAGGGCACGCCCCAGTGCTCGTACGCGGCCGGGACGTTGTTCTGCGCGCAGAGCGGGCTCGTCTACGCGCTCGACCCGGCCGACGGGCACCTGCTGTGGCGGCGCTCCGGCACCGGCACGACGAGCGCGCCCCCCGTCGTGGCGGGCGGTCTCGTGCTGCCCGCGCCGGAGGGGAGCCGGCACCTGGAGGCGCTCGACCCGGCCTCGGGCAAGCCGCGCCGGACGGCGGACCTGCCCGCGTACGTCGGCCTGGCCGCCACGGACGGCATGCTGCTGCTCACCGCCGCCGACGGCACGGTCACCGGGGTGGACGGCGCCACCGGCGAGGTCGAGTGGAGCCGCCGCATCCCCGAGCAGCGCAAGCCGTACTTCACCACCCTCCCCGGCGACCGCCTCGCCTACGCGGCCACCGCCTCCGACGACGGCACCCGCACCCATGTCACCGCGGTGGACCCCAGGACGGGAGACGTGCGCTGGGACACCCGGCTGAACGGCGGCCTCCAGGCCGTCGGCTCGTCGGGGGGCTCGGTGTTCTTCGTCTCCCTCGGGCAGGTCTACGGCGACGCCAGGGCCGTCGTCCGCTACACGCCCGGCACCGGGGCCGTCCGGCGCGTGGACCTGGACGTGCCGCTCGACCAGGCCAAGGCCGGGGTGCGCGGGAACGTCGTGTACCTCATGGGGGCGGGCGGCTCGCTGGCCGCCGTCGACATGGCGGCCCGCAGGCAGGTGTGGCGGCTGGAGACGGCGGTGACCCGCGGCTCGGAGCCGGTCTCCGACGGCCGGCACGTGTACGTCAGCGCCCCGGACGGGCGGCTGCTCGCCGTGGACGCCCGGCGCGGGAAGCTGCTCGGGCAGACGCCGGTGCGGCTGGGCACGGAGTCGGACCGGGTGCCCGCCTCGCTGCCGGTGCCGGTGCTGGCGGACGGCCACGTCTACGCCGGCGCACCCGACGGCACGGTCTTCGCGCAGGACGCGGACGATCCGTCCGGCTGGTGACAGACGAAGGGGCCGCCCCCGAAGAGGCGGCCCCCGTCCACGACGTCAGCCGAGCTTCGTCACGTCCCGCACGGCGCCCTTGTCCGCGCTCGTCGCCATCGCCGCGTACGCCCGCAGCGCCGCCGACACCTTCCGCTCGCGGTTCTTCGGGGCGTACACCCCGCCGAGCGCCTCCTCGCGGCGGGCCAGTTCGGCCTCGTCCACCAGCAGCTCGATCGAACGGTTCGGGATGTCGATGCGGATGCGGTCGCCGTCCTCGACGAGGGCGATCGTGCCGCCGGACGCGGCCTCCGGGGAGGCGTGGCCGATGGACAGGCCCGACGTGCCGCCGGAGAACCGCCCGTCGGTGATCAGGGCGCAGGCCTTGCCCAGGCCGCGGCTCTTCAGGTACGAGGTCGGGTAGAGCATCTCCTGCATGCCGGGACCGCCCTTGGGACCCTCGTAGCGGATGACGACGACGTCGCCCTCCTTGATCTCCTTGGTCAGGATCTTCTCGACCGCCTGCTCCTGCGACTCGCAGACGACCGCCGGGCCCTCGAAGGTCCAGATGGACTCGTCGACGCCGGCCGTCTTGACCACGCAGCCGTCCACGGCGAGGTTGCCGCGCAGCACCGCCAGGCCGCCGTCCTTGGAGTACGCGTGCTCGGCGCTGCGGATGCAGCCGCCCTCGGCGTCCTCGTCCAGCGACTCCCAGCGCTCGGACTGCGAGAAGGCCTCCGCCGAGCGCACGCATCCGGGCGCCGCGTGCCACAGCTCGACCGCCTCGGGGGACGGGGAGCCGCCGCGGATGTCCCAGGTCTTCAGCCAGTCGGCCAGCGACGGGCTGTGCACCGAGTGCACGTCCTCGTTGAGCAGGCCGGCGCGGTGGAGTTCGCCGAGCAGGGCGGGGATGCCGCCGGCGCGGTGCACGTCCTCCATGTAGTACGTGCGGCTCTTGGCGACGTTCGGGGCGACCTTCGCCAGGCACGGCACGCGGCGCGAGAGCTCGTCGATCTCGGTCAGGCCGAAGGGGACCTCGGCCTCCTGGGCGGCGGCCAGCAGGTGCAGGATCGTGTTGGTGGAGCCGCCCATCGCGATGTCCAGGGCCATGGCGTTCTGGAAGGCGGCGAAGGACGCGATCGAGCGGGGCAGGACCGTCTCGTCGTCCTGCTCGTAGTAGCGCCGGGTGAGGTCCATGACCGTCTGGGCGGCCCGGACGTACAGCTGCTTGCGGGCGGTGTGGGTGGCCAGGACCGAGCCGTTGCCCGGCAGGGACAGGCCGATCGCCTCGGTGAGGCAGTTCATCGAGTTGGCGGTGAACATGCCGGAACAGCTGCCGCAGGTCGGACAGGCGTTCTCCTCGATGCGCAGGACGTCCGCGTCGGAGACCTTGTCGTTGGCGGCCTCGACCATCGCGTCGATCAGGTCGAGGGTGCGGACCGTGCCGTCGACGAGCGTGGCGCGGCCGGCCTCCATCGGGCCGCCGGAGACGAACACCGTGGGGATGTTCAGGCGCAGGGCCGCGTTGAGCATGCCCGGGGTGATCTTGTCGCAGTTGGAGATGCAGATCAGGGCGTCGGCGCGGTGGGCTTCGACCATGTACTCCACGCTGTCCGCGATCAGGTCGCGGGAGGGCAGGGAGTACAGCATGCCGCCGTGGCCCATCGCGATGCCGTCGTCCACGGCGATCGTGTTGAACTCGCGCGGGATGCCGCCGGCCTCCTTGACGGCCTCGCTGACGATCCGGCCGACCGGCGCGAGGTGGGTGTGGCCCGGCACGAACTCGGTGAAGCTGTTGGCGACCGCGATGATCGGCTTACGGCCGATGTCCGCACCGGGTACACCGGAGGCGCGCATAAGGGCGCGGGCGCCCGCCATGTTGCGGCCGTGGGTGACTGTGCGGGACCTCAGCTCGGGCATCGTCGCTCGCTCCTTCAGACGGATGGGGCTGTAACGAGCCTACGCCGGTCATCCAGGGGTCGGGACGCAGTGTCCGGATCGCGGAACGCCCGTCTCGCTCCCAGGGCCGGTCCGGAGGGCTCAGGGCCCGGTCAGGTGGCCCTGCACCACCGGCGCCACCCGCGTGATGATCTGCTCCACGTCCGCCGAGGCCAGCGGCTCCAGCTTGATCACGTACCGCATCATCGCCGCCCCCACCAGCTGCGCCGCCGCCAGCTCGGCGCGCAGCTCCGCGTCCGGCCGGTCGATCTGGGCCGCGACGCGGCGCAGCAGCTGGGAGGCGACCAGGCGGCGGAAGACGCCGGCCGCGGTCTCGTTGTTGACGGCGGAACGCAGGATCGCCAGCAGGGGCGTACGGGTCGTGGGGTTCTCCCAGACGCCGAAGATGAAGCGGGTCAGCCGCTCGCCGACGCCCTCCAGCGGGCCGTCGGCGACCGCGTCCGGCGCGTGCAGGGCGGGCGCGAAGGCGACCTCGATGGCCGCCGCGAAGACCTGCTCCTTGGTGCCGAAGTAGTGGTGCACCAGCGCCGAGTCCACGCCGGCGGCCTTCGCGATGCCCCGTACGGACGTCTTGTCGTAGCCGAGTTCGGAGAACTCCGCGCGGGCCACGGCCAGGATCCGGTCGCGGGTGTCGGCGGACTCCGTACGCGTACGGCGGCCGCGGCGCCGGGAGGTGGCCTCGGTCACCGGCGGGGCACCTTCACCGGGGACGCCAGGTGCAGTCGCGTGAAGGCGAGGGCCTCGGCGAGGTCGGCCTCGCGTTCGGCGCCGGACATGGCGCGGCGGGTGTTGACCTCGATGACGACGTGCCCGTCGAAGCCGCTCTGCGCGAGCCGTTCCAGCACCTCGGCGCAGGGCATGCCGCCGCGGCCGGGGACGAGGTGCTCGTCCTTCGCCGAGCCCTTGCCGTCCGCGAGGTGGACGTGGCCGAGCCGGTCGCCCATGCGGTCGAGCATCTCGATCGCGTCCGTGCGGGCGGTCGCGGCGTGGCTGAGGTCGATGGTGAAGTGGCGGTAGTCGTCCTTGGTGACGTCCCAGTCGGGGGCGTAGGCGAGCATCTCGCGGTCGCGGTAACGCCAGGGGTACATGTTCTCGACGGCGAACCGCACGTCCGTCTCGTCCGCCATCCGCCAGATCCCGGTGACGAAGTCGCGCGCGTACTGGCGCTGCCAGCGGAACGGCGGGTGGACGACGACCGTGCTCGCCCCCAGCTTCTCGGCGGCGGCCCGGGCGCGCTGGAGCTTGGTCCAGGGGTCGGTGGACCAGACCCGCTGCGTGATGAGCAGGCACGGGGCGTGGACGGCGAGGATCGGGATGCGGTGGTAGTCGGAGAGGCGGCGCAGGGCTTCTATGTCCTGGCTGACCGGGTCGGTCCACACCATGACCTCGACGCCGTCGTACCCGAGGCGCGCGGCGATCTCGAAGGCCGTCGCCGTCGACTCCGGATAGACGGACGCCGTCGACAGGGCGACCTTCGCATCCGGGATGCGTACGACGGGCTCTGCCATGAGGGACAGGTTACGGGTTGCGATGGGGTGGGGTGGGGCGCCTATGCGCCGTTGTGGAGTTCGCCACGGACGGAGGCGGTCCGGGTCCGTCCCTAGACGCTCCCCATGTGGTCGAGCCGGCGCAGGATCACGCCCTCGCGCAGCGCCCACGGGCAGATCTCCACCGTCTCCACCCCGAACAGGTCCATCGCACCCTCCGCCACCAGCGCGCCCGCGACGAGCTGGCCCGCCCTGCCCTCCGAGACGCCCGGCAGGTCCGCGCGCTGGGCCGTGGTCATGGCGCCGAGCTTGGGGACCCACTCCTCCAGGGACTCCCGCTTGAGTTCGCGCTGGACGTAGAGGCCCTCGGTGGAGCGGGCGGCGCCGGCGATGCGGGCCAGTTGCTTGAAGGTCTTGGACGTGGCGACGACGTGGTCGGGGGCACCCAGGCGGCTGAACTCGCCGACCGTGCGGGCGATCTGGGCCCGGACGTGACGGCGCAGGGCCCTTATGGACTCGGCGTCGGGCGGGTCGCCGGGCAGCCAGCCGGCGGTGAGGCGGCCGGCGCCGAGCGGGAGGGAGACCGCCGCGTCCGGTTCCTCGTCGATGCCGTAGGCGATCTCCAGGGAGCCGCCGCCGATGTCCAGCACGAGGAGCCGTCCGGCCGACCAGCCGAACCAGCGGCGGGCGGCGAGGAAGGTCAGCCGCGCCTCCTCCTCGCCGGTGAGGACCTGCAGCTCGACGCCGGTCTCGGCCTGCACGCGCGCGAGGACGTCGTCGGCGTTGCTGGCCTCGCGCACGGCGGAGGTCGCGAACGTCAGCAGGTCCTCGACGCCCTTGTCCTCGGCGGCCTGCAGGGACTCGTGGACGACACCGATCAGTTTGTCGACGCCCTCGGGGCCGACCGCGCCGCCCTCGTCGAGGAGTTGGGCAAGGCGCAGTTCCGCCTTGTGCGAGTGCGCGGGCAGCGGGCGCGCGCCCGGGTGCGCATCCACCACCAGCAGATGCACCGTGTTGGAACCCACGTCGAGGACACCGAGTCTCATATACGGAACGCTACTGCCACCTGGGCGGTCTTCCGTCCTCGATGCCGCTGCGGGCGCCGTACCCTGGTGTCGTGCCAAAGACGAAAAAGGCAAAGGCCGACAAGTCGGCAGCGGGGGCCGAGAAGTCGGCGAAGAAGGCCGGAAGGGCCCGGCAGAAGGCCACGGAGAAGCTCCTGGAAACCGACGAGAAGGGCCTCGACTTCGCCCGCGCGTGGGTGGAGTTCCCTGATCCGGCGGACGACGAACAGGTCTTCCGGTGCGATCTGACATGGCTGACCTCTCGCTGGAACTGCATCTTCGGCAGCGGCTGCCAGGGCATCCAGGCGGGCCGCGCGGACGACGGGTGCTGCACGCTCGGCGCGCACTTCTCCGACGAGGACGACGAGAAGCGGGTCGCCGGGCATGTGGCGAGGCTCACGCCGGAGATCTGGCAGCACCACGACGAGGGCAGGGCGCACGGCTGGGTCTCGGAGGACGAGGACGGCGACCGCCAGACCCGCCCCTACCAGGGCTCCTGCATCTTCCAGAACCGGCCCGGGTTCGCCGGCGGCGCGGGCTGCTCGCTGCACATCCTGGCCCTGAAGGAGGGCCGCGAGCCGCTGGAGACCAAGCCGGACGTGTGCTGGCAGCTGCCGGTCCGGCGGACCTACGACTGGATCGACCGGCCCGACGACACCCGGGTGCTGCAGGTGTCCATCGGTGAGTACGACCGCCGGGGCTGGGGTCCGGGCGGCCACGACCTGCACTGGTGGTGCACGTCGGCGACCTCGGCGCACGGCGCGGGCGAGCCCGTGTACGTGTCCTACCGGGCGGAGCTGACCGAGCTGATGGGCAAGGCCGGCTACGACCGTCTGGTGGAGCTGTGCGAGGAGCGGCTGGCCTCGCAGCTGCCGTTGCTGGCTCCGCATCCGGCGGATCCCGTCGGCTGAGCTCCACGGCGCCGGCCGGCGGCTACGACGCGGTGGGGCTCGGGTCGCCGCTGCCGGCGGGCGGTGGCGTCGAGCCCGCCGGGTCGGAGGGCGCGGAGTCGGTGGGCGTGGGGTCGGGGGCGGAGGTCGAGGGCGGGTCGCTCGGGGTGGGGTCCGCGGAGGCCGGGGCGGTCGGTGTCGGGTCGGGGCGCGACGAGGGCGGCGGGTCGGCGGGGCTTCCGGGGTCCGAGGGGGCGGGTGCGGTGCCGTAGCCGTCGATGGAGACGACGGCGCCGGCGGGTGCGATCGCCACCTGTGCGCGCCAGTGGCCGGACGGCTCGCGCAGATGGTCGACGTACACCTTGATCGTGAACGACTCGCCGGGCGCGAGGGTTCCCGACGACCTGCTGAGGTAGAGCCAGTGCGCCCCTGTGGTCGCCGACCATCGCACCGGGACGGAGCCGGTGGCGGTCAGCGTGATGACCGTGGTGTCGCCGCTGTTGCCGGCCGCCACCTCAAGGTGGCCGGCGCCCTTGTGACCGGCGACGCTGACGACCTCCACGGAGACGTCCTGCCGGCCGCTCTTGCCGAAGCGGCCGTCCGGTGTGGTGCTGGCGTTCCCCGCGTTCTCGTAGCCGTCGCCGACCGCCTCGCCGTCGAGGATGCCGGGGCCGTGCGCCTCGCCGGCGGTGGCGGTGTGGCCGTCGGCGCCCTCGCCGGCCGGACCGCCCCG
Organism: Streptomyces sp. 7R007; assembly: GCF_054850255.1. Classification (NCBI taxonomy): domain Bacteria; kingdom Bacillati; phylum Actinomycetota; class Actinomycetes; order Kitasatosporales; family Streptomycetaceae; genus Streptomyces; species Streptomyces sp. 7R007. Next base: position 79,276 of record NZ_JBTWMV010000028.1, on the reverse strand, counting down.
GTAGGCGGCCCACAGCGCGAGCACGGGGGCGGCGACCACCGTGGCGACGACGGTCGTGGTGACGGCACGCGCGCGCAGGCGGTCCCTGCGGGCGGCGCGGTCCTTGGGGTCCATCGGGAAGCCGCGCCGGTCGAACCGGGGGGCCGAGGCGCCACGCGCGCGTGCCGGGTGCGCCATGGCGGCGTGCAGGGCGGCGCGGGGCGCCTCCAGGACGGGCAGTTCGGCGGGGGTGACCGTGGCGCCGGGCCAGCGGCCGGGGAGCGCGCGCTCGGCGCTGCGCCGGCAGCGGGGGCAGTCGTCGACGTGCCGGACGAGTTCCTTGCGCAGGGCGGCGCTGAGCACCAGCTGCTGGTCGCCGGTGAGGCGGGCGACGCTCGGGCAGGCGCCGGTCTCCACGACGGCGAGGGCCGCGCGGGTGCGCTCGACCTCGCACGCGGCGGAGGCGAGCAGTTCGCGGGCGGCGGGCGCGTCCATGCCGAGCACGGCGGCCACCTCGTGGGCGGCGAGGTGGTGGCGTACGGCGAGTTCGAGGGCCTCGCGCTGCTCCGGGGTGGTGCCGGCCGCCTCCGGCCAGGCGAGCAGGGCGAGTTCGCGGCGGCGCTCCTCCTGGAGGTCCTCGGCCACGGGCGGCCCCGCCGGGCGGGCGGCGGGGGCGTGACGGCCGGCCGCGTGGGTGGCCTGACGTTTCTGCTTGGCCTCGGCCAGCTTGCGCAGGCAGGACCAGCGGGCGAGCGCGTACAGCCAGGCGCGGCGGTCGCCGGCCGCCTCCGGGCCGCGGCGCCGGTCGGCGAGGACGAGGACGTCGCCGAGGGCCGCGGTCGCCGCGTCGTGGTCGCACAGCACGGACAGGCAGTAGGTGAACAGCCCGTCGAGATACGGCTCGTAGCGCGCGGGCGGCCGCTGCGCCACCGTACGCGCCGCGGCACGGTCACGCGCCTCCCGGCGCGCCCGGTGTGCGCCGGTGGTGCGGGTCGAGGTCTCCGGAGTGCTGCTCATCATCCGTGGACCGTAGGCGCCCGGGACCAGGGGCTTCTTCCCCCTTGAGGACATTTACTCCGTACGGGTGAAACGATCCCTCAATAGGGGACAGGAACCGTTCGTTCCATGGCCGGTTCGGGCCGGGATGGCCGGATCGGATGGCCGGATCGGATGGGCGGCTCTCCGCGTCGGCGCCCGTACGGCCCGCCGCGTTGTCAGTGCCTGCGGTTACGGTTCTCGACATGGCTGCCCGTACCAAGACCACCAAGGACCGGCCCTCCTACCGCTGCACGGAGTGCGGCTGGCAGACGGCCAAGTGGCTCGGCCGCTGCCCCGAGTGCCAGGCCTGGGGCACGATCGAGGAGTACGGCGCGCCCGCGGTCCGTACGACCACACCGGGCCGCGTCACCACCTCCGCGCTGCCCATCGGCCAGGTCGACGGCCGCCAGGCCACCGCCCGCTCCACCGGGGTGCCCGAGCTGGACCGGGTGCTCGGCGGCGGTCTGGTCCCCGGCGCCGTGGTGCTGCTGGCGGGCGAACCCGGTGTGGGCAAGTCCACGCTCCTGCTCGACGTGGCGGCCAAGGCGGCGAGCGACGAGCACCGCACCCTGTACGTCACCGGCGAGGAGTCGGCGAGCCAGGTCCGCCTGCGCGCCGACCGCATCCGCGCGATCGACGACCACCTCTACCTCGCCGCGGAGACCGATCTGGCCGCCGTCCTCGGCCACTTGGACGCGGTCAAGCCGTCCCTGCTGATCCTCGACTCCGTGCAGACGGTCGCCTCCCCGGAGATCGACGGCGCCCCCGGCGGCATGGCCCAGGTCCGCGAGGTGGCCGGCGCCCTGATCCGCGCCTCCAAGGAGCGCGGCATGTCCACCCTCCTCGTCGGCCACGTCACCAAGGACGGTGCGATCGCCGGCCCCCGCCTCCTGGAACACCTCGTGGACGTCGTCCTGCACTTCGAGGGCGACCGGCACGCGCGCCTGCGTCTGGTCCGGGGCGTGAAGAACCGCTACGGCGCCACGGACGAGGTCGGCTGCTTCGAACTGCACGACGAGGGCATCACGGGCCTCGCCGACCCAAGCGGACTTTTCCTGACACGGCGTGACGAACCGGTCCCCGGCACCTGTCTGACGGTCACCCTGGAGGGCCGCCGCCCGCTCGTCGCCGAGGTCCAGGCCCTCACCGTCGACTCGCAGATCCCCTCCCCCCGGCGCACCACCTCCGGCCTGGAGACCTCCCGCGTCTCGATGATGCTCGCGGTCCTGGAGCAGCGCGGCCGCATCAGCGCGCTGGGCAAGCGGGACATCTACTCGGCGACGGTCGGCGGAGTGAAGCTCTCCGAGCCGGCCGCGGACCTCGCGATCGCCCTGGCCCTCGCCTCCGCGGCGAGCGACACCCCGCTGCCCAAGAACCTCGTCGCGATCGGCGAGGTCGGCCTCGCGGGCGAGGTCAGACGGGTCACGGGTGTGCAGCGCCGGCTCTCGGAGGCGCACCGGCTGGGCTTCACGCACGCGCTCGTGCCGGGCGATCCGGGCAAGGTCCCGGCGGGCATGAAGGTCCTGGAAGTGGCGGACATAGGGGACGCTCTGCGGGTCCTTCCGCGCTCCCGTCGCCGAGAGGCCCCACGGGAAGAGGAGGACCGCCGGTAGACTTTGCCCTGGTCTCGCCCGTCCGTACGAACAGACAGTGCGTTACGGGAGCGTCCCAGAACCTGCGACCGGAGGAGTGCAGTGGCAGCCAACGACCGGGCAGCAGCTCCCGGAAAGTCCGGTGGGAGTGCCGGTTCCGATGGCCTGATGCGCGCCTCGCTGAGCGCCGTGGCTCCCGGCACGTCCATGCGCGACGGCCTCGAACGCGTCCTGCGCGGCAACACCGGCGGACTCGTCGTGCTCGGCTTCGACAAGACGGTCGAGGCGATGTGCACGGGCGGTTTCGTGCTGGACGTCGAGTTCACGGCCACGCGCCTGCGCGAGCTGTGCAAGCTCGACGGCGGCATCGTGGTCTCCTCGGACCTGTCGAAGATCCTGCGGGCGGGCGTGCAGTTCGTGCCCGACGCGACGATCCCTACGGAGGAGACCGGCACCCGGCACCGCACGGCGGACCGCATCTCCAAGCAGGTCGGCTTCCCGGTGGTCTCCGTCTCCCAGTCGATGCGCCTGATCGCCCTCTACGTCGACGGCCAGCGCCGCGTCCTGGAGGACTCGGCCGCGATCCTCTCCCGCGCAAACCAGGCGCTGGCGACCCTGGAGCGCTACAAGCTGCGCCTGGACGAGGTCGCGGGCACCCTGTCGGCCCTGGAGATCGAGGACCTGGTCACCGTCCGGGACGTCTCCGCGGTGGCCCAGCGGCTGGAGATGGTGCGCCGCATCGCCACCGAAATCGCCGAGTACGTGGTCGAACTGGGCACCGACGGACGGCTCCTGGCCCTCCAGCTTGACGAACTCATCGCGGGCGTCGAGCCGGAGCGGGAGCTGGTCGTGCGCGACTACGTCCCCGAGCCCACCGCGAAGCGCTCCCGCACGGTCGACGAGGCGCTCTACGAGCTGGACGCCCTCACCCACGCGGAGCTCCTGGAACTGCCCACGGTGGCGAAGGCGTTGGGCTACACCGGCTCCCCCGAGGCGCTGGACTCGGCGGTCTCGCCGCGCGGCTTCCGGCTGCTGGCCAAGGTCCCGCGGCTGCCCGGCGCGATCATCGACCGCCTGGTGGAGCACTTCGGCGGCCTGCAGAAGCTCCTCGCCGCGAGCGTGGACGACCTGCAGACGGTGGACGGCGTCGGCGAGGCCCGGGCCCGCAGCGTGCGGGAGGGCCTGTCCCGCCTGGCGGAGTCGTCGATCCTCGAACGGTACGTCTGACCCGACGCCAGGCCCGGAAACGATACGCCGGACCCGCGTCAGGTCCGGCTCGACGCCGGGTTTGACGCAACGCCGCGCCTGACCGGCTCAGTCGGCCGACAGCACGAACGACGTCTGCGCCTTCGGGAACCCGGCCGCCTTCGCCTCCACCAGGTACGTGCCCGCCCCGGCCGACCCCGCCGGCGGCGTCGCGCACTGCGGGGCGCTGGGCTTGCGGTCCCACTTCACGGTGTACGTGATGCTGCTGTGCGCGGGCGCCCGGAACACCAGGCTCCCGGCCGTCTTCGGGCAGTCGGCGGAGGACCAGTAGGCGTCGTCGGCACCGGCCTTGGTGATGGTCACGACCGCGCTCTTCGGACCGAGGTCGATCTTGCAGTCGCCGCCCGAGGAGTTCGTCGCCGTCAGCAGCAGCGCGGGCGTCTGCGTGGGGTCGTACGTGTTGTGCAGGCTGCTCACGGTCAACTTCACCGCGCTCGTCGTGCAGTTGGGCAGCGCCGTGCCCGCCGGAACCGTGTCGCTCACGCCGACGCCGCTGCCCGTACCGCCGGCGCCACCGGCCCCCTCGGAGCCGCCGCCGGTCCCCGTGCCACCGCCACCGCCCGATGCGCCGGATCCGTCCCCCGAACCCGAACTCCCGCCGGAACCCGAGCCGTTCGCCCCGTCGGAGTCCCCGCCGCCCGAGTCGTCCCGGCCGCCCGGGGCCTGGCTGATCGCGGGGCCCGAACTCGTCGGCCCCGCCGTGATGGTGGGCGCGGGAGTCTTGCCGTTGGCGCCGTCGTCCTTCTTGCCGCCCCCGCCGCTCGACGTCACGATCCAGGTGATCAGCAGCGCCAACAGGGCGAGAACAGACAGCAGTACGGCCCTCCGTCGCCAGTAGATGGAGGAGGGAAGCGGCCCGACCGGATTGCGCAGAGATCCCACGGCGCAAACTGTACGAGAGATCGGCGCGTTCCCTTGCGCCACCCGCCGCGAGTACCTCAACTTTTCCGGATCATCATCCCGGTTGCGCCGGCGGCGCACAGGAGCCGGTGCGGGCGCCCCCGACCCACGACGCACCCCGGGGCGCAAGCGCGGCCCCAACCGTCCCGGTCATGGCAGGATCGGAAACGCCATGACTGCGCTCACGAACACTCCCGAGGCCCCCACCCCCGGCACGGCCCTGCACTCCCCCGTCATCGACTGGTTCGACGAACACGCCCGCGACCTGCCGTGGCGGCGCCCCGAAGCCGGGCCCTGGGGCGTGATGGTCAGCGAGTTCATGCTGCAGCAGACGCCGGTCAGCCGCGTCCTGCCGGTCTACGAGCAGTGGCTCGCGCGCTGGCCCCGCCCCGCCGACCTGGCCGCGGAGGCCCCCGGCGAGGCCGTCCGCGCCTGGGGCCGGCTCGGCTACCCGCGCCGCGCCCTGCGGCTGCACGGCGCCGCGGTCGCCATAACGGAACGGCACGGCGGTGACGTACCGACCGACCACGCCCAGCTCCTGGCCCTGCCCGGCATCGGCGAGTACACGGCCGCGGCCGTCGCCTCCTTCGCCTACGGCCAGCGGCACGCGGTCCTCGACACCAACGTCCGCCGCGTCTTCGCGCGCGCCGTCACCGGCGTGCAGTACCCGCCGAACGCCACCACCGCCGCCGAACGCAGGCTGGCGCGCGCCCTGTTGCCCGAGGACGAGCGGACCGCCGCGCGCTGGGCCGCCGCCTCCATGGAGCTCGGCGCCCTCGTATGCACCGCCAAGAACGAGACCTGCCACCGCTGCCCGATCGCCGCGCAGTGCGCCTGGCGGCTGGCCGGCAAGCCCGAGCACGACGGCCCGCCGCGCCGCGGCCAGACCTACGCCGGCACCGACCGGCAGGTCCGCGGACGGCTCCTGGCCGTCCTGCGCGAGGCGCACGCGCCCGTCCCGCAGGCGGCCCTGGACCGGGTGTGGCACGAGCCGGTGCAGCGCGCCCGGGCCCTGGACGGGCTCGTCGCGGACGGCCTGGTGGAGCCGTTGCCCGGCGGAATGTATCGGCTCCCCCAGGGCTGACCGCCCACCGAATCACCCCATACCACCCCAACTCGGCCCCGCTGTTTACCCCGTTCCTACTTCCGTTACACAACCGACGGACAGCCGAGTGCCAGCCGCGCGCTCTCCCGCACAGGCCCGTGACAACGACTCCGTAGCTTCATTGCCGTACCGCGGACAGCGGCGCACAGGCAGTGGAGAACCGACGGCGGGCAGGCAGGTCGGTACGGGGAATCGGAGGCGGTTGATCATGGCGCAGGGCGAGGTGCTCGAATTCGAGGAGTACGTCCGCACCCGGCAGGACGCGCTGCTGCGCAGCGCACGCCGGCTGGTCCCGGACCCGGTGGACGCCCAGGACCTGCTGCAGACCGCGCTGGTGCGGACGTACCACCGCTGGGACGGCATCGCGGACAAGCGGCTCGCCGACGCCTACCTGCGCCGCGTGATGATCAACACCCGGACCGAGTGGTGGCGGGCGCGCAAGCTGGAGGAGGTGCCGACCGAGCAGCTGCCGGACGCCTCGGTCGACGACTCCGCCGACCAGCACGCGGACCGGGCCCTGCTGATGGACGTCATGAAAGTTCTCGCACCGAAGCAGCGCAGCGTGGTCGTCCTGCGACACTGGGAGCAGATGTCCACGGAGGAGACGGCCGCCGCCCTCGGCATGTCGGCCGGAACGGTCAAGAGCACGCTGCACCGGGCGCTGGCCCGGCTCCGCGAGGAGCTGGAGAGCAGGGACCTGGACGCACGCGCGCTGGAGCGTGAGGAGCGGGAGCGTTGCGCGGTCTGACCGAGGGCCGGGGCACCCTGCAGGCGACGTTCACGGCGGTGGCCGTGACCGTCGCCCTCGCCCTTTTCCTCGCCGGCTGCGCGACCGGCGGCACCGGCGCCCGTGACGAGGGCCCCGCGCACGCCGCCGACTCGGTGGTGGGCGCCACCCTCTCGCCCACGCCGAGCCCCTCGAAGACCACCGCGCGCGTGAACGCGGTCAGGCTCATCAAGGACGACCCGTCCGTCTCGGCGGAGGTCAAGCGCGAGCTGAAGCCGTGCGTCGCCGACGAGTACCCGGTCGACGTCTCCTACGGCGACCTGACCGGCGGATCCGTCGACGACGTCGTGGTGAACGTGCTGACCTGCGCGGACGCCGTCGGGATCGGCTCGTACGTGTATCGCGAGCAGGACGGGCGGTACGAGAATGTGTTCAGCGCCGAGGAACCGCCCGTCTACGCCGAGATAGACCGCGGCGACCTGGTGGTGACCAAGCAGGTGTACGAGAAGGGCGATCCGGTGTCGAGTCCGTCCGGCGAGAACGTGATCACGTACCGCTGGGCCTCGGGCCGCTTCGCCGAGGAGTTCCACACGCACAACGACTACAGCAACGCCGTCGGCGGCGGCGCGACGAAGTCGTCGTGAGCCGGAGTCGTGAACAAAAGTCGTGAGCCGGAGTCGTGAACCGATCGGGTGGTCCGCAACGATCCATGGGCAGTACGTACGCCACGACCGACACGAGAACTGAGAGCAACGGGATGGCAGACCAGACCCACGTCCTGTTCGTCGAGGACGACGACGTCATCCGCGAGGCCACGCAGCTCGCCCTGGAGCGGGACGGCTTCGCGGTCACCGCGATGCCCGACGGGCTCTCGGGCCTGGAGGCGTTCCGGGCGAACCGCCCCGACATCGCGCTGCTCGACGTCATGGTTCCGGGCCTGGACGGGGTCAGCCTGTGCCGCCGTATCCGCGACGAGTCGACCGTGCCGGTGATCATGCTGTCGGCGCGGGCCGACTCGATCGACGTGGTCCTCGGCCTGGAGGCGGGCGCCGACGACTACGTGACCAAGCCCTTCGACGGTGCCGTCCTGGTCGCGCGGATCCGCGCGGTGCTGCGGCGCTTCGGTCACGCGAGCGGCGGCGAGAAACCGGAGGAGAGCGCCGGCCAGGTCTCCGGCGGGGTGCTGGTCTTCGGCGAGCTGGAGATCGACACCGAGGGCATGGAGGTGCGCCGGGCCGGGCAGCCGGTGGCGCTGACACCGACCGAGATGCGGCTGCTGCTGGAGTTCTCCTCCGCGCCGGGCACGGTCCTGTCGCGGGACAAGCTCCTGGAGCGGGTGTGGGACTACGGCTGGGGCGGTGACACACGGGTGGTGGACGTCCATGTGCAGCGGCTGCGCACGAAGATCGGCCAGGACCGGATCGAGACGGTCCGCGGCTTCGGCTACAAGCTGAAGGCCTGAGCGGGGAACGGGGACATGCGGGGGATCTTCCGACGCCTCGGCACCGGGGCCGGCACGGGGCACGGCACGGGCGGCCGTACGGGTCCGGGGCCGGGTATCCGCACCGGCCTGCGCTGGAAGCTGAGCGCGGCCATCGCGCTGGTCGGCGCGCTGGTGGCGATCGTGCTGAGCCTGGTCGTGCACAACGCGGCCCGGGTGTCGATGCTGGACAACGCGCGCGACCTGGCCGACGAGCGGCTGCAGATCGCGGCGCGCACCTACGAGCTGTCGGGCCGGCCGAACTTTCCCAACGTCCAGAAGGACGACCCTGACCTGCCGGCGGCGCTGCGCGCGAAGGTCGAGGAGGGCCGGCGGGCGACGTACGTCACCGACCGGGCGAACGGCGTGCCGGACATCTGGGCCGCCGTACCCGTCAAGGACGGGCATGTGCTGTCGCTGCACACCGGGTTCACCGACCGCAGCACGGACATCCTCAAGGACCTCGACCAGGCGCTGATCATCGGTTCCATCGCGGTGGTGCTGGGCGGCAGCGCGCTGGGCGTGCTCATCGGCGGACAGCTCTCGCGCCGGCTGCGCAAGGCGGCGGCCGCGGCGAACCAGGTCGCCCGGGGCGAGAGTGACGTACGGGTGCGGGACGCGATCGGCGGGGTCGTACGGGACGAGACCGACGACCTGGCGAGCGCGGTGGACGCCATGGCGGACGCCTTGCAGCAGCGGTTGGAGGCGGAGCGGCGGGTGACGGCCGACATCGCGCACGAGTTGCGCACGCCGGTGACGGGGCTGCTGACGGCGGCCGAGCTGCTGCCGCCCGGGCGGCCGACCGAGCTGGTCCTGGACCGGGCGAAGGCCATGCGCACGCTGGTCGAGGACGTCCTGGAGGTGGCCCGCCTGGACGGGGCCTCGGAGCGGGCGGAGTTGCAGGACATCCTGCTCGGCGAGTTCGTCACCCGGCGGGTGGCGGCCAAGGACCCGGACGTCGAGGTGCGGGTGGTGCACGAGTCGGAGGTCACGACCGACCCGCGGCGCCTGGAGCGGGTGCTGTTCAACCTGCTGGCCAACGCGGCCCGGCACGGCAAGCCGCCGATCCAGGTCACCGTCGAGGGGCGCGTGATCCGCGTGCGCGACCACGGCCCCGGTTTCCCGGCCGACCTGCTCGCCGAGGGCCCGAGCCGCTTCCGCACCGGCAGCAGCGACCGGGCCGGCCACGGGCACGGGCTCGGCCTGACCATCGCCGCCGGCCAGGCACGCGTGCTGGGCGCCCGCCTCACCTTCCGCAACGTCCGCCCGGCCGGCGCCCCGGACGACGTCCCCTCGGAGGGCGCGGTCGCGGTCCTGTGGCTACCGGAACACGCCCCGACGAACACGGGCAGCTACCCGATGCTGCCGTAGGACGCGAGCGGGACCGGACAACGCGTCGCCCACCGACACGCGACAGCACGCGGCCCGCCCACGACAGCCGGCACCGGCAGCACGCCGTATGCCTGCCGGCAACCGGGGACCAGCATCCGGCGTCGCGCCAGCACGCCACACGTCCGTCGGCGGTCGGCGTCGGTCGGCGGGGGCAGCACGCCACACGTCCGTCGGCGGTCGGCGTCGGTCGGCGGGGGCAGCACGCCATACGTCCGTCGGCGGTCGGCAGGGGCAGCACGCCGTACGCCTGTCGGCAACCGGAGGCCGACAACCGACGTCGCGCCAGCATGCCATACGTTCCGTCGGCGGTCGGCGGTCGAGGTGGGCAGCGACTCGTACGGTGCGCGGTCGGTGGCCTCTGCGGTGGTGGCGGTCGGCGCTGCGCCGCACACGCGCGACGCGCGGTCTCTCAGGCGTCAGCCGTCCGCGGCTCTCATACGTCGGCCACCAGCAGCTCCTCCCCCCGTGACGGTCGCACCCCGTCCGTGCGGTCCGTGAAGTACCGCTTCTCCAGGTCCGCCGCGGAGACGTGCCGGGCGTCCCGGAAGCCGGTCTCGCGTGCCAGGGCGAGCATCTGCTCGGGTCGGCGGAAGCTGAGGAAGGGGGTGCCGGCCGCCCGGGCCCCCTTCATCGCGACCCGGAGCTGGGCGCGTTCCTCCGGCTCGACGTCCTCGATGGGCCGCAGAAACGTCGTCACCAGCGTCGACCCCGCGGCGAGCGTGGCGACGAGCCGGAACGTGGCCGCGATCGCCTCCTCGGTGAGGTACATCGTGACGCCGGCGGAGGCCACCACCGCGGGCTTCCCGGCGTCGAGCCCGGCCGCGAGCAGCCGCCCCCACCAGTCGCCCTCGAAGTCGACCGGCACGAACCGCAGCCACGCGGGCGCCTCCAGGCCGAGGTCGGCGAGCCGCTGCCGCTTCCACGCCTGGGGCCCGGGCTGGTCGACCTCGAAGACGCGCAGTCCGCCGGCGGCGACGTCGGCCCGGCGCTGGGCGAAGGTGTCCAGACCGGCGCCGAGGACGACGTACTGGTCCACGCCCCGTGCCACCCGCTCCACGACCAGGTCCTCCACGAACCGGGCCCGCGCCACGATCGACGCCCGCGTCCGGCGCGTGGCCGCCACGTCCATGTCGGGCCGCTCCCGCCACCCGTCCCCGGGATCGGCGAGCCGCAGCCCGAGGTCGTCCTCGACGACGTGCGGCGGCGGATCGGCGTACAGGTGCAGGGCCCGCCACAGGGCGACCCGCACGGCGGTGTGGTCCGGCGCCGGGGTGTGCTGTGCGGTGGGTTCGCTCAGCACGCCCAGTCCTTCGACAGGTCGAGGTCGCCCTCACGGGGCTGGGTGAAGGAGAACCAGTTCCCGGAGTCGTCGCGGAACACCGCCTCCGTGCCGTACGGACGTTCCTGGGGCTCCTGGAGGAACTCCACCCCGCGGTCCTTGAGCTTCTTGTAGTCCCCGTGGATGTCGTCCGTCGTCAGCGCACCGGCGCCGAGGACCCCCTTGGCGACGAGCTTCCGGACCATCTCGGCCGACTCGGGGTCCATCGCGGGCGGGCCCGGCACCATCAGCGTGAGCTCGACGCCGGGCTGGTTCGCGGCGCCCACGGTCAGCCAGCGCATGCCGCCCTCGCCCATGGTGAGATCCGTCCGCAGCTCCAGGCCGAGCTTCTCGGTGTAGAACTCCTTGGCCCGGTCCTGGTCGAGGACCCAGACGGTGGAGATGGCGAGTCCCTTGATCATGGCGCACTCCTGTCGACGATGGGTTGCCGCTCAGCCACCGTAGGCACCGGCGTCCTCAGGGCGCTTCTCCGGAATTGCTGCGGACCTGGCCCGCGCCGCCAGGCCCCTTCCTGAACCCGCCCGCCCAGAGCATGGCGTAGCAGCCCGGGACGAGCGCGGCTCCGCGTCCCACGTGCTTGCTGCGGTACTCGCTGGGGGTCAGTCCGGTCCACACCTTGAACCGGGCGGAGAAGGTGCCCACGCTGCTGAAGCCGACGAGGTGGCAGATCTCGGTCACGGAGAGATCGGCCGTGCGCAGCATGTCCTCCGCCCGCTCGATGCGGCGGTGCGTCAGGTACTGGCCGGGTGTCTCGCCGTACGCCTCCTTGAAGGCCCGTATGAAGTGGTACCGCGAGTACCCGGCGTGTGCGGCGACGGCGTCCAGGTCCAGCCCCGGATCGGCCCAGTCCCGGTCCATGGCGTCCTTGGCCAGCCTCAGCTGCCGCATCTTGTCCATACGGTGATGGTGGCACGCGCCACTGACAGTCACCCGGGGCAGGGAGAAGGCCCCCGGGGCGGACACCGGCCGGGGGCCTTCGGTTCAGCGTCGGGGCGGTCGGGTCAGACGGCCTCGACCACCGCGGGCGGGGTCTGCGCGCCCTCGCCCGAGCCCTCGCCCGGCTTCGGGCCCGCCGCCCGCAGCGGGACCTCCTTGACGAAGACCGCCGCGACCAGGACCACCACGGCGATCACCGCGCCGAGCAGGAACGCCGAGTGCGTGCCGGAGGACACCGCGTGCTGGTAGGCCTCGCGCGCCACCGCCGGCAGCTTCTGCAGGCTCTTGGCGTCCAGCTGCGCCGACTGCTCGGTGATCTTCGAGCCCAGCGCCCCGGCCCGCTCGGCCATGACGTGCTGGACGCGGTTGTTGAACAGGGCGCCCATGATGGCGACGCCGAAGGACGAGCCGAGCGTGCGGAACAGGGTGGTCGAGGAGGACGCGACGCCCATGTCCTTCATCTCCACGCTGTTCTGCGCGACCAGCATGGTGATCTGCATCAGACAGCCCATGCCGAGGCCGAGGACGGCCATGTAGATGCCGGAGGTCAGCCGGGAGGTGTCCGTGTCCATGAGGGACAGCAGGTACAGACCGGTGATCATCAGCGCGCCGCCGGCGACTGGGAAGATCTTGTAGCGGCCGGTGTTGGTGGTGACCCGCCCGGCGACCATCGAGGTCACCAGCATCGCGCCCAGCATCGGCAGGAGCAGCAGGCCGGAGTTGGTCGCGGACGCGCCCTGCACGGACTGCTGGTACAGCGGCAGGAAGAGCGTCGCGCCGAACATCACGAAGCCGGTGATGAAGCCGATGACCGACATCAGCGTGAAGTTGCGGTTGCGGAAGATGTGCAGCGGCACGACCGGCTCGGCGGCCTTGGTCTGCCAGAACACGAAGCCGATCAGCGAGGCGACGCCGATGCCGATGAGCTCCATGATCCGCGCGGACGTCCAGGCGTACTCGGTGCCGCCCCAGGTGGTGACCAGCACGATCGAGGTGATGCCGACGGTCAGCAGGACGACGCCGAGGTAGTCGATGCCGGCCTTGGAGCGCTTCTTCGGCAGGTGCAGCACGGCGCTGATCAGGCCGAGCGCGACGACGCCGAGCGGCAGGTTGATGTAGAAGGCCCAGCGCCAGCCCCAGTTGTCGGTGATGGTGCCGCCGACCAGCGGTCCGGCGATCATCGCGATCGCCATGATGCCGGCCATCATGCCCTGGTACTTGCCGCGCTCCCGCGGCGGGATCAGGTCGCCGATGATCGCCATGACGCCGACCATCAGACCGCCGGCGCCCAGGCCCTGGACGGCCCGGAAGCCGATCAGCTCGCCCATGTTCTGCGCCATGCCGCTGAGCGCGGACCCGATCAGGAAGAGCACGATCGAGGTCATGAAGGTGGCCTTGCGGCCGTACATGTCGCCGAGCTTGCCCCAGACGGGGGTCGCGGCCGCGGTGGCCAGCGTGTACGCCGTCACCACCCAGGACAGGTGCTCCAGCCCGCCCAGCTCGCCCACGATCGTCGGCATCGCGGTGCCCACGATCATGTTGTCGAGCATCGCGAGCATCATCGTGATCATCAGCGCGAAGAGCACGACCCGCACGCTCTTCGGTTTCTTCTCAGGCTCCGCCTGTATCTGCACTGCTTCGGTGTCCGCCATCGTTCCCATCCCCCAGCCAAAGCTACTTACTTGCCGCCCGGCAAGTTGACTACACTAGGGAAGGTAGACCCGTAACTAGCCGGGCGTCAAGTAAGTTTCTGGGATACGAGGATGGGCGGCACGATGGACGACAGCAAGCGGCAGCGCCGCGGCAACACCCGCCAGCGCATCCAGGACGTCGCGCTCGAGCTCTTCGCCGAGCAGGGGTACGAGAAGACCTCGCTGCGTGAGATCGCCGAGCGCCTGGACGTCACCAAGGCCGCCCTGTACTACCACTTCAAGACCAAGGAGGAGATCCTCGTCAGCATCTTCGAGGATCTCTCACAGCCGATCTCGGACCTGATCGAATGGGGCCGCGGGCAGCCGCAGACGCTGGCCACCAAGCAGGAGATCATCCGCCGGTACAGCGAGGTGCTCGCCGCCGCCTCCCCGCTCTTCCGCTTCATGCAGGAGAACCAGGCGACGGTGAAGGAGCTGCGCATCGGCGAGACGTTCCGCAACCGCATGATGGGCATGCGCGACATCCTCATCGATCCCGACGCCGAGCTGATCGACCAGGTCCGCTGCGTCAGCGCGATGTTCACGCTGCACGCCGGGATGTTCGTCCTCAACGACATCGAGGCCGACCCCGAGGCCAAGCGCAAGGCGGTCCTGGAGGTCGCGACGGACCTGGTGACCCGGGCGCACGAGGGCGCGCACCCGTCGGCCTAGCGAGGGCTCAGACGCTCAGGCCCTTGGTGCGCAGGAACGCCACCGGGTCGATCGCCGAGCCGTAGTTCGCGGTCGTACGGATCTCGAAGTGCAGGTGGGGGCCGCTGGAGTTGCCCGTGTTGCCGGACAGCGCGATGTGCTGGCCGGTGGTGACGACCTGGCCGACCTTGACGTCGATGCGCGAGAGGTGGGCGTACTGCGAGTAGGTGCCGTTGCCGTGCTTGATCACGATGGCGTTGCCGTACGCCGGCCCGTCACCGGCGCCGTTGCCGCCGGCCTTGACCACGGTGCCGCCGTGCGCGGCGACGACCTCGGAGCCGCTGGGGCAGGCGAAGTCCTGGCCGCTGTGGGTGGACTGCCACATGCTGCCGGCCTGCGCGAAGCTCGCGGAGAGCCTGTACTTCTTCACCGGGTGCACCCAGGAGGCGGCCTTCTTCGCCGCGGCCGCCTTCGCCTTGGCGGCGGCGGTCTTCTTGGCGGCGGCGGCCTTGGCCTTCGCGGCCGCCTTGGCCGCGGCCTCGGCCTTGGCGGCAGCCGCCTTGGCGCTCGCGGCCTTCGCCTGCGCGGCGGCCTGCGCCTGCACCGCGCCGGCCGCGCTGGACGCGGAGGTCAGGTCCGCGGCCACCGCGGCCCCGGTTCCCAGCACGACCGACACTCCGAATCCGGCGGCCAGCACGGCGGCACGGGAGCGGATCGGGGACGTACGGAAGGAGCGGGGAAAGACACGCCGGGACATCGGAACCTCGTGAAGTCGGGGACAGAAGCCCACCCGGCGGACAGTCGGCCGCCGGGTGGGCCATCCCTTGGTAACCCGGGCCCCCGCCGACCCCAAAACGCGCTGTCTACGGCAATCCCTAGTAGTTCAGCGTGAAACCTTCCATACGGCGATGACGGGCCTGATGGGCTGATTCAAGGCCAAAACCCCTTTCCGGATCATCCGCCCGGAACCACTACCACGCCTAGTAACGGACAAATCGCCTGTGCGCCATCTCACCGGCCATCACGCGTCATGTGAGGTACATCTCTGGCCACTTACCCGTCAGTAACCCTACGGTTCCCCTCGCGCCACCCTCGCCCCCGAGCATGCACAAGACAACGGCATACGGACGTGAGAGGACCCCACCCATGAGAAGCCGACGCCCCTGGGCGCTCCGTGTCACCGTCACCGCCGTCTCCGCCTGCGCCCTGGTGGCGCTGGCCGCCCCCGCGAACGCGGCGACGAGCAGCGAGGACGTCGACTACGCGACCTGGCAGCAGGACTGCCGGACCGTGATGGACCAGGCCCTCCCGTACCTCAAGGAGCGCATCGCCTCGGCGCGGGCCGGTGAGAAGCAGGCGATCGTCTTCGACATCGACAACACCACCCTGGAGACCGACTTCGGCTTCAGCTACCCACAGCCGGCCAACAGGCCGGTCCTGGACGTCGCCCGGTACGCCCAGGCGCACGGCGTCTCGCTGTTCTTCGTCACGGCCCGCCCGGGCATCCTCTACGCCCCCACCGAGTACAACCTCACGTACGACGGCTACCGGGTCTCCGGCCTGTACGTACGCGGCTTCTTCGACCTCTTCAAGGACGTCGCCGCCTACAAGACGGCCCAGCGCGTCGACATCGAGAACAAGGGCTACGACATCATCGCGAACATCGGCAACAGCGCCACCGACCTCTCGGGCGGCCACGCCGACAAGACCTTCAAACTGCCGGACTACGACGGCCAGTTGTCCTGACCCACGCGCCCGCGGGCACGCGAGAGGGGCCGGTGCCGCACGGCACCGGCCCCTCTCATCGGCTCACACCCCGGAGGGTCAGGCCTCCTTGCTCAGGTTCGGACCGGCTCCGCCGGCCGCCTGCTCGATCGGCGGGACGTCCGGCAGCGCCGACTTCTCCTCGCCGCGGAAGGTGAAGGTCTTGCTCTCGCCCTCGCCCTCGGTGTCGACGACCACGATGTGGCCGGGACGCAGCTCGCCGAAGAGGATCTTCTCCGACAGCGAGTCCTCGATCTCGCGCTGGATCGTGCGGCGCAGCGGCCGGGCGCCCAGCACGGGGTCGTAACCCTTCTTGGACAGCAGCTCCTTGGCGGACTGGGAGAGCTCGATGCCCATGTCCCGGTCCTTCAGGCGCTCGTCCACCTTGCCGATCATCAGGTCGACGATCCGCAGGATGTCGTCCTGGGTCAGCTGCGGGAAGACGACCACGTCGTCGACGCGGTTGAGGAACTCGGGGCGGAAGTGCTGCTTGAGCTCGTCCGACACCTTGTTCTTCATGCGCTCGTAGTTGGTCTTCGTGTCACCCGAGGCCGCGAAGCCCAGGTTGAAGCCCTTGGAGATGTCCCGGGTGCCGAGGTTGGTCGTCATGATGATGACCGTGTTCTTGAAGTCCACGACCCGGCCCTGGGAGTCGGTCAGACGACCGTCCTCCAGGATCTGCAGCAGGCTGTTGAAGATGTCCGGGTGGGCCTTCTCCACCTCGTCGAAGAGGACGACGGAGAACGGCTTGCGGCGCACCTTCTCGGTCAGCTGGCCGCCCTCCTCGTAGCCCACGTAGCCGGGGGGCGAACCGAAGAGACGCGAGACCGTGTGCTTCTCGCTGAACTCCGACATGTCGAGGGAGATCAGCGCGTCCTCGTCACCGAAGAGGAACTCGGCGAGCGCCTTGGACAGCTCGGTCTTACCGACACCGGACGGGCCGGCGAAGATGAACGAACCACCCGGACGCTTGGGGTCCTTCAGACCGGCACGCGTACGGCGGATCGCCTTCGACAGCGCCTTGACGGCGTCGTTCTGGCCGATGACCCGCTTGTGCAGCTCCTCCTCCATGCGGAGCAGGCGGCTGGACTCCTCCTCGGTCAGCTTGAAGACCGGGATGCCGGTGGCCGTGGCGAGGACCTCGGCGATCAGCTCGCCGTCGACCTCGGCGACGACGTCCATGTCGCCGGCCTTCCACTCCTTCTCCCGCTTGGCCTTGGCGGCCAGGAGCTGCTTCTCCTTGTCGCGCAGGGAGGCGGCCTTCTCGAAGTCCTGGGAGTCGATCGCGGACTCCTTGTCCCGGCGGACGGCGGCGATCTTCTCGTCGAACTCGCGCAGGTCCGGCGGAGCGGTCATCCGGCGGATGCGCATCCGGGAACCGGCCTCGTCGATCAGGTCGATGGCCTTGTCCGGCAGGAAGCGGTCCGAGATGTACCGGTCGGCCAGGGTGGCCGCCTGGACCAGCGCCTCGTCCGTGATGGAGACGCGGTGGTGGGCCTCGTATCGGTCACGCAGACCCTTGAGGATCTCGATCGTGTGCGGCAGCGAGGGCTCGGCGACCTGGATGGGCTGGAAGCGGCGCTCCAGGGCCGCGTCCTTCTCCAGGTGCTTGCGGTACTCGTCCAGCGTCGTCGCACCGATGGTCTGCAGCTCACCGCGGGCCAGCATCGGCTTCAGGATCGAAGCGGCGTCGATGGCGCCCTCGGCGGCACCCGCACCGACCAGCGTGTGCAGCTCGTCGATGAACAGGATGATGTCGCCGCGGGTGCGGATCTCCTTGAGCACCTTCTTCAGGCGCTCCTCGAAGTCACCGCGGTAGCGGGAGCCGGCGACCAGCGCGCCGAGGTCCAGGGTGTAGAGGTGCTTGTCCTTGAGGGTCTCGGGCACCTCGCCCTTGACGATGGCCTGGGCGAGGCCCTCGACGACGGCCGTCTTGCCGACGCCGGGCTCACCGATCAGCACCGGGTTGTTCTTCGTACGGCGGGACAGCACCTGCATGACCCGCTCGATCTCCTTCTCGCGCCCGATGACCGGGTCGAGCTTGGACTCGCGGGCGGCCTGGGTGAGGTTCCGGCCGAACTGGTCGAGGACCAGGGACGTCGAGGGCGTGCCCTCGGCAGGCCCGCCGGCGGTGGCGGTCTCCTTGCCCTGGTAACCGGAGAGCAGCTGGATCACCTGCTGCCGCACCCGGTTGAGGTCTGCGCCCAGCTTGACCAGGACCTGGGCGGCGACGCCCTCGCCCTCGCGGATCAGGCCGAGCAGGATGTGCTCCGTGCCGATGTAGTTGTGGCCCAGCTGAAGGGCCTCGCGGAGCGACAGCTCCAGGACCTTCTTGGCACGGGGGGTGAAGGGGATGTGCCCGGACGGGGCCTGCTGGCCCTGGCCGATGATCTCCTCCACCTGCTGGCGGACCGCCTCGAGCGAAATCCCGAGGCTCTCAAGGGCCTTGGCGGCGACACCCTCACCCTCGTGGATCAGGCCCAGGAGGATGTGCTCGGTGCCGATGTAGTTGTGGTTGAGCATCCGGGCTTCTTCCTGAGCCAGGACGACAACCCGCCGCGCGCGGTCGGTGAACCTCTCGAACATCGTTAATCGCTCCTCAGAGCGGTCAGGCAGTGGGGGGAACTTCCCCTCCCTGTCCTTCCGCAGCTTAGTCCCGCAAGCGGGGACCGCTCATTCCAACTGCCGACACCGTCGATGGCCTCCTGACCCCGAACGCCGACATCTGCTCCAACCCGATGGTGCGAGACGATGTTCCCGCAGGCCAGGCAGATACCCTCACCATCAGTACGCCGATGGCGAACGTGAGACGGCCTGTCCTGCGTGTCGCCCCCTCCCACTAGGGATGTCTTACCCGCTCGCACGGACAGTCCATGCCGCGCGCCCCCGTTCCCTCCGCTATGGGCGAACAACCTTGCGCCCCCCCCCGCACCCCCGCACGCCCCCTCATCAAGCACGCTCGGCAATCGCCGGGCCACCCAGCGTAACCCGCACGCCCTTCCGGCGGTTGCACTTGGCATGGTTGGCAGCCTCCCCCCGGTCACCACCGATCTCACGGTCCCCGCCCCGCGCCGCCCACGCGACGCGAGCGACGGCATCGCCGCATGGCGCGGCTGGTACGAGAACGAACTGGGGTGGCCGACGGTGCCCGGTTTTCCGGAATGTCCGGTACGACTTTCCGTGGGCCGGCGCTTCGACGTCCTGGACGTTCCCGTCGAGGCGGGCCGCGCGGGCCTCAGACACCTCGCGCCGGGCTCACCGGTGGCCGTTCAGGGCGACCGGATGCGGCTGCTGGTGGAGGCGGGCGGCGCGGAGGAGCTGCCGGGCCTGCTGGAGTGGCTGGAGTGGGGCTCCGTCGCGCTCGACCTGATCGCGATCGGCGCGGGCGGCGCCATGGACGCGCCGCTGCCGCCGGGGATGACGGGAGCCGTCGGCCCCGTCGGGGCGGGCCCGCGCCCGGGCACCGCGCACAGGGGCCCGGACGCCGCACAGGGGGCCGCCGTATGGCTGCGGCCCCCCGATCCGGGGTGCGGGGCCGAGGCCTCGCTGCCGACGCTGTCGGCCATGGGGCGCGTCGCGAGCGCCCCCGATCTCGTACGACTCGTGGACACGATGGCGACCCAGTGCCACCGCATCCGCCTGCGCCGCGCGTGCGCTCAGCCGTTGGCCTTCTCGTAGGCCTCGCGGATGGACGCGGGGACCCGGCCGCGGTCGTTGACCTCGTAGCCGTTCTCCTTGGCCCAGGCGCGGATCTGCGCGGTGTCCTGGCTGCCACCCGAAGCGGCGCGCGCCTTTCCGCGCCCACCCGAAGCACGGCCTCCGGTACGACGGCCACCCTTCACGTAAGGCTCAAGAAGGCCGCGAAGCTTGTCCGCATTGGCAGTCGTGAGATCGATCTCGTACGTCTTGCCGTCCAGTGCGAACGTGACGGTCTCGTCCGCCTCGCCGCCGTCGAGGTCGTCGACAAGAAGGACCTGAACCTTCTGTGCCACCGGATTTCCTTTCATCCATAACCTGAGGGAGCCGGGGGTCTGCGGCGTCCGCCGTTTCGCCGCCCCCTGTTATATGCAGTACTGCAGTACGTCGGAAAGCAAACCGCTTTTGCCTGAAAAACACAAACCCCTTGGCGGAACTGGCCGCGAGACAGACCGCGAGACAGACCGAGACCGGACCGGGAGTCCGCGGCTTCCACGCTCCGGAAACGTGCGCGTTTCGGACATAGGGAACCTGGGCAGGCATCGCCGGAATACGCAGTGACTCAGCGATGATCAGCGATCACAGATGCAGAAGCATCCGGCTGTTGCCCAAGGTGTTCGGTTTCACTCGTTCGAGACCGAGGAACTCCGCCACGCCCTCGTCATAGGAGCGCATGAGCTCCGCGTAGACATCCGTGTCCACGGGCGTCTCGCCGATCTCGACGAAGCCGTGCTTGCCGAAGAAGTCCACTTCGAAGGTCAGACAGAAAACACGGCGAACGCCGAGCCAACGCGCCGTGTGCAGCAACTTCTCCAGCAACTGATGGCCGACGCCGGCTCCCTTGAGGCCGGGCTTCACCGCGAGAGTGCGCACTTCCGCGAGGTCTTCCCACATCACGTGCAGGGCTCCGCAGCCGACCACCTCGGCGTTGTCGTCCCGTTCGGCGACCCAGAACTCCTGGATGTCCTCGTAAAGCGTCACGGTGGCTTTGTCGAGCAGGATGCCGTCTCGGACGTACGCGTCAAGGAGACGGCGCACGGCCGGGACATCGCCGGTACGGGCCCGTCGGACGGTGATGGCTTTAGCGCTGACTTCGGGACTCTCGGGCGCGGGGCTCTCTCCTGACATGAGCGGACGCTATCGCCCGCCCTCCGGTGCCGCCGAGCCGGGGTTCTCCTCGCCGGTATGCGGAGCTTCGAATGTTTCGGGGCCCTGGACGATGCGCACGGCGTCCCGCAGAGCCTGTCGCTGTTCGTCGCTCATCATCCCGAAGAAGGCGACGAGAGCGGCGGCTGGGTTGTCGCTCTGCGCCCAGGCGTCGTTCATCAGGGCGGCGGCGTACGCCGCGCGCGTGGAGACCGCCTCATATCGATAGGCGCGTCCTTCGGCCTCCCGCCTGACCCAGCCCTTCTGATGGAGATTGTCCAAAACGGTCATCACCGTGGTGTACGCGATGGACCGTTCCCGCTGAAGGTCTTCCAGGACTTCTCGAACGGTCACCGGGCGGTTCCACTTCCACACCCGCGTCATGACCGCGTCTTCGAGTTCTCCCAATGGGCGAGGCACAGCTCAGCACAATAGTGGGAGAACTCGGCATTGGCGTGCCGGACGTGCACTTTCATCGGCAAACGGGAACAAAAAGGGCGTACGACTCGGGAGAACGGGGAGTCGTACGCCGGTGTGGGCGGATGTCGCCGAGAAGTCGAGAAGTCGTCAGTCGCCCTGCGCGGGGGCCTGCCGAGCCGCCTCCGCGCGCGCGAGCGCGGCGTCGACGGCCGCGTCCTCCTTGGCCTTGTTCGCGCCGCCCTGGGTCTTCACGATCACCCTGATCAGGCCGACGAAGAACACGGCCATGACGACCGGGGGCACGAGCGCGGCGACGTAGTCCATGCCCCCAGGGTAGCCACGGCGGCGGCACGGCCGGGCGGGGGGCTCCACACGCCGACGCCCCTTGCCGACGCCCCCTTGGCGGCGGCAAGGGTTCCTCGCGCCGGCCGCCCTCGGTGTCAGCCCGCGGCCAGTTGCTGCGGTGGGTTCGGCGAGGGCGGTGGGGTCGGCTTGCGGCGCGGGAAGACCTCGCCCGGGGTCGGGATGGGGCGGGTCGGCCTGGGGGGCTGCGGAGTCGGCCCGGGGCTGGCCGGCTTCTCAGCGGGCTTCTCGGCGGGCTTCTTCTCCGGCTTCTTGGCGAAATCTCCGCCTGCGTCCGCGACACGGGGGGCGGCCGTGGCCTCAGAGGCGCCCGCGAGGCCGCCTGGGAGGGCCGTGAGGCGGACGCGGGACGCGGGGACGGCCGGGGCGGCCTCGCGGACCGTGCGGCGCGCGAGACGGGCTCGTACGTCCTGCTCGGCGAGCACCTGGCACCGGTCCAGCAGGGCCGCGGCCACCGGGTTGCCCCGCAGTGCGCGCAGGGCGGCGAGGTCGTCGGCGGTCGGGCGGTGCCCGGCGCCCAGCGCCTCCTCCAGGAGCGCGAGGTACCCGGCGGCGGTTCCGGGAAGCGCGGCGCGGTACCGGCCGAGGTCGGCGACCAGGAAGGCACGCAACCGGGCGCCCTCGCGCGTCGCCTCGTCGAGGGACTCGGCGAGACGGAGGCAGTCCTGGACGTCCTCGGCCGAGGCGGTTCGGGGGTTCAGGGCGAGGGCGAGAGCGCGGCGGAGCACACGCAGCTCCTCCACACCGAACGCCATGCCGCCGCGGGATCCGTATGGCGTGGGCATACCGCGACGATACGAGCTAATCAGACAAACCCGACAGAGGAACCCGGTGTGGCGCGACCGGGCCACCCGGTTGCCCCGGCGCCCGCCCCGGCCGCGGACTCCGTCCCGCCACACGCCCAGGCCCCGTGCTTCCACCCCTTACGCGCGCGTGCCGCGTCCCGGGAGCCCGTCCCCACGCGCCGCAGGTTCCGTCCCACCCGGGTCAGCCGGGCCGTCTCACATTCGGGCGACGTTCCGCTCGTAGACGAGGCGCAGGCCGATCAGGGTCAGCCACGGCTCGTGTTCGTCGATCACCGAGGACTCGCCCAGCACCATCGGTGCCAGTCCGCCGGTCGCGATCACCGTGACGTCGTCCGGGTCCTCCGAGAGTTCGCGGGCCATGCGGTTGACGACCCCGTCGACCTGGCCGGCGAACCCGTAGATGATGCCGGCCTGCATCGCCTCGACGGTGTTCTTGCCGATCACGCTGCGCGGCCGGGCCACCTCGATCTTGCGCAGCTGCGCGCCGCGGACGCCGAGCGCCTCCACGGAGATCTCGATTCCGGGCGCGATGACCCCGCCGACGTACTCCCCGCGCGCGGAGACCGCGTCGAACGTCGTCGCCGTGCCGAAGTCCACGACGATCGCCGGCCCCCCGTACAGCTCGACGGCGGCCACCGCGTTGATGATGCGGTCCGCGCCGACCTCCTTGGGGTTGTCGGTCAGGATCGGCACGCCCGTCTTCACGCCGGGTTCCACCAGTACCGCCGGCACGTCGCCGTAGTACCGCCGCGTCACCTCGCGCAGCTCGTGCAGCACCGAGGGCACCGTCGCGCAGATCGCGATGCCGTCGATGCCGTCGCCGAGTTCGTCCCCGAGGAGCGGGTGCATGCCCATCAGGCCCTGCAGCAGCACCGCCAGCTCGTCCGCCGTGCGGCGCGCGTCGGTGGAGATGCGCCAGTGCTCGACGATGTCCTCGCCGTCGAACAGGCCCAGGACGGTGTGCGTGTTGCCTACGTCGATCGTCAGCAGCATGGCCCGTACCTACTCCGCCGCTCGCAGGTCGAGGCCGATGTCCAGGATGGGCGAGGAGTGGGTCAGGGCGCCCACGGCGAGGTAGTCGACACCGGTGTCCGCGTACGCCCTGGCGTTCTCCAGCGTGAGCCGCCCCGACGCCTCCAGCGCGGCGCGCCCGTGCACGACCGCCACCGCCTCCTCGCACTCGCCGGGCGTGAAGTTGTCCAGCAGGATCAGGTCGGCGCCGGCGTCGACGACCTCGCGCAGCTGGTGCAGCGTGTCGACCTCGACCTCGATCGGCACGTCCGGGAAGGCCTCCCGTACGGCCTTGAACGCCTGCGCGACGCCGCCGGCGGCGACGACGTGGTTGTCCTTGACGAGCGCCGCGTCGGACAGCGACATGCGGTGGTTGACGCCGCCGCCGCAGCGCACCGCGTACTTCTCCAGCGACCGCAGCCCGGGCGTCGTCTTGCGGGTGTCGCGCACGCGCGTGCCGGTGCCTTCCAGGGCGTCCGCCCACGCGCGCGTGGCGGTCGCGATCCCGGACAGCCGGCACAGGAGGTTGAGCGCGCTGCGTTCGGCGGTGAGCAGGTCACGCGTGCGCGTGGTGACCGACAGCAGCTTCTGCCCGGCGGCCACCCGCTCGCCGTCCTCGACGTGCCGCTCGACCTCGAACTCGTCCGTGCACACCACCGAGAGCACCGCTTCGGCGACCCTGAGGCCGGCCACGACGCCCGCCTCGCGCGCGGTGAAGTCGCCGGTGGAGACGGCGTCCTCGGAGATGGTCGCGACGGTCGTCACGTCCACGCCGTGGTCGAGGTCCTCCTGGATGGCGACGTTGGCGATGTCCTCGACCTCCACGGGGTCGAGTCCGGCGTCGGCCAGGAGCTGCGCGAGCGCGGGGTCGAGCCCGCACTCCAGGTATTCGGCGTCGTTGTCGGCGCCACAGGCACAGCCGTCGCCGCAGCCGCCGTTCGACGCGAGGGGGAGGTCGGGGGTGCTCACTTCTGTCACTGCTCCTGGAGGCGCTGCCGAGGCTGCTGGGTCGGGGGGAAGTCTGGGGTATCGGTGGTGTGTACGGCGAGTGTGCGGTCCGGATTCAGCCGTACGACGATGTGGCGGCGCCATGTCGTGTCGTCGCGCTCGGCGTGGTCCTCGCGCCAGTGGCAGCCGCGGGTCTCCTCGCGCAGCCGGGCGGCGGCGACCAGGACGCGGGCCACGCACAGGAGGTTGGTGGCCTCCCAGGTGTCGACGCCGGGCTCGGCCGTCTTGCCGTTCTCGTCGAGGGCGTCGCGGGCGTCGGTGTGCAGCTGCTGGAGCTGGTCGGCGGCCTTGGCGAGGGATTCTGCGGAGCGCAGGACGCCCGCGCCGTCGCTCATGATCCGCTGGATCGCGAACCGGGCCTCGGGGGCGAGCAGCGGGTGGGCGGGCTTGCCGGTGTGCTCGACCGGTTCGGGCACGCGCGCGTGGAGGCCGTCGTCCGCCTGCGTCGCCGCGATGTCGGCGGCGATGCGCTCGGCGTAGACGAGTCCCTCCAGGAGGGAGTTGGAGGCGAGCCGGTTGGCGCCGTGCACGCCGGTGCAGGCGACCTCGCCGCACGCGTACAGGCCGGGGACGGTCGTGCGGCCCCGGGAGTCGGTGCGTACGCCTCCGGAGGCGTGGTGGGCGGCCGGGGCGATCGGGATGGGCTCGGTGACCGGGTCGATGCCGTGGGCGCGGCACGCGGCGAGGATGGTCGGGAAGCGGTGCTCCCACATGGCGGCGCCGAAGTGCCGGGCGTCGAGGAACATGTGCTCGGCGTCCTGCTCCAGCATCCGGCGCAGGATGCCCTTGGCGACGATGTCCCGGGGCGCGAGCTCGGCCAGTTCGTGCTGTCCGACCATGAAGCGCACGCCGTCGGCGTCGACCAGGTGGGCGCCCTCGCCGCGCACGGCCTCGGAGACGAGCGGCTGCTGTCCCTCGGCGTCCGGGCCGAGGAAGAGCACGGTGGGGTGGAACTGCACGAATTCCAGGTCGCTGACCTCGGCGCCCGCACGCAGGGCGAGCGCCACGCCGTCGCCGGTCGACACCGAGGGGTTGGTGGTGGCGGAGAAGACCTGGCCCATGCCGCCGGTCGCGAGGACCACCGCGGGGGCGTGCACGGCGCCCACTCCGTCGTGCTGGCCCTCGCCCATGACGTGCAGGCTCACGCCCGCCGTGCGGCCGTCGGCGTCGGTGAGCAGGTCGAGCACGAGCGCGTTCTCGATGGTGCGCAGCCCACGCGCGCGTACCGCCTCGACGAGCGCGCGGGAGATCTCCGCGCCGGTCGCGTCACCGCCCGCGTGCGCGATGCGGCGGCGGTGGTGGCCGCCCTCGCGGGTCAGTTCCAGGTCGCCGGCCTCGGACTCGTCGAAGTGCGCGCCGGTGGCGATGAGCCGGCGCACGGCGTCGGGGCCCTCGGTGACGAGGATCCGTACGGCCTCCTCGTCGCACAGGCCGGCGCCGGCGACCAGGGTGTCGTCCAGGTGCTGTTCGGGGGTGTCGCCCTCGCCGAGCGCGGCGGCGACGCCGCCCTGCGCCCAGCGGGTGGAGCCGTCGTCGAGGCGGGCCTTGGTGACGACGACCGTCTCCAGACCGGCGGCCTCGCAGCGCAGGGCGGCGGTCAGGCCGGCGACCCCGGAGCCGACGACCACCACGTCCGCGGAGATGGCCCAGCCGGGTGCGGGCGCGTGCAGTCGTATGCCTGTGCTGCTCACGAGGCGGCTCCGAAGGTTTTCCCGAAGGTGAGAGGAAGGTTGTCGATCAGCCGGGTCGTCCCGACCCGGGCGGCGACGGCGAGGACGGCCTCACCGGTGAAGTCGTCGTCGATCTCGGTGAAGTCGGAGGGGTCGACGAGGGCGAGGTAGTCCAGTTCGAGCGGCGGGGACAGACGGGCGGCCTCGTCGAGGACCAGCCGGGCCGCCGCGCGGACGGCGGAGGGGGCGCCCGGGATCGCCTTCGCGACGGCGTGCGCGTCGGCCGCGGCGCGCGACTCGCCTATGGCGCTGAGCGCTTCGGCACGCGCGTGCGTGGCGGGCACTTCGCGCGCCCGTGCGCGCAGCGCCTCCTGCGCCGCGTGCCGGTCGCGGCCCGCGAACAGCGCGCGGGAGAGCGCGAGCGCCGTGCGCCGCTCCGCCTCCGAGAGGTAGCGGTTGCGGCTGGACAGGGCCAGGCCGTCCTCCTCGCGCACGGTGGGCACGCCGACGATCTCCACGCCGAAGTTCAGGTCGCGCACCATGCGGCGGATCAGGGCGAGCTGCTGGGCGTCCTTCTGGCCGTACAGGGCGACGTCGGGACGGGTGAGGTGCAGCAGCTTGGCGACGACGGTGAGCATGCCGTCGAAGTGGCCGGGGCGCGAGGCGCCCTCCAGGCGCTCCCCCATGGGGCCCGCGCTGATGCGCACCTGGGGCTCGCCGCCGGGGTAGACCTCGTCCACGGAGGGCGCGAACACGACGTCCGCTCCGGACAGTTCGGCGAGTTTGAGGTCGGCGTCCAGCGTGCGCGGGTAGCGGTCGAGGTCCTCGCCCTCGCCGAACTGCAGGGGGTTGACGAAGACGGTGACGACGACCTCGCCGTCCGGGCCGGCGATCTCGCGCGCGGTGCGGATCAGCGTGGCGTGGCCCTCGTGCAGGGCGCCCATCGTCATCACCACGGCGCGCCGGCCGGTACGCGTGCGTGCGTGCAGTCCGTCGGCGGTGCGCAGCAGGGTGGTCGTCATCGGGCGTCTCCCTCGGCGCCGTCGGTGCCGTCGGTCGGGTGGGTGCCGTCGGCGAGTACCCCCAGGAGGTCCTCGGCGAGTTCGGGCTTCAGCAGCCCGTGGGCGAGCGCGCGGTCGGCGGTCGCGCGGGCCATGGCCAGGTAGCCGGCGACGGTCTGCGGGGCGTGCCGGCGCAGCTGCGCCACGTGCGCGGCGACCGTGCCCGCGTCCCCGCGCGCGACCGGGCCGGTCAGGGCGGCGTCGCCGGAGCGCAGGGCGTTGTCGAGGGCGGCGCCGAGCAGCGGGCCGAGCATCCGGTCGGGGGCCTCGACGCCGGCCGCGCGCAGCAGCTCCATGGACTGGGCGACCAGGGTGACGAGGTGGTTGGCGCCGAGGGCGAGCGCCGCGTGGTAGAGCGGGCGCATCTCCTCGGCGATCCACTCCGGCTCGCCGCCCATCTCGATGACCAGGGCCTCCGCGGCCAGCCGCAGCTCCTCGGGGGCGGTGACGCCGAAGGAGCAGCCGGCCAGCCGCTGGACGTCCACGGCGGTGCCGGTGAAGGTCATCGCCGGGTGCAGGGCGAGCGGCAGGGCGCCGGCGCGCAGGGCGGGGTCCAGGACCTTCGCGCCGTAGCGCCCGGAGGTGTGGACCAGCAGCTGGCCCGGCCGGACGGCGCCGGTCTCGGCGAGGCCCTCCACGAGCCCGGGCAGGGTGTCGTCCGGGACGGTCAGCAGTACCAGGTCGGCGCGCTGGAGCACCTCGGCGGGCGGGACCAGCGGCACGTCGGGCAGCAGCTGCGCGGCGCGCCTGCGGGAGGCGTCGGAGACCCCGGAGACGGCCACCGGCCGGTGCCCGGCGAGCTGCAGGGAGGCGGCGAGCGCCGGTCCCACGCGTCCGGCGCCGACGACACCGACGGTGAGCCGCGCGGGGCGGTCCCTGGGATCTGGCTGTTGGCTTGTACTCACGCGACGGCGGCCTTCCCGTTCCAGTCCGCTCCGGGTACCGGACGATTTCTCGTCATGTTAACGCTATCGGTTCCGGAGACGTCCGGTTGTCCACAGGCTGTGGGTTTCCGCACAGTGCGCGCGCGGCGACGGCTCGCGGAAATCCGGGTGCTCCGCCACGCCGGGGCAGGCATGATCCGGGCCATGGAGGACGCGACGGAGCAGGCCGGCCCGACGGACGAGGGGATGTCCGAGGAGGAGCGGATCAAGCGGCGCCGCGCACGGCGCATCAGCGCGTACCGGGGCGCGCAGCGCACCCTCGCGCGCCTCGGTTTCCTGGACCCCCTCCGCGAGCGCCTGGCGCTGCTGGAGGACGTGGGGGACCTGTACGACCTGGACGAACCGGCGGACATGTACGGCAACGGCGTCGTCGAGGCCCTGGAGGAGAAGGTCGCCGCGCTGCTCGGCAAGGAGGCCGCCGCGTTCTTCCCGACCGGCACGATGGCCCAGCAGGTGGCGCTGCGCTGCTGGGCGGGCCGCACCGGCAACCCCACGGTGGCCCTGCACGCCCTGGCGCACCCCGAGGTGCACGAGCGGCACGCCTTCAGCCAGGTCAGCGGGTTGCGCCCGGTGCGCGTGACGAGCGAGCCCCGGCTCCCGACCGCCGACGAGGTACGCGACTTCGACGAGCCCTTCGGGGCGCTGATGCTCGAACTGCCCCTCCGGGACGCCGGTTTCGCGCTGCCCTCCTGGGAGGAGCTCACCGAGGTCGTGGAGGCGGCGCACGAGCGCGACGCGGTGGTGCACTTCGACGGCGCGCGCCTGTGGGAGACCACCGAGCACTTCGGCCGTCCCCTGGACGAGATCGCCGCCCTGGCCGACAGCGTGTACGTGTCGTTCTACAAGTCCCTCGGCGGCTACGGCGGCGCCGCGCTCGCCGGTCCGAGGACCCTGGTGGACGAGGCGAAGACCTGGCGGCACCGGTACGGCGGCCAGATCTTCCAGCAGTTCCCGACCGTCCTGTCGGCCCTCGCCGGCCTGGAGCGCGAGCTGCCCAGGCTGCCGGAGTACGTCCGCCACGCGCGCGTGGTGGCCGCCGCCCTGCGCGAGGGCCTCGCGGAGGCCGGGGTGCCCTGGGTCCGCGTGCGGCCCGAGGTGCCGACCACGAACGAGTTCCAGGTCTGGCTGCCCTGCGACGTCGACGTCGCGTCACAGGCGGCGATCCGCCAGGGCGAGGAGACGAAGACGCTCCTGTTCGCGAACGCCTGGGACGAGGCGGGCCCGGGCCTGGCCGTCACCGAGGTGTACGTCCGGGCCGCGGGCCTGGAGTGGAGCGCCGCCGACGTCAGGGCGGCGGCCGCGGACTTCGCCGCCCGCCTCGACGGCGGCGTCAGCGGGTAGAACCCGGTCGCGGGCGCAGCCACCGGGCCAGGCAGCGCCGTAGCCGTCCGTGGACGGGACAGCCGGCGAGGACCGCACGGAACTGCCGGCGGTCCCGCCACTCCCGCACGACCTGCCAGTCCTCGGCGCCGGGCGCGGGCGGGAGGGGCTCGCCCCTTTGCCGGGCGCGGTAGGTGTCCAGGAGGTACTGCTGCGTGATGCTCATGACCGTTCGCCTTCTCGGGACGTGGAGTCGGGGACCCGCAGGCTCCGCGGCGGCCTTCGGTGCTCCCAGGCTGCGTCCGCCGCGAGACCGGCGTCGCGCCGATTGACGGTGGCCGTCAAACGAGGACGGCGTTGTCAGTGGCGGGGTGCACCATGAGGTCATGAGCGTGCGCATCGACATCGCGGGGCTGCGGCCGGAGAGGGTCGCCGTGGTCCCCTCGCCCTTGGCCGAGCTCGGCATGGCGCTGCACGCCCTGTCCGAGCCGGGGCACCATCCCGGCCTGCAGGGCTGGGTGGCCGGCGTGACCGCCCGGCTCGACCAGCACCTGGCCGACCGGATGTGCGAGGCCGACTTCCTGTGGCGGACGACGTTCTCGGACCTGTTCCTGCCGTCCGCGGGCATCCCGGGCGGTGCCGCGCTGCCCGGCGCCACGCTCGCCGAGGAGCTGGACCTGCTGGACAAGCTGACGGACGAGCAGTTCGTGGACGCGGCCCTGGAGTTCAGCTGCGCGATGCCCTACGGCGACGGCCCCAGTCCGCTCGTCGACGCCGGGCTGCGCCGGCGCGCGCTGGAGCTGGCCGCCGCGCGTGGGCCGCAGCAGGAGCGGTTCAGCGAGCTGCTGCTGACCGACCCGCCCAGGATCCGGGCCTGGCTGCGGCAGTTCCTGCAGGACTGCGACGAGGCGTTCTTCGCGCAGGACTGGGCGCGGCTGCGCCACCAGCTCACCGCGGACGCCCGCCACAAGACCGATCTGCTGCGCCGCAAGGGCCTGGCCGAGGCGCTCGCCGCCGTCTCCCCGGTGGTCACCCTCGACGAGGACGCGGGGCAGATCACGGTCGACAAGCTGACCGTGGCCCGTACGACCACGCGGGACGGCACGCTGCTGCTCGTGCCGACCAGCTTCGGCTGGCCCCACCTGTCCGTGCTGTACCGGCCCGGCTGGCAGCCCGTCGTGCACTACCCGGTCGGCTCCCCCGAGCTCGCGGCCCCGCCCTCCGTCGAGCAGCTCGCCCTGCGGATGACCGCCCTGTCCCACCCCGTCCGCATGCGCATGTGCCGCCACCTGGCCCGCGGCGCCCACACCACCGGCGAGCTGGCGCGGGTGCACGGCGTGACGGCCCCGGAGATATCCCGGCACCTCGGCGTCCTGAAGAAGGCGGGCCTGGTCACCACGCGCCGCCGCGGCCGGTACGTGCAGCACCAGCTGGACATAGCGGTCGTGGCGCGGCTGGGCAGCGACTTCCTGGAGGGCGTCCTGCGCTGAGCGGCCGGTCCGGTCGCACCGGACGGCCTGGTTGCACTGAACGGCCTGCTCGCACTGGTTGGCTCAGGAGAAGCGGTTGGCTCAGTCGAACCGGATGTGCCGGATTCCCACCCGCGCCTGCCTGAGCCGCGTCCGCAGGGCTCCTTCGGTGTTCGGCCGAAGCGTCAGCCCGGCGAGCACGGCGATGCGGTCCGCCGTCTTCGGCACGGTCGAGTGGTCGGTCCACAGGTGCTCGGCGAACTCCGGTTCCGCGAGCCGCTCCAGACAGTGGTCGAGCTGCCGCACGGCCCAGGTCTCCCTGCCCAGGCCGGCGTTCTTGCCGGCGACGTACCGAAGGAGGTGTCCGAAGCCGCGTTCGCGCAGCCGCTTCAGCACCGTCTCGCGCTGTGCGAGGAGGGTGAAGTGACGTACGTCATGGCCGAGTTCGCGCAGCCGGCCGACGGTCTCCGCGAAGTAGCCGGAGTCCGTGACCGTCATGGGGGCGATCACCACGCCGTCGTGCTTGGTGAGTGCCAGGTC
Organism: Streptomyces sp. 7R007; assembly: GCF_054850255.1. Classification (NCBI taxonomy): domain Bacteria; kingdom Bacillati; phylum Actinomycetota; class Actinomycetes; order Kitasatosporales; family Streptomycetaceae; genus Streptomyces; species Streptomyces sp. 7R007. The sequence continues at coordinate 47,962 of NZ_JBTWMV010000028.1, read as the reverse complement.
CAGCACCTCGACCACGCCCTGCCGCCAGGCCGCCAGGTCCTGGAAGTTCCCGCGCAGTTCGGGCGGCAGCATCCGGCGCAGTCCGAAGCCGGCGTGCTCGGGGTCGCAGATCACGCTGCCTCTCAGGCGCCGCTGGAGCTCGTGCGCGGTCTGTGTCTTGCCGCCCCCGAAAGGGCCGTTGATCCACAGGAGCATGCGCCGACCCTAGTGCGCGGCCGTTACGCGGGAGTCACGCGTACGCGGATCAGCCGTGCCCGCCCGCGCGCACCAGCCCGGTCTCGTAGGCCAGGACCACCACCTGCACCCGGTCCCGGAGGCCCAGCTTGGTCAGGATGCGCCCGACGTGGGTCTTCACGGTCGCCTCGGACAGCACCAGCCGGGCCGCGATCTCCCCGTTGGACAGGCCCTGCGCGACCAGCACCATGACCTCGCGCTCACGGTCGGTCAGCCGCTCCAGTTCCTTGTGCTGGGGCTCCTTGCCGGCGCTCGGCAGCATCGGCGCGAACCGGTCCAGCAGCCGGCGCGTGGTCGAGGGCGCCACCACCGCGTCGCCGCTGTGCACCGCGCGGATGGCGCCGAGCAGCTCGCCGGGGGGCACGTCCTTGAGCATGAACCCCGAAGCGCCCGCCTTCAGCCCGGAGAAGGCGTACTCGTCGAGGTCGAAGGTGGTCAGGATCAGCACCTTCGGCGGATCCGGCTCCGAGCAGATGCGGCGGGTGGCCTCCACGCCGTCCAGCTTCGGCATGCGCACGTCCATCAGGACGACGTCGACGGTGGTCGAGCGCAGCACCTGAAGGGCCTCGACACCGTCCCCCGCCTCGGCGACGACCTCCATGTCCGGCTGCGCGGCGAGCACCATCCGGAACCCGGTGCGCAGCAGCACCTGGTCGTCGACGAGCATCACGCGGATCGTCATCGGAGCCTCTTCCGTGTCCGTCAGTCAGGGGTGTTACAGGTGTCAACAGGGGGCGTGCGAAAACGTCAGTGCGCCGGTTTGAGCGGCAGCAGGGCGCTGATGCGGAATCCTCCGCCCGGGCGCGGTCCCGCGTCCAGGGTGCCGCCGACCATGCCGACCCGCTCGCGCATGCCGATCAGGCCGTGCCCCTGGCCGTCGAACCCGCCCTCCTCGTACAGCTCGTGCGGGGCGCCCTTGCCGTCGTCCTCGACCAGCAGGCCCAGGCCGTCGTCGAAGTACACCAGCCGCACGCTCGCGCCCGCGTTCGGCCCGCCGTGCTTGCGGGTGTTGGTCAGCGCCTCCTGCACGATGCGGTACGCCGTGAGCTCGACGCCGCTGGGCAGCGGGCGCGGGGTGCCCTCCACCTTGAAGTCGACGGGCAGACCGGCGTGCCGGCACTGCTCGACCAGGTCGTCGATCTGCTCGACGTCGGGCTGCGGGACGTACTCGCCGACCTCCTTGTGCTCGCCGGTGCGCAGCACGCCCAGCAGGCGGCGCATCTCGGCGAGGGCCTGGCGGCCGGTGGAGGAGATCGTCTCCAGGGCCTTCTTGGCCTGGTCGGGGGCGGTGTCGAGGACGTAGGCGGCGCCGTCGGCCTGCACCACCATCACCGACACGTTGTGCGCGACGACGTCGTGCAGCTCGCGCGCGATACGGGCGCGTTCGGCGGCGACGGCGACCTTGGCCTGCGCCTCCCGCTCCTTCTCCAGCCGGGCGGCGCGCTCCTCCAGCTGGGCGAAGTAGGCGCGGCGGGTGCGGATCGAGTCGCCGAGCACCCAGGCCAGCGCGAAGGGGACGGTCTGGAAGACCACGACCGCCATGTTGCCCAGCACGCTGGTGTGCGTGTTCGGCCAGCGCAGCTGCGCCACGGTGGCCGCGCCCAGGCTCACGCTCAGCGCGAGCCGGGACGCCCAGCGGGCGCCGGTGGCGGCCACCGTGTAGACGATCACCAGCATCGCGAAGTCGGCAGGGGTCACCGCGACGTCCAGCGCGAGCTGGGCCGCGCCCACCCCGATCGTCAGCAGCAGCATCTTCTCCGGCATGCGCCGGCGCAGCGCTATCGCGAGGCAGAGCAGCAGGATGACCGGAACGACGAACGCCGGCTTATCGGTGCCGCTGCCCTCCTGACGGACCGTTCCGCTCGCCACAGAGATCCCGAACAGGAAGACGGCCCAGAAGCCGTCGACCCACGTCGGGTGCCTGCGGAGGAAATCATAGAGGCGCTGCACGTAACCCAGCGTAGGGAAGCGTGATGCGTGCAGGGGTCAACCGGAGGACCGATCCGCATCGGGCACGCATACTCCGCAAGGTGGAGGCTGCGTTCCTCGGTGCGCTTAGCCTGGCCCGGTGACGGCAGAGACGACAGGTGAGTGGCGCGGCTGGCGGACGGCGGCGGAGGCCGCGCTGTACGGGCCGGGCGGCTTCTACCGGCGGCCCGAGGGCCCGGCCGGGCACTTCCGTACGTCCGTGCACGCCTCGCCGCTGTTCGCCGAGGCCGTCGCCGGGCTGCTGTGCCGCGTCGACGAGGCCCTCAAGCGGCCGGCGACGCTCGACTTCGTCGACATGGGGGCCGGGCGCGGCGAGCTGGTCAGCGGTGTGCTGGCCGCGCTCCCCGCCGACGTGGCCGCCCGCACGCGCGCGTACGCCGTGGAACTCGCCGACCGGCCCGCCGGCCTGGACGACCGCGTCGCATGGCTGTCCGAGCCCCCGCAGGGCGTCACGGGGCTGCTCTTCGCCAACGAGTGGCTGGACAACGTCCCCGTGGACGTCGCCCAGGTCGACTCCGCGGGCGTGGCCCGGCGGGTCCTCGTACGGCAGGACGGGACCGAACGGCTGGGAGAACCGGTCGCCGGCGCGGACGCGGAGTGGCTGGAGGGGTGGTGGCCGCTGGGCGGCGAGGAGGGGCTGCGGGCCGAGATCGGGCGGCCGCGGGACGAGGCGTGGGCGGCCGCGGTGGGGGCGCTCGACCGGGGGCTCGCGGTCGCGGTCGACTACGCGCACGCCCTCGACGCGCGCCCCCTGTTCGGAACGCTCACCGGCTTCCGCGCGGGGCGTGAGACGGCGCCCGTGCCGGACGGGTCGTGCGATATCACGGCGCACGTCGCGCTGGACGCCTGCGCGGCGCACACGGAGGCGCACGCGTCGACATTCACAACGGCGCGCACGCTCCCGAGCCCGCGCATTCTCCGGCAACGCGCCGCCCTGCGCGCCCTCGGCGTCATCGGCGCACGCCCCTCGCTCACGCTCGCGGCCACACAACCCGCCGCCTACGTCCGCGCCCTCGCCAGCGCCGGCGAGGCCGCCGAACTCACCGCCGAGGGCGGCCTCGGCGACTTCGGCTGGCTGCTGCAGCCGGTGGGCATCCCGGACGCGCTGATCGCCTGAGCCCTGGCCGCGTCCGCCCGTCTGCCCGCGCTACTTGTCGATGTCCCCGACCACGAAGAACAGCGACCCCAGGATCGCCACCATGTCCGCGACCAGCGTCCCCGGCAGCAGTTCCACGAGGGCCTGGATGTTGTTGTACGAGGCCGAGCGCAGCTTCAGCCGGTACGGGGTCTTCTCGCCCTTGCTGACGAGGTAGTAGCCGTTGATGCCGAGCGGGTTCTCGGTCCAGGCGTAGGTGTGGCCCTCGGGTGCCTTCAGGACCTTCGGCAGCCGCTGGTTGATCGGCCCCGGCGGCAGCTCGGCGAGGCGGTCGAGGCAGGCGTCTGCGAGGTCGAGGGCGTTGTGGGTCTGCTCCAGGAGCACCTCGAAGCGGGCGAGGCAGTCGCCGTCCCGCCGGGTGACGACCTTCAGGGTGTCCCGCAGCTCCCCGTAGGCGAGGTAGGGCTCGTCGCGGCGCAGGTCGAAGTCGACGCCCGAGGCGCGGGCGATCGGCCCGCTCACGCCGTAGGCGTGCACGGCCTCGGGCGCGAGCCGTCCCACCCCGCGCGTGCGTCCGCGGAAGATCTCGTTGCCGAGCACCAGGTCGTCGTAGACGTCCATGCGCGAGCGCACGGCGGCGACGGCGGCACGCGCGCGTGCGGTCCAACCCGCCGGCAGGTCCTCCTTGAGACCTCCGACGCGGTTGAACATGTAGTGCATACGGCCGCCGGAGACCTCCTCCATGACGTTCTGGAGGGTCTCTCGCTCGCGGAAGGCGTAGAAGACCGGGGTGATGCCGCCGAGTTCCAGCGGATAGGAGCCGAGGAACATCAGGTGGTTGAGGACCCGGTTGAGCTCCGCGAGCAGCGTGCGCGTCCACACCGCGCGCGTGGGGACCTCCATGCCGAGCATGCGCTCCACGGCGAGGACCACGCCCAGCTCGTTGGAGAAGGCCGACAGCCAGTCGTGGCGGTTGGCGAGCATGATGATCTGGCGGTAGTCGCGCGCCTCGAAGAGCTTCTCCGCGCCGCGGTGCATGTACCCGATCACCGGTTCCGCGTGCGTGATGCGCTCGCCGTCCAGCACCAGCCTGAGGCGCAGCACGCCGTGTGTGGAGGGGTGCTGCGGCCCGATGTTGAGCACCATGTCGGTGCTCTCCGCGGCGCCGCCGATACCGACCATGGTCTCCGTCGTAGGAGTCATGGACACAGTCTCTCCTACGTACGCTGGCCGTATGGATACGGGGAGCCCGCAGACGACGGGCACAACGGGGGCGGAGCCGGCCTGGAGGGGGCTTCCTCCCGGCCTGCTGCGGATGCGGCGGCTGTTGCTGGTGGTGTGGCTGGGGCTGCTCGCCCTCGCCACCGGTCTGCTGCTCGGCCTGTTCGCGGGCCCCGTGTGGGCCGTCTTCGCGCTGCTGCCGCTCGCCGTCGCGGCCTGGGGCTGGGTGCTGCTGGGCCGCAACTGGCGCTCCTGGCGGTACGCCGAGCGCGCCGACGACCTGCTGATCAGCCGGGGTGTGCTGTGGCGCGAGGAGACGGTCGTGCCGTACGGGCGCATGCAGCTGGTGGAGGTCACCTCCGGGCCCGTGGAGCGGCACTTCGGGCTGGCCAGCGTGCAGCTGCACACCGCGGCCGCGGCGACCGACGCGACCATCCCCGGCCTCGACCCGGCGGAGGCGGAGCGGCTGCGCGACCGGCTCACCGAGCTCGGCGAGGCCCGATCGGCGGGGCTGTGACCACGCCGGGCGTCGAGGACGACGTACGCGAGAAGCCGCCCGTCGTCGAGCGGCGGCTGCATCCGGTGACGCCGCTGCGGCGCGCATGGGCGCCGATCGCCGTCGTCATCGGCTGGGCCGTGCACGACCCGGACCAGGCGCAGCGACAGTTGACGCGGCTGACCACCACCACGCTGCTGATCGCGCTGGCCGTCGTCGTCCCGACGGCCGCCCTGTACGGCGTGCTCACCTGGTGGTTCACGCACTTCGCGGTGACGGACACCGAACTGCGCATCCGCACCGGCCTGCTGTTCCGCCGCACCGCGCACATCCGCCTCGAACGGATCCAGGCGGTCGACGTCACCCAGCCGCTCCTCGCGCGCGTGGCGGGCGTCGCGAAGCTGCGGCTGGACGTCATAGGCGCGGACAAGAAGGACGAGCTCGCCTTCCTCGGGGAGCGCGAGGCGCGTGCGCTGCGCGCGGAACTCCTCGCGCGCGCCGCCGGTTTCGCGCCCGAGACCGCGCACGAAGTCGGCGAGGCGCCGGCGCGTGAGCTGCTGCGCACGCCCCCTCGTCTGCTCGCGCTCTCCCTCGTGCTGACGGGCGCCACCTGGGGCTCCCTCGCCGCCGCCCTCGTCGTCCCGCCCCTGCTGTGGCTGGCCACCCACAGCGTGTGGACGGTCCTCGCGACCGGTCTGCCGCTGCTGGGGGCGGCGGGCGCGAGCAGCGTGGGACGGTTCGTCGGGGAGTACGACTGGACGGTGGCCGAGTCGCCGGACGGGCTCAGGATCGACCACGGGTTGCTCGACCGGACGCACGAGACGGTGCCGCCGGGGCGGGTGCAGACCGTGCGGATCGTCCAGCCGCTGCTGTGGCGGTGGCCGGGCTGGGTCCGGGTGGAGCTGGACGTGGCCGGATCGGACAACTCCGTGCTGGTGCCCGTCGCGCCGCGCGAGGTCGCCGAAGCGGTCGTCGCGCGTGTGCTGCCCGGGGTGCGCGTGCCGGCGGCCGTCTCGATGGACCGCCCGCCGCAGCGGGCCGGTCGGTGCGCGCCCGTGCGGTGGCGCGGCTACGGACTCGCCGTCACCGACACCGTGTTCGCGGCCCGGCACGGACTGCTGCGGCGCACGCTCGCACTCGTGCCGCACGCGAAGGTGCAGAGCGTACGGCTCACCCAGGGGCCCTGGGAGCGGCTGTGGCGGCTCGCCGACGTGCACGTGGACACGGGGGCCGGCAAGACGGTCACGGCGCGGCTGCGGGACGCCCAAGAGGCGGCACGGCTGCTGCGGGCGCAGGCGGAGCGGTCGCGGACGGGGCGCCGGGGGGCGCGGCCGGACCGGTGGATGGCCTGACGACCGCGCCGACGCCCGCGGCAGGTGCCTCCCGGCGAGGGCGGCGCGGGGTCAGGAGACCGCGCTGCGCAGGCCCTGGAGGTTGATCTGTTCCGTCTCGTCGTGGGCGGTCAGGTCGATCACCTGGCCGACGCCCCGCGACTCCTCGTCGGCCGGCTTGAACTCCGCCTCGGCCTCCGCCTTGTGCAGGGCGAGCGCCTCCTGGCCGACGACGTCCGCGAGGTCCTCGTTCTGCACGGACTCCAGGGCGCCGCGCGAGGGCTCCCGCTTCGTGCCGAAGAAGTCGAACCCGCCCTCGACGGCGGGGCGGCGCACGGGCGTGCCCGGTACGACCGCCACCGCGGTCGGCTCCACGAAGTGCCCCGCGGGCTGCCGCACGGGCTGGCCGGGCTTGGCCGGGGTGGTGGCGGCCGCGTGCTCGTGCCCGTCGGCCGCCTCGGGCTTCCCCTGCGCCTCGTCCTCCTGGGCGGCCGCGTCGCTCGGACCGTCGGCGGCCTCGGCCGCGGGGGCGCCCGCCGTCACCGGCTCGTCCGGCGTGGCCTCCGCGTCCCGGGCGGAGTCCGTGGCCGGCGTGCCCTTGGCGTCCTTCGTGTTCTTCGCGTCCGTGGTCTCGTCGGCGTCGGCGGCCGCGTCGCCCTTGGCGGGGCCGTCGTCGTCGGGGGTGCCGTCGCCGTCCTCGTCGAACCGCTTCAGCGCCGCCTTCGCGCGCAGGAACAGCTGCGAGCCCTCCGGGGAGAACACCGCGGGCGTGGCGGACTGCTCGTCGCCCTCGGCCGTCTCGACGCTCTCCGCCGTCTCGTCGCCCTCGGCCGTCTCGTCGACGTCCGCCGAGGCGGCCACAGCCTCGGACTCGTCCTCGGGCGAGGTCTTCTGCGCCGGCACGGGCGGCAACGCGCGCGTGTCGGTCGAGGCCTCTATCTCCAGCAGGCGCCGGCCCTCCAGCGCGCTCGCCCGCTCGGTCTCCGCGGTGGCGTACCGGCGCAGCAGCGCCGCGTGCTCGTTGCGCAGACCCGCCAGCTCCGAACGCTTCGCCCGCAGCCGCTGCTCCAGCTTGGCGCGCAGCTCGCGGGACTCCTCGAGGTCGGTCTCCAGCTCGGCGATCCGCTCCTCGTGCCGCCACTCGTCGCTCGCACGCGCGCGCGTGAGGTCGGCGACCCGTTTTCCGGCCTCGACGTCCCAGCGGCGCATGACGGCCGCGCCCACGGCGGCCGTCGCCGCCGCGACCGCTGCCGTCACCCGTAGCACGGACTGTTGCGTGAAGACCCAGGGGCCGAGGGCGCAGACGAGGGAGACGCCTGCGATCGCCGACGGAGGCAGCAGCCTGTGCAGAGGCGGAGAATGGCGGTGACGTCCACGTGGCATGGCCAGAAACTTACCGCGCGTAGGCGGGGGTTGGCGCCCCGCCCCGTAAAAACACAGCCATAACGAAACGTTCACAGGGCATCAGGGGTCGGCTTTGCGTTTCCTTTGCACCATCCGCGCGCGTGAAGTCTCTTAGCGGACCGCCCGACCGCGAATTGCGCGCGGAGATCACCGATCCGTCAACCGCCCGCTGATCCACTGCAGCGTCGCCGGAATCTCCCGCCGCCAGGTGTTGAAGTTGTGGCCGCCGCTTTCGAGGATGATCGACGAGATCCGGGTCGGCTTCTTGGCCTGCACACGTTCTATGAACCTCAGTGTGTCCCGGTAGTTGGATTCGCCGATCCTGCTGCTGGTGACGAGCAGTGAGGTGTCCGGCGCCGGCAGGTGCTTGAGGCACCACCACAGGTCCGCCCGCTCACGCAGCTTCCGGTCGCCGTGGAAGAGGTCGCCCGTGGTGGGGTCGACGGGCGCCTCGTAGTACGGGGACAGGCCCGCCCCCGCCGCGTACGTCCCGGGGTGGTGCAGGGCGAGCTTCAGGGCGCAGTAACCGCCCGTGGAGTCGCCGATGATGCCCCAGCTCCCCGGCTTCCTGCCCACCCTGTAGTGCGCGAGCACGGCGTCGGGCAGGTCCTCGGCGAAGAAGGTCTCGGTGTGCGGGCCGCCGGGGACGTCCACGCACTCCGTGTCGCGCGGCGGCGCCACCGTGGGACGCAGCATCACCAGGATCATCGGCTGCATACGGCCGTCCTTCGCGAGGCTCTGTGCCGTGCGCGGGTAGTGCAGCTTGTCGACCAGCGCCCGGGCGGTCCCCGGATACCCCGTCAGGACGACCGCCGCCGGGAACGTGCGCGTGCGGTACCGCGGCTGGAAGTACTCCGGCGGCAGGTACACGTACGCCGACGTGGCGATGTGCGTCCTGCGGCCCACGATGTCGACCCTCTGGACCTGCCCGCCCACCCGCGCGGCGGAACCGCCACGCACGCGTGCCGTGTCGATCACCTGCAGCGGGCCGCCGGAGCCGTCGGGAGCCGTATGGTTGACGACCACACCCTGGTCCCTCTCCCGGCCGAACAGGTCCGCCCAGCTGGCGTAGAACCCGAAGGCCTGGTTGGCGGCCAGGCCCACCGACAGGAACAGGACCAGCTGAGTGGTCAGGAGCAGGCCGACCCGCCCGCCGACGGCCCGCCAGTTCCGGCGCGCGAGACGCGGCCACAGCCACACCGTGCCGACGAACAGCAGTACGGCGAACACCACCGTCAGCACCAGCAATGTGTTGCTCGTAAGACCCATGACCTGCTTCCTGCCTGCGCTTTCTCACCGGTCCCTTACTTCTTCGCAAGGGCTTGTCCGGGACTTTCCCCGGCCTTTGAGGTGGCTTTGGGGAGCGGAGTGAACCTCTCCCCTCGTGACACCGTCCTAGAGGGCGCAATGTCGCCGGATGCCCGAATCGGCACCGGATCCAAGATCTCTCGCAGAACTACGGGATGCGATGTCTGTCAGGACAGATGAGGAAATGTCGGGCGGGGTTCCGACCCGATCACGCACAGAGCGGCGCGTGCTCCGTGGTCCGCGCCCCGAGGCCGTCCCCGTCCTCGTCGGCCGGGCCTGCGCCCTCGTGGGCGTACTGGATGTCGCCGCGGGCGTCTTCCCGCGCTTCCGTCACAGCCGTATGCACTCCCTCGCCGAGGTGCTGCCCGGCGCGTTCGGCCCGTTCGCGGCGGCGCTCTCGCTCAGCGCCGGCGTGCTGTTGCTGCTGCTCGCGCACGGCCTCAAGCGCGGCAAGCGCCGGGCCTGGCGGGCCGCGGTGGCGCTGCTGCCGGCGGGTGCGGTGGCGCAGTACACGTACCGCCACTCGCTGATCGGCGTGCTCATCTCCCTGGCGCTGCTCGCGCCCCTGGTGCGCCACCGCGACCAGTTCAGGGCGCTGCCCGACCCGCGCAGCCGCTGGCGGGCGCTCGCCAACTTCGTCCTCATGGGCGCCGGTTCCCTCGTCCTCGGCCTGATCATCGTCAGCGTCCACCCCAAGCGCATGGTCGGCGACCCGAGCCTGGCCGACCGCATCACGCACGTCCTGTACGGCCTGGTCGGCTTCGAGGGCCCGGTCGACTACCAGGGCGACACCTCCTGGACCGTGGCGTTCTCGCTCGGCGCCCTCGGGTTGCTCACCGCGGTCACCACCATCTACCTCGCCTTCCGGCCCGAACACCCGGCGGCACGGCTGACGGAGGAGGACGAGGCACGCCTGCGCGCGCTGCTGGAGAAGCACGGCGGCCGCGACTCCCTCGGGCACTTCGCGCTGCGCCGCGACAAGGCGGTCGTCTTCTCGCCCAGCGGCAAGGCCGCGGTGACCTACCGGGTCGTCTCCGGAGTGATGCTCGCCAGCGGCGACCCCATCGGGGACGTCGAGGCCTGGCCGGGCGCCATCGAGCGCTTCATGGACGAGGCCAGGGCGCACTCCTGGACGCCGGCCGTCATGGGCTGCTCGGAGACGGGCGGCGAGGTGTGGACCCGCGAGACCGGCCTCGACGCCCTCGAACTGGGCGACGAGGCGGTGGTGGACGTCGCGGATTTCTCCCTCGCCGGCCGCGCGATGCGCAATGTGCGCCAGATGGTCAAGCGCATCGAGCGCGCCGGTTACGAAACCCGCGTACGACGCGTGCGTGATCTCGGCGAGACGGAGCTGGAGCGCATCCGGCAGGCCGCCGAGGACTGGCGCGGCACCGACACCGAGCGCGGCTTCTCCATGGCGCTGGGCCGCGTCGGCGACCCGGCCGACGGCGACTGCCTGATCGCCACCGCCCACAAGGCGGACGCCGAACCGGGCCCCTACGGCGACCTGAAGGCGATCCTGCACTTCGTGCCGTGGGGCCGCGACGGCGCCTCCCTGGACCTGATGCGCCGCGACCGCTCGGCCGACCCCGGCATGAACGAGCTGCTCATCGTCGCCGCCCTCCAGGCGGCACCGAAATTCGGCATCACGCGCGTGTCGCTCAACTTCGCCATGTTCCGCTCGGCGCTGGCGCGCGGCGAGAAGATCGGCGCGGGACCGGTGCTGCGCGCCTGGCGCGGGCTGCTGGTGTTCCTCTCGCGCTGGTTCCAGATCGAGTCCCTGTACAAGTTCAACGCCAAGTTCCAGCCCCGCTGGGAGCCCCGCTTCGTGGTCTACCGGGCCTCGGCCGACCTGCCGCGCATCGGCTTCGCCGCCATGCAGGCGGAGGGCTTCGTCAACCTCGCGCTGCCCCTGCCGCGCTTCCTGCGCCGCCGGACGACCTCGGCACGCGCGTGTGCCCACTCGGTGGCCGAAAGAGGCGTGCGCGCCGCCTGACCGCCACCGCACCGGGACTGGCCCGAACGGGAGCCCCGCCCCTCCAGCCCGGGGGCCTCCGTTCGGGCCGCGGCGGCTTTCGGCCTGTCCCGGGGCCTACGCTGAACGTATGAGCAAGCAGAGCGGACGCGGGCGCGTCGCGGGCCTACCGGAATGGGACCGCTGCGCGGTCATGGGAGTCGTGAACGTCACCCCCGATTCCTTCTCCGACGGCGGCCGCTTCTTCGACACCACGGCGGCCGTCAAGCACGGCCTCGACCTGGTCGCCGAGGGCGCGGACCTGGTCGACGTCGGCGGCGAGTCCACCCGTCCCGGCGCCACCCGCGTGGACGAGGCCGAGGAGCTCAAGCGCGTCATCCCGGTCGTCCGGGGCCTGGCCTCCGAGGGCGTCACCGTCTCCGTCGACACCATGCGCGCCTCCGTCGCCGAACGCTCCCTCGCGGCCGGCGCCGTCCTCGTCAACGACGTCAGCGGCGGCCTCGCCGACCCCGCCATGATCCCCGTCGTCGCGGACGCCGGCGCCCCCTTCGTCGTCATGCACTGGCGCGGCTTCCTGGAGGGCGGCAACGTCCGGGGCGTGTACGACGACGTCGTCACCGAAGTCGTCGACGAACTCCACGCGCGCGTGGAGGCCGTCCTGGCCGGCGGCATCGCCCCCGACCGCATCGTCGTCGACCCCGGTCTCGGCTTCTCCAAGGACGCCGAACACGACCTCGTCCTCCTCGCCCATCTCGACCGGCTGCTCGGCCTCGGCCGCCCGCTGCTCGTCGCGGCCTCCCGCAAGCGGTTCCTGGGGCGCGTGCTCGCCGGTCCCGAGGGCGCGCCACCGCCCGCGCGGGAGCGCGACGCCGCCACGGCCGCCGTGTCGGCGCTCGCGGCGCACGCCGGCGCGTGGGCGGTGCGCGTGCACGAGGTGCGCGCGACGGCGGACGCGGTACGGGTCGCGCGCGCCGTGGAAGGGGCGCGCACGGTGAGCGACGCGCCCGGCTTGCGCGAGACGCGCCGGGCGCACGAGGCGGGCTCCACGCTGGGCGCTGAGGCTCCGCGCGGGGCGCGCGCAGCGGCGGACGCGCCGGGCGGGAACACCGCACGCGGAGCGCGAGCAACAGACACCCGCCCGGCGCACTCCGTGCACGACGGCGCAGAAGGAGACCGGTGAGCGCCCCCCACACCGACGTCGAGCAGGTGGAAGCCGCCAACACCGCCTTCTACGACGCGCTCGAACGCGGCGACTTCGAAGAGCTCTCCTCGCTCTGGCTCACCCCGGCCGACCTCGGCGTGGACGAGGAGTACCACGATCCGGCCGACGTCGGCGTGGTCTCCTGCGTGCACCCCGGCTGGCCCGTGCTCACCGGCCGCGGCGAGGTCCTCAGGTCGTACGCGCTGATCATGGCGAACACCGACTACATCCAGTTCTTCCTCACCGACGTGCACGTCTCCGTCACCGGCGACACCGCCCTGGTCACCTGCACCGAGAACATCCTCAGCGGCGGCCCCGCCCCCGAGCGCGGCGAGGAGCTCGGCCCGCTCGTGGGCCAGCTGGTGGTCGCCACGAACGTGTTCCGGCGCACCCCGGACGGCTGGAAACTCTGGTCCCATCACGCCTCACCCGTCCTGACCGAAAACGACGAGGACGAGGACGAGGAGACCCCCTCCTGAGGGGTAGGCGCCCCTGAGGGGTAGCCGCCTCCCAGGGGGTGGGCGCCCCTGAGGGGTGGCCGCCCCTGGCGGGGCAGGCGGCCCGCCGAAGCCACCCGCGGGCACGCACAGGCACCCACCGGGACCAACAAGTGGTTGGAATCACGACCGCCTGGGTATGGGCGGCTACCAACCCGTGAGCCGCCGGGTTCCCCAGGGGAAACTCCGTGTGAAACCTCCTGGCCCCGGCACCCGCCCGCGCCCCCGTGGCCCGGTCGTGTCAGTGCTCGCAGGTAGATTCGTTCGAGGCCGGTGTGCCGCCCGCACACGGCAGTGACCGGCCGTCACCGACGATTGCAGGAGTGATTCGCGTGGATCGTGTCGCGCTGCGCGGCCTGAAGGCCCGCGGGCACCACGGTGTGTTCCCCAAGGAGCGCGAGGAGGGCCAGACCTTCATCGTGGACCTCGTCCTTGGCCTGGACACCCGGCCGGCCGCTGCCGACGACGACCTGGCGAAGACCGTGCACTACGGCATCGTGGCGGAGGAGGTCGTGGCCGTCGTCCAGGGCGAGCCCGTCAACCTCATCGAGACCCTCGCCGAGCGCATCGCCCAGGCGTGCCTGAAGCACGACGGGGTCCAGGAGGTCGAGGTCCGCGTTCACAAACCGGACGCCCCGATCACGGTCCCCTTCGACGACGTGACCGTCACCATCACCCGGAGCCGAGTATGACCGCGTTCTTCGCCGAAGGTCACAGCGACCCGACCGTACAGCCGGTACCCGCCTCCGTCGTGCAGCAGGTGGACGCCGCCGACACGACGCTGCACAACCCCAAACGCGCCGTGATCTCCCTCGGCGCGAACCTCGGCAACCGCCTGGAGACCCTCCAGGGCGCCATCGACGCGCTGGAGGACACGCCCGGCGTACGCGTCAAGGCCGTGTCGCCCGTCTACGAGACGGAGCCGTGGGGCGTGGAGCCGGGCAGCCAGCCCGCGTACTTCAACGCGGTCGTGGTCCTCAAGACCACCCTCCCCCCGTCGTCCCTGCTGGAGCGGGCGCACGCGGTCGAGGAGGCCTTCCACCGGGTGCGGGACGAGCGCTGGGGCGCGCGCACCCTCGACGTCGACATCGTCGCCTACGACGGCGTCGTCTCCGACGATCCGCTGCTGACCCTCCCCCACCCGCGCGCCCATGAACGGGCCTTCGTGCTGGCGCCCTGGTACGACGTCGACCCCGAGGCCCGGCTGCCCGGCCGGGGCACGGTGGCCGACCTGCTCGACACCGTCACCCGGGAAGGCGTGGCGCCCCGCAAGGACCTGGAACTCCACCTGCCCGAGTAGTCGTTAAGGTCAAGACGACCACAGTCCGCGGGACGGCCCGAGGACCCGGGGGAGCTGAAGGGACACCGTGAGAGAGCTGCGCATCAGGGTGCTGGCGGGCGTGTTCGTCGTGGCCGGCGTCCTGTCCTGGGCGGGCGCCCGCCTCTGGAACTCGATCGGGACCCTGCCCAGCGTCCCCCTGGCCGCCCCCATCGTCCTCGCCCTGATCGCGGTGGTCCTGATGGCCACGGCGCTCTCCATCCGCGCCCGCCTGCGGGCCCAGCGCGAGCGCCGCCCCGAGGCCAAGGGCGTCGACCCGCTGATGGCGGCCCGCGCGGTCGTCTTCGGGCAGGCCAGCGCACTGGTGGCGGCCCTGGTCGCCGGCATGTACGGCGGCACGGGCGTCTTCCTGCTGGAACTCCTCGACATCCCCGCCCGCCGCGACCAGGCCATCTACGCCGGCTTCTCGGTCGTGGCGGGCATCGCCGTCATAGCGGCCGCCCTCTTCCTGGAACGCGTCTGCAAGCTGCCGGAGGACGACGAACGGAACAACGGCAACGGCGCCACGTCGACCGCCTGAACCCCGTAAGGCCGACCGCCAAACGCCGTAAGGCGTCAGGCGTCAGCGCGCCATAATGAGGCTCATCGCCTCGTTGCGCGTGGCCGCGTCCCGCAGCTGGCCGCGCACGGCCGACGTGATGGTCTTCGCGCCGGGCTTGCGGATGCCGCGCATGGACATGCACATGTGCTCGCACTCCACGACCACGATGACGCCGCGCGGCTCCAGGATGTTCATCAGGGAGTCCGCGATCTGCGTGGTGAGACGTTCCTGCACCTGCGGCCGCCGGGCGTAGACGTCCACGAGACGGGCCAGCTTGGACAGGCCGGTGATCTTGCCCGAGGTCGCCGGAATGTACCCGACGTGCGCGACGCCCCGGAACGGCACGAGGTGATGCTCGCAGGTCGAGTACACCTCGATGTCCTTGACCAGCACCATCTCGTCGTGCCCCAGGTCGAACGTGGTCGTCAGCACGTCCTCGGGCTTCTGCCACAGGCCGGCGAAGATCTCCCTGTACGCCCGCGCCACCCGCGCCGGCGTCTCCCGGAGGCCCTCGCGGTCCGGGTCCTCGCCGACCGCTATCAGGAGTTCGCGCACGGCGTTCTCGGCGCGCTTCTCGTCGAATTCGCCGATGGGGCCCTCGCCGTCCAGCGTCACGGGGTCGGTCATGTGGTGCCTCGTTCCTCGGTGTGGTGCAGGGCCATGCAAAAAAAGTGCCGCGCCCCCCCAGGCTAGAACCAGGGGGGCGCGGCAATCATTCCGGGCCTGGTGAGGGCGCCGGGGAGCCGGGTCAGCTCTCGGGGCGCTCCTCGGGAGCCGGCTCGGCCGCCGGGGCGTGCTCCGTCGCCGTGGACTTGGCGGTGGAGATCGCCGGCGTCGCGCCGTTGGCACCGTTGGTCAGCGCGAGCTCCTTGGGGGAGAGCACCGGCGGGCGGGTGGACGGCGTGCGGCGGGAGGAACCGGTCCAGGCGGGACGCGGCGGGCGCTTGACGATGGGGGCGAAGATCTCGGCGATCTCCTCCTTGCCCAGCGTCTCCTTCTCCAGCAGCTTCAGCACCAGGTTGTCGAGGACGTCGCGGTTCTCGACCAGGATCTCCCAGGCCTCGTTGTGCGCGTTCTCGATGAGCTTCTTGACTTCCTCGTCCACCAGCGCGGCGACCTCTTCCGAGTAGTCGCGCTGGTGGGCCATCTCCCGTCCGAGGAAGGGCTCGGTGTTGTCGCCGCCGAACTTGATGGCGCCGAGCCGCTCAGTCATGCCGTACTGCGTGACCATCGCGCGGGCCGTGGCGGTGGCCTTCTCGATGTCGTTCGCGGCGCCGGTGGTCGGGTCGTGGAAGACCAGTTCCTCGGCCGCCCGGCCGCCCAGCATGTAGGCGAGCTGGTCGAGCATCTCGTTGCGCGTGGTCGAGTACTTGTCCTCGTCCGGGAGCACCATCGTGTAGCCCAGCGCGCGGCCGCGGCTCAGGATCGTGATCTTGTGGACGGGATCGGAGTTCGGGGAGGCCGCCGCGACCAGGGCGTGTCCGCCCTCGTGGTACGCGGTGATCTTCTTCTCCTTGTCCGACATGATCCGGGTCCGCTTCTGCGGGCCCGCCACCACGCGGTCGATGGCCTCGTCCAGCATGGCGTTGTCGATCAGCTTGCGGTCGCTGCGGGCGGTGAGCAGCGCGGCCTCGTTGAGGACGTTGCTCAGGTCCGCGCCGGTGAAGCCCGGCGTGCGGCGGGCGACGGCCGCGAGGTCGACGTCCGGGGCGACCGGCTTGCCCTTCTGGTGGACCTTGAGGATCTCCAGACGGCCCTGCAGGTCCGGCGGGTCGACGGCGATCTGCCGGTCGAAGCGGCCGGGGCGCAGCAGCGCCGGGTCGAGGATGTCGGGGCGGTTCGTGGCGGCGATGAGGATCACACCGCCCTTGACGTCGAAGCCGTCCATCTCGACGAGCAGCTGGTTCAGCGTCTGCTCGCGCTCGTCGTGACCACCGCCGAGGCCGGCGCCGCGGTGGCGGCCGACCGCGTCGATCTCGTCGACGAAGACGATCGCCGGGGCGTTCGCCTTGGCCTGCTCGAACAGGTCGCGGACCCGGGAGGCACCGACACCGACGAACATCTCGACGAAGTCGGAACCGGAGATCGAGTAGAAGGGGACGCCCGCCTCGCCGGCCACGGCGCGCGCGAGCAGGGTCTTGCCGGTACCCGGGCGGCCGTAGAGGAGCACGCCCTTGGGGATCTTGGCGCCGACGGCCTGGAACTTCGCCGGTTCCTGGAGGAACTCCTTGATCTCCTGGAGCTCCTCGACGGCCTCGTCACAGCCCGCGACGTCCGAGAACGTCGTCTTCGGGGTGTCCTTGGTGATGAGCTTGGCCTTCGACTTGCCGAAGTTCATCACCCGGGAGCCGCCGCCCTGCATCTGGTTCATCAGGAACAGGAAGACGACCACGATCAGGACGAAGGGGAGCAGGGAGAGCAGGATGCCGAGGAACGGGTTCTGCTTGGACGGCGACACGGTGTAGCCGTCGGGGATCTGCTTGTTCTGGTACTTGGTCTGCAGCGTGTTGGCGATGGTCACGCCCTGGTCGCCGATGTAGCTCGCCTGGATCTTCGAGCTGCCCTCGACCTTCTCGCCGTCCTTGAGCTGGACCTTGATGGTCTGCTCGTCACCGGTGGTCAGCTTGGCCGATTCCACCCTGTTGGCGTTGATCGCTGCGACGACCTGGCCGGTGTCCACCGTCTTGTAGCCGCCGGACGAACCGACGACCTGCATCAACACGACCACGGCAAGGACGGCCAGCACGATCCACATGACCGGCCCACGGAAGTATCGCTTCACGTCCATCCATACGGAGCGGTGCCGCCCCGTCCCTCCTGCCATAGTGAGTTTGATAAGACAGTTCTTCTGACGGTACCCCAGCATTGTGGCCCGAAGCCGCACGGAGGCGCTCGGACGGCTGGCAATCCCGTCTCTGTTTGCTCCAACGGCGCGAAACCCGCCGGGGTTCCCGATCGTCCTACAAAGACGGCCCGCTTGGCTCAGGAGCCGTCTCAGCCGCCGTAGACGTGGGGCGCGAGCGTACCGACGAACGGGAGGTTGCGGTACTTCTCGGCGTAGTCGAGGCCGTAGCCGACGACGAACTCGTTGGGGATGTCGAAGCCGACCCACTCGACGTCGATGGCGACCTTGGCGGCGTCCGGCTTGCGCAGCAGGGTGCAGATCTTCAGGGACTCCGGCTCGCGGGAGCCGAGGTTGTTGATCAGCCAGGACAGCGTCAGGCCGGAGTCGATGATGTCCTCGACGATCAGGACGTGCTTGCCCTTGATGTCGGTGTCGAGGTCCTTGAGGATGCGCACCACGCCGGAGGACTGGGTGCCCGCGCCGTACGACGACACGGCCATCCAGTCCATCGTGACGGGGGTGGACAGCGCCCGGGCGAGGTCCGCCATGACCATCACCGCGCCCTTGAGGACGCCGACGATGAGCAGGTCCTTGCCCGCGTACTCCGCGTCGATCTTCGCGGCCAGCTCGGCCAGCTTCGCGTCGATCTCTTCCTTGGTGATGAGCACCTGCTGGAGGTCGGCACCCATGTCTTTCGCGTCCACCCGCATCACTTTCGGTCGTCCCACCGGCCGCCCGGCCCCCCGCAGGGGGCAGGGATTCAGCCTTGCCGAATCACCAGTCTGCCACCCTGCCGCTGGGCGACGACTTTGCCGGGCAGGTTGATGACCCCCTGGCCGCGCCAGCCGGTGATCAGCCGGTCGACCTCCTCGATGTGGCGGGCGAACAGCGAACCGGCGGGTGCCCCGGCCTCGATGGCGGCGCGGCGCAGGATGCGGCGGCGCACGGCGGGCGGCAGGGCGTAGAGCTTGGCGCACTCCAGCAGTCCGGCGGCGTCGCGGACGGCGGACTCGGCCTGGCCGGCCCAGGCGTCCAGGGCGTCGGCGTCGTCGCGGGAGAGCTGGGCCGTACGGGCGAGGGCCTCGACGACGCCCTTGCCGAGCGCCTTCTCCAGGGCGGGCAGACCCTCGTGGCGCAGCCGGGACCTGGTGTAGGCCGGGTCGGTGTTGTGGGGGTCGTCCCACACCGGCAGCGACTGGACCATGCAGGCCTTGCGGGCGGTCTGGCGGTCGAGCGCGAGGAAGGGGCGGCGGTAACGGCCGCCGGCCCCCGAGACCGCGGCCATTCCGGACAGGGAGCGGATGCCGGAGCCGCGGGCGAGGCCGAGCAGGACGGTTTCGGCCTGGTCGTCGCGGGTGTGGCCGAGGAGGATCGCGGCGGCGCCGTGGCGTACGGCGGCGGCGTCCAGGGCGGCGTAGCGGGCGTCGCGGGCGGCGGCTTCGGGGCCGCCCTCGCGGCCGACGGTCACGGCGACGGACTCAACGGGCGCGAGGCCCAGTTCGGTCAGGCGCAGGACGACCTCGTCGGCGCGCAGGTCGGAGCCGGGCTGGAGTCCGTGGTCGACGGTGACGCCGCCGGCGCGGATGCCGAGTTTGGGGGCCTCGAACGCGAGCGCGGAGGCGAGGGCCATCGAGTCGGCGCCGCCGGAGCACGCCACGAGCACGAGCGGCGACGGCGGGCGCTCGTGCGGGGTTCGTCCGGCGGACGTCAGGTCGTCGGAGGCCCGGTCGACAGACGCCCGGTCGGCGGGCCCCTGGTCGGCGAAGAGCCGATCGGCAGGCGCCGGCCCGGAGGGCGTGCGCCCGGCGGAGACCTGCTCGGCCGAGACCTGCCCGGCCGAGAGCTGCCGGGCGGAGACCTGCTGGGCGGAGGTCTGGTCGTTGAGGATGTCGTGGAGGACGCGGCGGACCGCCAGGCGTATCGCCGCGACCGCAGGATGGGGACCCATGTCCGGTTCCCTTCATGAAGTTGTCGGGGGGTGAACCCGAAGCTCGGTCACTCAGAGTGTGTAGATGGTGACAGAAGCGGGCCGTTCCCCGAGCATTGCACGCCTACCCATGGCTCACGGTCCCTCGGACGGGTGATTGAAGGGGCGTTCACCTGCCGTCGGCCGGATTGTGTTCACGACCCCTCCACGGGGTTCACGACTCGCTCTTGCGGTGCACCCGCGCGACCCAGTCCGCCGGTTTGGCGATCTCCGCCTTGGTCGGCAGGGTGTTCGGCGAGGTCCACACCCGATTGAAGCCGTCCATGCCGACCTGGTCGACGACGGCGCGCACGAACCGCTCGCCGTCCCGGTACTGCCTGAGTTTGGCGTCCAAACCCAGCAGCTTGCGCAGGGCCATGTCCAGCCTGGAGGCACCCTTCGCGCGGCGCTGCTGGAACTTCTCGCGGATCTCGGAGACGGTCGGTACGACGTCTGGACCCACTCCGTCCATCACGAAGTCGGCGTGTCCCTCCAGCAAGGACATCACGGCGGTCAGCCGGCCGAGGATCTCCCGCTGGGCCGGCGTCTGCACGATCTCCACGAAGGAGCGGCCGCCGTCCTCCTCCTCGCCCTCCGGGCGCCCGCCGGCGAGGGACTGGGCGGCCTCCCGGATGCGCTCCAGCACGGTCATTGGGTCGACATCCGTCTCTCCCAGGAACGACTGGATTTCGCCCTCGAGGTGGTCGCGCAGCCAGGGCACAGCGGTGAACTGCGTGCGGTGCGTCTCCTCGTGCAGGCACACCCACAGGCGGAAGTCGTGGGGCTGTACGTCGAGTTCGCGCTCCACGTGGACGATGTTCGGGGCGACGAGCAGGAGGCGGCCGCCGCCGTTCTCGCCGGCGGGCAGTTCGCGCGTGGCCGGGGCGAAGGTCTCGTACTGGCCGAGGACGCGGGAGGCGAGGAACGACAGCAGCATGCCGAGTTCGACGCCGGTGACCTTGCCGCCGACGGCGCCGAGGACCGCGCCGCCGGGGGTGTTGCTGCGCCGCTCCTGCATCTTGTCGAGCAGCGGTTTGAGGATCTCCCGGAAACCGGCGACGTTCGCCCGCACCCAGCCGGGGCGGTCGACGACCAGGACCGGGGTGTCGTGGGTCTCCTCCGTGCCCATCCGGGTGAAGCCGCGGACGTGTTCCTCGGAGGACTTGGCGTGCCGGCGCAGTTCCGCGACGACCGCTCGGGCCTCGTCGCGGCTCACGTCGGGGCCCGGCCGTACGAGCCGGGTCGCGGTCGCCACCGCGAGATTCCAGTCGACCATCTCGGCACCACCGATGCTCGTCATGCGTCAACCGTACGTGAGCGTTCCCGCTTGGGGCAGGCCGCGGAGTGCGGCAGGGGCGCCGGCGGTGTCAAGGGCTGCGCCCGCGGGTGTCACCGGCAGCCGCACCCCGCCAGTGCCGTCGCCGTCCTGTCCAGGGCCGACTGGGCCGCTGCCGCGCTCGACGTGTCGGAGGCCAGGAAGGCGAAGGCCAGCAGGCGGCCGTCCGCGTCCACGACCGTTCCCGCCAGGGTGTTGACGCCGGTCAGGGTGCCCGTCTTGGCGCGTACGACCCCTGCCGCGCTGTCCGTCGTGTAGCGCGAGGTGAGGGTGCCGGTGAAGCCGGCGACGGGGAGGCCGGTCAGGACGGGACGCAGTTCGGGGTGGGCGGCGGCGCCGGCCTCGACCAGCAGGGCCGTGAGCAGGTCGGCCGTCAGTCTGTCGGCGCGGTCGAGACCGCTGCCGTCGTGGAAGACGGCGCCCTTGAGGGGCAGGCCGAGCTTCTTCAGCTCACCGGCGATCGCGCTCGCGCCGCCGTCGAAGTCGGCCCGCTTCCCCGTCGCGACCGCCGTCTGCCGGGCCAGCGCCTCGGCGATGTCGTTGTCGCTGTTGGTCAGCATGCGCTCGACCACCGAGGACAGCGGCGGCGAGGAGACGGTGGCCAGGGTCTCGGCGCGGGTCGTGGCCTTGAAGGGGCTGGGGGAGGTCGTGGTGATGCCGTGGGAGGCGAGGAACTCCCCGAAGGTGCGGGTCGCTTCGGCCGCCGGGTCGCTCACACGGGTGGCCGGGCCGCTCGTGGAGTCGTCGGTGCGGCCCTCGTCGGCCATGAGGGCGCTGACGGGCGCGAGATTGTCGTTGACGCCGATGGGGTGCAGCTCGCTGCCGGCGTAGAGGGTGGTGTCGTAGGAGAGCGTCACCTCGTCGAGGCCGCGCTTCTTCAGGGCGGTGGCCGTGGCGGCGGCCAGGTCGCGCAGGCTCGCCCAGCCGTCGGCGTCCTTGCGGGCGGTCAGGGTGGGGTCGCCGCCGCCGACCAGGACGACCTCCCGGGTGCCGGGTTCCAGTGCGGCACGGGTGGTGAGGCG
The DNA here is from genome assembly GCF_054850255.1 of Streptomyces sp. 7R007. Taxonomy (NCBI): domain Bacteria; kingdom Bacillati; phylum Actinomycetota; class Actinomycetes; order Kitasatosporales; family Streptomycetaceae; genus Streptomyces; species Streptomyces sp. 7R007. Next base: position 26,161 of record NZ_JBTWMV010000028.1, on the reverse strand, counting down.
GTGGTCGGGGCCCAGCGCGGACAGCGCGGCGACGGCGGTGGCGATCTTGGTGGTGGAGGCGGGGGTGAGCGACTCGTCGGCTCCGGTGGCGTACAGGCGCTTGCCGGTGGCCACGTCGACGACCACGCCCGCGTGCCGGTCGCCGAGCGCCGCGTCGCCCAGCAGGGGCCCCAGGACGTCCGCGTACGACCGCCCGGCCGGCGCCGACTTCACGGTGCTCGCGGAGCCGCCCAGGCCGACGAGGACGGAGGCGGCGCTGGGCGCGGGCCTGGGGGCCCCGGCCGCCGTACCGCCCGAATCGGACGTATCGGAATTACGGCCGTGATCTGCGCCACCCGTACGCTCCAGGGCGACTGCGCGGTCCCGCTCGGCCGTACGCTGACCGTTGGCGTCCCAGGGGCCGGCGGCGGTCACCGCTCCGGCGGCCAGCGCCAGCCCGGCGGTCGCCGCTCCCGCGGTGTACCGCCAGGTCCTGACGGACTGCGGACGGCGAGGTCGTACCGGCATCGCGAGCCGTGGCCGCACGGCCCGCCCCAGCCGCGCGACCCGCGGTCCGGCGGTCGCCGCGACCCGTGCCAGACGGGGCCGGACGGCGTCGGCGGCCCGCGCCAGACGGGGGCGTACGGCGTCGACGGCCCGCGCCAGACGCGGTCCGGCGGCCCGCCAAGGCCTCAGCTCGGGCACGACCACCAGCCCCTTTCGCGATCACACACCTGCGTGAGGGACACTTAACCACCAGAACTATGTGCTGATCATGGAGGAGCCACCGGTGGAGTTCGACGTCACGATCGAGATCCCGAAGGGTTCGCGGAACAAGTACGAGGTGGACCACGAGACCGGTCGGATCCGCCTGGACCGTCGACTCTTCACCTCGACCGCCTACCCGACCGACTACGGCTTCGTCGAGAACACCCTCGGCGAGGACGGCGACCCGCTGGACGCGCTGGTCATCCTGGACGAGCCGACCTTCCCGGGCTGCCTCATCCGCTGCCGCGCGATCGGCATGTTCCGCATGACGGACGAGGCCGGCGGCGACGACAAGCTGCTGTGCGTGCCGGCGACGGACCCGCGTGTGGAGCACCTGCGTGACATCCACCACGTCTCCGAGTTCGACCGCCTGGAGATCCAGCACTTCTTCGAGGTCTACAAGGACCTGGAGCCCGGCAAGTCCGTCGAGGGCGCCAACTGGGTGGGCCGCACGGACGCCGAGGCCGAGATCGAGCGTTCCTACAAGCGCTTCAAGGAGCAGGGCGGTCACTGACCTGCCGGGCTCCTGAACGGACCGTACGCGCACGCGTGCGGTCCGTTCGCCTTTCCGTACGCACACGTGCGCATACTGAGGCTGCCGAGGTGTCGTAGAGGGAGCGTCGCTCAAGTGACGGAAGCGGAGGACCGCAAACCGCAGTCGGACGAGGCGAGGATGGCCTTCACGCCACCCGCCGGGGTCGAGGTCGGGGAGAGTGAGTCCGAGACGACGTCGGAGTTCGCCCTCCCCCGGGGCCTGGGCGTCCCGCCGCCGTCCGGGGCCGAGGCGGAGGGGTCGGCGTTCAGCCCGCCGAGCACGTACAGCTCCCGGCAGGCCCCGCCCGCGTTCACCCCGCCGACCGGCGTTCCGGTGGTCAGCCTCACCAAGGACGTGCCCTGGCAGGACCGGATGCGCACGATGCTGCGCATGCCGGTGGCCGAGCGGCCCGCGCCGGAGCCGCCGCCGAAGGCGGAGGAGGGCGGTCCGGCCGTCCCGCGCGTGCTCGACCTGACCCTGCGGATCGGGGAGCTGCTGCTGGCGGGCGGCGAGGGCGCGGAGGACGTGGAGGCCGCGATGTTCGCGGTCTGCCGCTCCTACGGGCTCGACCGCTGCGAGCCGAACGTCACCTTCACCCTGCTGGCGATCTCCTACCAGCCCTCCCTGGTGGAGGACCCCGTCACCGCCTCGCGGACGGTACGGCGGCGGGGCACCGACTACACCCGGCTGGCGGCCGTGTACCAGCTGGTGGACGACCTCAGCTATCCGGAGACGCACGTCTCCCTGGAGGAGGCCTACCGGCGGCTCGCGGAGATCCGCCGCAACCGGCACCCGTACCCCACCTGGGTGCTCACCCTGGCCAGCGGGCTGCTCGCGGGGGCCGCCTCGGTGCTCGTCGGCGGTGACCCGGTCGTGTTCGTCGCGGCGATGCTGGGCGCGATGCTCGGCGACCGGCTGGCGTGGCTGTGCGCGGGGCGCGGACTGCCGGAGTTCTACCAGTTCACGGTGGCCGCGATGCCGCCGGCCGCGATAGGGGTGGCGCTGACCGTGGCCCACGTGGACGTCAAGGCGTCCGCGGTGATCACCGGTGGACTGTTCGCGCTGCTGCCGGGGCGGGCGCTGGTGGCGGGCGTGCAGGACGGCCTGACCGGGTTCTACATCACCGCCTCGGCGCGGCTGCTCGAGGTCATGTACTTCTTCGTGGGGATCGTCGTCGGGGTGCTGGTCGTCCTGTACTTCGGCGTGAACCTGGGCGCCAAGCTCAACCCCGACGCGGCACTGCACATCGCCCAGCGGCCGGTGTGGCAGATCGCGGCGTCGATGCTGCTGTCGCTGACGTTCGCGGTGCTGTTGCAGCAGGAGCGGTCGACGGTCTTGTGGGTGACCCTGAACGGGGGTGTCGCGTGGTCGGTGTACGGCGCGATGCGCTACGCGGGCGAGCTGTCGCCGGTGGCCTCCACGGCTGTGGCGGCCGGGCTGGTGGGGCTGTTCGGGCAGCTGCTGTCGCGGTACCGGTTCGCTTCGGCGCTGCCGTACACGACGGCAGCGATCGGGCCGCTGCTGCCGGGGTCGGCGACGTATTTCGGGCTGCTGTCGATCGCGCAGAACGACGTCGACAAGGGGCTGGTGTCGCTGGCCACGGCGGCGTCGCTGGCCATGGCCATCGCGATCGGGGTGAACCTGGGGTCCGAGATCTCCCGGTTGTTCCTGCGGATCGGGTCGGCGGAGAAGCGACGGGCGGCGAAGCGGACGCGGGGCTTTTGAGCGCCGGCTGGTTGTTGGTTGCTCGCGCGGTTCCCCGCGCCCCTTGCGGGGCGTTTCAGTAGCCGCCGTCGTACGGGTACTGCTCGTTCTGCCGGCCGCCGTACTGCTGCTGGGGGTACGGCTGCTGCTGCGGGTACTGCTGGGCGTAGGGCTGGCCGTACTGCTGCTGGCCGTACTGCTCGTCCGCCGGCGGGATGCGGCGCAGTTGCGTGGTCGCGTCGTCCATCAGCGGGGGCTGCTGCCGGGCCGGGGGTTCGGGCCGGGCGTTCTTGTTCTTCGAGCGGGCGCGCAGGAACTCGATGGCGATCGGGATGACCGAGACGAGGACGATCAGGATGAGGATCGCCTCGATGTTGTTCTTGACGAAGTCGATCTTGCCGAGCCAGGAGCCGAGCAGGGTGACGCCGGCGCCCCACAGGACACCGCCGATCACGTTGAACGTCAGGAACGAGCGGTACCGCATGCCGCTGACGCCGGCGATGATCGGCGTGAACGTCCGCACGACGGGCACGAAGCGGGCCAGGACCAGGGACTTCGGGCCGTACTTCTCGAAGAACTCGTGGGCCTTGACCACGTTCTCCTGCTTGAAGAGGCGGGAGTCCGGGCGGTTGAAGAGCGAGGGGCCGACCTTCTTGCCGAACATGTAGCCGGCCTGGTCGCCGAGGATCGCGGCGACGCAGATGAGGGTGATCGCCGCCCACAGCGGGAAGTCCAGCTGGTGCGACGTGATCAGCAGGCCGCAGGTGAACAGCAGCGAGTCACCCGGCAGGAAGAAGCCGATGAGCAGGCCCGACTCCGCGAAGACGACCAGGAGCAGGCCCCAGATGCCGAACGTGTCGAGCAGGTAGTTCGGATCGAGCCACTGCGGGCCGAGGGCGAGCGTCACGGTTGCGGGCTCCTGACGGTGGGGGCGGGGTACGGCGGCCGCAGGGCGCGCGGGGCGCTGCGGCCGCACAAAGCTATCAACGCAATGTGTCCGCCCCAGGTTCCACGGGTGTCTCCAGGATGCACTGTGGGCATGCTGGGACAAAGCTGTGAGCCCCGCGCGGGCCAGGTCGGTCCGCCTAGGCGCCGTGCCGGGCCGCGTTCGCCTCGATCGCGTCCCTGAGGTGCTCGGCGAGGCCCGGGTGCAGGGAGTCGTAGAACGCCTTGAAGCGTTCGTCGGCGACGTACATGCCGCCGAGGCAGCGGTGCATGTCGTACGGGCACTCGTAGAACCACTTGTGGATGTGCAGGCGGTGTTCCTCGGCCATGTCCATCGCCGCCTCGCCGGTGGGCCGCTCGCCGTCGGCCACCAGGGCCGCGTACCGCTCGCCCCAGGCGTTCACCTCGGCCTGCATGCGTTTCCAGTCGTCCTTGGTGTAGCGGGCGGCCCGGCGCTGGGACTCGGCGTAGGCCTCGGTGCCGCCCCAGCGCGCCTCGGCCTCCTCGGCGTACTGTTCCGGGTCCTTGTCGCCGAAGACCTCGAAGCGCTCTTCGGGGGTGAGGTTGATGCCCATCGTGCGTGCCTCCATGGCGTGCTCCACGGCCGCGGCCATCTTCTGCAGCTTCTCGATCCGGGCGGTCAGCAGCTCGTGCTGGCGGCGCAGGTGCGCGCGCGGGTCCGTGTCCGGGTCGTCGAGCAGGGCCGCGACCTCGTCGAGCGGGAAGCCGAGCTCCCGGTAGAACAGGATCTGCTGCAGCCGGTCGAGGTCGGCGTCGCTGTAGCGCCGGTGCCCCGCGTGGCTGCGCTCGCTCGGGACGAGCAGGCCGATGCCGTCGTAGTGGTGCAGGGTGCGCACCGTCACGCCGGCGAAGCCCGCGACCTGTCCTACGGAGTAGCTCACTTCGTGTCCGCTCCCTTCTCGGTACGCACTCCACGGTGTCTCCTCACGTCACGTGAGGTGCAACCCTGTTTTCGCGTACGACGGGCCGTCCGGGATGTTCGTTCCGTTCCGTCCGCCTATCGTGATCCCGTGGCCCGAACCCCCTGAGGAGAACGAAGGACATGCCGCTCCACAAAGGAACCGACCAGCCCGACGAGCGCCCGATGTCCGTGAACCCCTTCTACGGGGAGGCGAACCCGGTCGGCGGCATGACCCAGGCGCCGCCCCGGCACCGGCTGCCGGACACCCCGCTGCCGCCGACGACGGCGTACCAGCTCGTGCACGACGAGCTCATGCTGGACGGCAACTCCCGGCTGAACCTCGCCACGTTCGTCACCACCTGGATGGAGCCGCAGGCCGGCGTCCTGATGGCGGAGTGCCGGGACAAGAACATGATCGACAAGGACGAGTACCCGCGCACCGCCGAACTGGAGCGGCGCTGCGTGGCGATGCTCGCCGACCTGTGGAACGCGCCCGATCCCTCGGCCGCCGTCGGCTGTTCGACGACCGGCTCCAGCGAGGCGTGCATGCTCGCCGGGATGGCCCTCAAACGGCGCTGGAGCAAGCGGAATCCGGCGCCCGGGGCCCGCCCCAACCTCGTCATGGGCGTCAACGTCCAGGTCTGCTGGGAGAAGTTCTGCAACTTCTGGGAGGTGGAGGCCCGCCAGGTCCCGATGGAGGGCGACCGCTTCCACCTCGACCCCGAGGCCGCCGCCGCGCTGTGCGACGAGAACACCATCGGGGTCGTCGGCATCCTCGGCTCCACCTTCGACGGTTCCTACGAGCCCATCGCGGACCTGTGCGCGGCCCTGGACGCCCTCCAGGAGCGCACCGGCCTGGACATCCCGGTGCACGTCGACGGCGCCTCCGGGGGCATGGTCGCGCCCTTCCTCGACGAGGACCTGGTGTGGGACTTCCGGCTGCCGCGCGTGGCGTCCATCAACACCTCCGGCCACAAGTACGGCCTGGTCTACCCGGGCGTCGGCTGGGCGCTGTGGCGGGACAGGGCCGCCCTGCCGGACGAGCTCGTCTTCCACGTCAACTACCTGGGCGGCGACATGCCGACCTTCGCCCTCAACTTCTCCCGGCCCGGCGCGCAGGTGGTCGCGCAGTACTACACGTTCCTGCGGCTGGGCCGCGAGGGCTTCCAGGCGGTGCAGCAGTCCACCCGGGACGTGGCCCGGTCCATCGCCGAACGCGTCGAGGGGCTCGGCGACTTCCGGCTGCTGACCCGGGGCGACGAGCTGCCCGTGTTCGCGTTCACGACGGCGCCGGGCGTGACGTCGTACGACGTCTTCGACGTCTCCCGGCGGATGCGGGAGAGCGGCTGGCTGGTGCCGGCGTACACCTTCCCGCCGCACCGCGAGGACCTGTCCGTGCTGCGGGTGGTGTGCCGCAACGGCTTCTCCACCGACCTCGCCGACCTGTTCGTGGAGGACCTGACCCGACTGCTGCCGGAACTGCGCCGCCAGCCCCACCCGTTGACCCGAGACAAGGGGGCGGCCACCGGCTTCCACCACTAGGACCCGATGGGCGGTGGTCCGAAAGACAGGCCCTAGCCGAGGCCCTGTTCCTCCGCCACCAGCTCGAACGCCGTCTTGCCGTCCAGGGACTCGCGGATGATGTCCGCGTGGCCGGCGTGGCGGGCGGTCTCGCGGATCAGGTGGAGGCAGAGCCAGCGCATCGAGACGCGGCCCTCCGGCGGGAACCAGGGGTCGCTGGGCAGGGCGAAGGTGTCGTCGAGACTGGGCACCGAGCGGACGAACGCCTCGGTCTCGGCGGCGACCTTCTCCCAGTGGGCGAGCTGGGACTCGACGGTCTCGTCGCCGACCAGCTGGAACGTCTCGTGCCAGTTGGACTCGTCCCGCCGCACGGGCGGCTGCTCGCCCCGGGCCCGGGCCACCCAGCCCTGCTCCACCTCGGCGACGTGCTTGAGCAGTCCGGCCAGGGACAGCTCGCTGGCGCTGGGCCGGGACGTCGCCTGCTCCGGCGTCAGCCCGAGCAGCGCCCGGCGGATGCCGCCGCGCTGCTCGGCGAGGAAGGAGAGCAGCGCGCCGCGCTCGTCGCCGGACGCCTCCGCGGAAACGTGAGTCACCATGACCGGCCGCCTTTCGTCGGTGCCGGGGGCGTTTCCCCCTGACACCGACGACGCTATGGGCCATCGAGGTCAGATCCTGTCCTCAATGGCCCGCAGGTCGTGGATCGGCCGGTGGAGGGCGGAACTAGAACGGGAAGCCGCTGCGGCCGTGCTGGACCGAGATCCACTTGAGGGTGGTGAAGGCGTCGACCGTTGTCTCGCCGTTCAGGCGGCCGACGCCGGAGCTCTTCTCGCCGCCGAAGGGGACGAGGGGCTCGTCGTGCACCGTGCCGTCGTTCACGTGGAACATGCCCGTGTCGATCCGCCGGGCGAAGGCCACGCCCCGCTCGACGTCACCGGTGTGGACGGCGCCGCTCAGCCCGTACGGCGTGTCGTTGACGAGGCGTACGGCCTCCTCCTCGCCGTCGAAGGGGATGAGGAAGGCGACGGGGCCGAAGATCTCCTGCCGCAGCAGCTCGGAGTCGGCGGGCAGGTCGGTGAGGACGGACGGGCGGACCAGGTTCTCGATGGTCTCGCCGCGCACCAGGGCCCGCGCGCCCTCGGCGATCGCCTGCTCGACGGCGCCCGAGAGGGCGTCCGCCTGCGAGGAGTTGATCACCGGGCCGATCACGGTCTCCGGGTCGCGCGGGTCGCCGGCCTTGAGGGACTTGACCTTGGCGACGAACTTGTCGGTGAACTCGTCGGCGATCGACCGGTCCACCAGCACGCGGTTGGCGGCCATGCAGACCTGGCCCTGGTGGACGTACCGGCTGAAGACCGCGGCGTCGACCGCGTAGTCGATGTCGGCGTCGTCGAGGACCACGATCGCGCTGTTGCCGCCCAGTTCGAGGACCGAGCGCTTGAAGTGCGCGGCGCAGACGGTGGCGACGTGGCGGCCGACCTTGTCGGAGCCGGTGAAGGAGATGACCTTCGGCACCGGGTGCTCGAGGAAGGCGTCGCCGATCTCCGCGATGTCCGTGATGACGACGTTCAGCAGACCGCCGGGCAGGCCCGCGTCCTCGAAGATCTTCGCGACCAGGGAGCCGCCGGTGATCGGGGTGTTCTGGTGCGGCTTGAGGACGACGGCGTTGCCGAGCGCGAGGGCCGGGGCGACCGACTTGAGGGAGAGCAGGAAGGGGAAGTTGAAGGGGCTGATCACACCGACCACGCCGACCGGCTCGCGGTAGAGGCGGTTCTCCTTGCCGTCGGTCGGCGAGGGCAGGATCTTGCCCTCGGGGCGCAGCGCCAGGTGGATCGACTCGCGCAGGAACTCCTTGGCGAGGTGGAGCTCGAAACCGGCCTTCAGGTGCGTGCCGCCGAGCTCGGCGATGATCACCTCGGTGATCTCCTGCTCGCGCTCCTCGATCAGCCGGAGCGCCTTCTCGAAGACCGTGCGGCGGGCGTACGGGTTGGTCGCGGCCCACTGCTTCTGGGCGCGGGCCGCCGCCCGGTACGCCTCGTCGACCTCCTCGACCGTGGCTATGGTGATCGACGCGAGCTTCTCCCCGTCGTACGGGTTGAAGTCGATGATGTCCCAGGAGCCTGTACCCGGGCGCCACTCACCGTCGATGTACTGCTGGGCCAGGTCGGTGAAGTAGGACGACATGTGATCCCTCAATCACTAGCAGACACCAGATCTACGACAGATCCCCGACAGATCCCCCGCAGATCTCCATCACGGTCTGATCACATGTCATCGTACTTGTGTTTCAAGGCAGTTGTTCAAGAGTGCCGGTTGTTCACGGCAGTTGCCCAGGAGGGCCGGTCGGTCAGGAGAGCTGCAGCAGACCCCGCAGCAGGTCCCGGCTCTCGTCCGGCCCGGGGCTGTCCTGCTGGAGCTCCTTCAGCGCCTTCTCGTACTGGGCCACGTCCTCCCGCTTGTCCAGGTACAGCGCGCTGGTGAGCTGCTCCAGGTAGACGACGTCCGACAGGTCGGACTCGGGGAAGGACAGGATCGTGAAGGCGCCGCTCTCGCCGGCGTGCCCGCCGAAGCTGAACGGCATGATCTGCAGCCGTACGTTGGGGCGTTCGGAGATCTCGATCAGGTGCTGGAGCTGGCCGCGCATCACCTCGCGGTCGCCGTAGGGCCGGCGCAGCGCCGCCTCGTCGAGGACGATATGGAACTCGGGGGCCCGCTCGGCGACGAGGTACTTCTGCCGCTCCAGGCGCACCGCGACCCGCTTCTCGATCTCGGCCTCGCTCGCGCCCTTCATGCCGCGCTTGACGACCGCGCGGGCGTATTCCTCCGTCTGCAGCAGCCCGTGCACGAACTGGACCTCGTACGCCCGGATCAGCGACGCCGCGCCCTCCAGGCCCACATAGGTGGGGAACCAGCTCGGCAGCACGTCCGAGTAACTGTGCCACCAGCCCGCCACGTTGGCCTCCCGTGCGAGGGAGAGAAGCGAGGTGCGCTCCGCCTCGTCGGTGATGCCGTACAGCGTCAGCAGGTCCTCGACATCGCGCGTCTTGAAGCTCACCCGGCCCAACTCCATCCGGCTGATCTTCGACTCCGAGGCACGGATGCTGTAGCCCGCCGCCTCGCGCGTGATGCCCCGTGCCTCACGCAGTCGCCTGAGTTGCGAGCCGAGCAGCATGCGCCGCACCACCGATCCGGGCTCTCCCGCGCTCACGTTCGCCAGCCTCCCCAACCGTCTTCAGACGCCGAAGTCTGCCACTAAAACACTCCGAGCAGTACTCGTCTGATTACAGAGATGGAAAGAAACCAAAGACTTCTCACAGGAACCGGGAAGGAGAGGACAAGCGGGGACAAGGAAGTTGGCGGAAAAAATGGCCAACAAGCGGTACGTGAGCATCCAATTCGGTCACGTGCACGTGCATCTGCCCTTGCATCTGCCCTACGCATCCAAGACCATGGTCTCGCGCAACCGCTGCATCGCTACGACCGCGAATTCCCGGGAGTGCCTCGCATGGGGACGAATGGATCGACCATGCTCAAGCCATTACGGCAGGGCCTTCCGCCGCTGCCAACGCCCTGCGGCACGCGATGCCGGCGTCCACGGCGGACGTGCAGGCGCACGTGCGGCTGCACCTGATGCGCTGGACCGACCGCCTGGTGTGCGCGGTGCGCGACCAGAGCGACGACACCCCGGTCGAGCGCGACTCCGAGGACTTCTCGGCGGAGTCGGGCCGCGGCCTGTTCCTCGTCGACTCCTTCGCCGACAGCTGGGGCTGGCACCCGATGGCCGGCGCGCTCGGCGGCAAGGTGGTCTGGGCGCTGTTCCAGCTTCCCGAGCCGCTCACGCAGCCCACCGAGTGACGGACCGCGGCGCCGACGGTGCCGCGGTTCTACGCGTGTTACGGCGCGTTCACCCTCAATGACCCTCTGCCTCAAGGGTTCTGAGGAGCCGTCAGCCCGCGATCAGATGGTCGAACTCCCCGTCCTTGATGCCCAGCAGCATCGCCTCGATCTCGGCACGGGTGTAGACCAGCGCGGGACCGTCCGGGAAGCGCGAGTTGCGCACCGCCACCTCTCCCCCGGGCAGCCGGGCGAACTCCACGCAGGAGCCCTGCGAGTTGCTGTGCCGGCTCTTCTGCCAGGCCACCCCGTTCAGCTCCGTGGCTGCCATGCCGTTGTACACGTCGCGGTCCACAGGTCGCTCCCCGGTGGTGCGGTGGCCTCTGGGGCCATTGATGCGATGGGTCAGTGCAGTGGTCAATGCAGTGGTCAACTGATCCGGATCATAGCTTTGTTCACGTGCGAATGCATGAGCAGATGCACGTGCACGCGGGGTGTTCCTGCGGTTACAGATGTGACGTGCGGGGTACTACATCCGTTCCAGCGCATGCCCCAGAGCCCGCATCACATGCGTCCTCCAGCCCCCGCCCATGATCGTCCGGGCCATCAGCTGTGCGGGGTCGTCGGGGTCGAACCCCTCGTGCACTAGGAGAAGACGCGTACCGCGCCCTTCGTGTTCCAGCGTCCAGGTGATGGTCCAGTCCGCGGAGTTGGCCGGATCGGCGTCCACCCACCGGACCGAGAGCATCCGTTCCGTGTCGTAGGCGAGCACCTCCACCTCTACGACACCGGAGAACCCGGTGTTGGGACGCGGGACGGAGGTCATGCGGTACCGGTGGCCGACCTGGAGGCGGAAGTCCTCGGAGCCCGGCATCTGCCACTGCGCGAGCAGCCGGGGGTCGGTCAGGGCGCGCCAGACCTTGGCGGGCGGATGCGGGAAGAAGTGGTCGACGCGGACGGCGGTGAGGTCGCCGGGGTCGTCACCGGACGGGATGCTCATGTCGGGTCATCGTCGGGCATGCGGTCGAGCAGATCGCCGAGGCCCCGCAGGCGCTCGCGCCAGAACCGCTCGTACGGATGGAGCCAGTCCTGTACGTCGGCGAGCGGGGCCGCCTCCAGGCGGTAGATACGCTGCCGGCCGGAGCGCTGCTCGGAGACGAGCCCCGCGTCGCGCAGCACCCGCAGGTGCTCGGACAGGCTCGGGCGGCGCATGTCGAAGTGGCCGGCCAGGACTTGCACGGGCTGCGGCCCGCCGTCGCGCAGCAGGCGCAGCACCTCGCGGCGCGTGGCGTTGGCGAGCGCGGCGAAGACGCGGTCCGCGTCGGCCTCGGTGGCCCCGACTGCAGTCATGCCGACCTTCCTACTGGTGTGCCTCCGTCAGCAGCATCAGACCGTTGCCGTCGGGGTCCGTGAAGGAGGCCATCCGCCCCCAGGGGTGGCGGTCCGGGCCCTGCACGGCGACACCGGCCTCGGCGAGCCGGGCGCAGTCCGCGTCGACGTCGGTCGTGACCAACATGATCCCCCGAGCGGAACCGGGCTCGGCACCTCCCTTCCGGGGGACGCCCCCGGGCCCCCTGCGCAGGTCCGGGCCGGCGAGCGTGAACACGGTCTGCGCGCCGGCGGGCGCCACCTGGAGCCAGCGCCCCTGGGGCATGGCGCGGTCGACGGCGACCTCGAAGCCGAGGACCTCCGTGTAGAAGCGCAGGGCGCGGTCCTGGTCGGAGACGGGGAGGGTGACGAAGGAGGCGTGCGTGATGGTCATACCGCGAGAATAGGTAGGCGATCCCCTACCAGTCAATCGTAGGAGATCGCCTACCTATAGACCCCCACCTGGGGGACCGTCATTTGCTGGAGTACGGCAGCAGCGCCATCTCCCGTGCGTTCTTGATCGCCCGCGCGAGCAGCCGCTGCTGCTGGGCGGTGACGCGGGTGACGCGGCGGCTGCGGATCTTGCCGCGGTCGGAGAGGAACCTCCGCAGCAGGTCGGTGTCCTTGTAGTCGATGTACGTGATCCCGGCCGCGTCCAGCGGGTTGGGCCGGTTCTTCGGGGGCTTGCGGTCGCTCTTGCGCGGCATCAGACCTCCAGGAGGCTGTCGAAGGCGGACGGCAGCCGCTTCCAGGCGGCGCGGCCGGCGGCGTACTCGGCGTCGGTCAGCAGGCAGGACTCCAGCAGCCGTTGAAGTCCGTCGCGGTCGAGGCCGGGGGACGTGAAGACGAGGTGCTGGCAGCGGTCGCCGTGCTCGGGGTGCCAGTCCAGCGCGGCGGCGGCCCGGCGCATCGGCGGCGCCAGGTCCCAGGCCGCGTCGGGCAGGGCGGCCAGCCAGGGGCCGGCCGACTCCACGCACAACGCCCCGCCTGCCGCGTCCCAGTGCAGCAGCGTGTCGGGCCGGTCGGCGAGCCAGAACCGGCCCCGGCTGCGGGCGGCGGCACACGTGATGTCCTCCAGCGCCGCGTACAGCCGCTCGGGGTGGAAGGGCCGGTGCCGGCGCCAGACCAGGGTCACGACCCCGTGCGCGTCGGCTTCGACGGGGAGCAGGGCGCAGGCGGGGCGCTGTGCCGCCGCGGCGGCCTCGACGTCGAAACCGGCGAGGGCGGCGCGGGCGAGGGGGCTGTGGAGGGCGCCGGGGGTGAAGGGTGGGGGTGATGGTGGGGGTGCCGGTGATGATGGCGGTGCCGGTGGGGGTTCTGACCCCTTCGGGACCGGGGCCGGGGACGGGTCCTGGGCCGGGGACGGGTTCTCACGGGGGATGCGGACCCGGTGGGCCGTCGGGTGGAGCTGGGTGAGCAGTTCGCGGTCCTCGTCGTCGGCCTCCGGGGAGTCCAGGACGGCGAGGACGGGGGCGTACTCCAGCTGGCGGGCGAAGGTGTCGGCGACGGTGCGCTGGTCGCCGGCGGCCGCGGCGAGGCCGCGCTCGGCCAGGTCGTCGCCGTTGCCGAGACACGCCAGCACCAGCGCCGGGTCGACGGCGGTGATCACGCCGGTGACGGTGAGGCCGCCGGCCGCGACCACCTCCGCCATCGCCTTGGGCTCGACGGAGTCCCACAGCTCGACGACCGCGAGCCGGGCGGTGCCGTCGGCGGCCAGGCGCCGCAACTCGGGCACGAGGTCCTCGCGCAGGGCACAGCACGCGCAGTCGTTGACGAGCGGGGTCTCGCCCGCCGACAGCAGGCCGGTGGCGTCACGGACGGTCCGTACGACCGTGCCGGCGGCGGCCGTGGCCAGGTCGTGGTGGAGTACGACGCTGCCGGGCACCTCGGCGAGCAGCCGGCCGACGGTCGCGCGGCGGGCGTCGGCGTGCAGTCCGCCGACGATGACGACGGAGAGCATCAGCCCTTCTTTCCGTACCGGCGCTCGAAGCGCTCCACGCGGCCGGCGGTGTCCAGGAGGCGGGCGGTGCCGGTGTGGAAGGGGTGGCTGACGTCGGAGATCTCGACGTCCACGACCGGGTAGGTGCGGCCGTCCTCCCACTCGATCGTCCTGTCGCTGGTCATCGTCGAGCGGGTGAGGAAGGCGTGGCCGGCGGCCCGGTCGCGGAAGACGACGGGACCGTAGGGGGGATGGATTCCCTTGCGCATGGCGGCGGTTCAGCGCTCCTCTCGGAAGTCGACGTGCCGGCCGGCGACCGGGTCGTACTTGCGCAGGGTGAGGCGGTCCGGGTCGTTGCGGCGGTTCTTGCGGGTCACGTAGGTGTAGCCGGTGCCGGCGGTGGACCGGAGCTTGATGACCGGGCGGAGTTCGTTGCGTGCCATGCTGGTACCTTACTGAAAATGACTTCCATTAGCGATATGGCTTTCAGAGAGGTAGGTCACCCGTGTCCGCCCACTGCATGCTGACCGGCGCCCGGCCCGGTTTCGGCAACCGCGTCTCCCACTCGCACCGGCGCACCTCGCGCCGTTTCGACCCCAACGTCCAGACCAAGCGCTACTGGCTGCCGAGCGAGGGGCGGTACGTGCGGCTGCGGCTGAGCGCGCGGGGGATCAGAACCGTCGACGCGATCGGCGTCGAGGCGGCCGTGGCCCGGATCCGGGCGCGGGGGGTGCGGGTCTGATGGCGAAGAAGAGCAAGATCGCGAAGAACGAGCAGCGCCGGGAGATCGTCGCGCGGTACGCCGCGCGCCGGGCCGAGCTGAAGGAGATCATCCGGCGTCCGTCGTCGACCCAGGCCGAACGCCTCGCCGCCCAGCGGGAACTACGCCGCCAGCCGAGGGACGCGAGCGCGACGCGCGTACGCAACCGGGATCAGCTGGACGGGCGGCCGCGGGGGTACTTCCGGGCGTTCGGCCTGTCCAGGGTGTCCCTGCGGCAACAGGCGCACGCGGGCTTCCTGCCGGGGGTGCGGAAGGGGTCGTGGTAGGAGGCGGGTGAGGTGACTCGGGGTGGGAGCGGGTGAGGTGACTCGGGGTGGGAGCAGGTGAGGTGACTCGGGGTGGAGGCGGGCGAGGTGACTCGGGGTGGAGGCGGTGATTCGGGGTGGAGGCGGGACCGGGGGGTGGCTGGGGAGCCGGAAGGACGGGGCGCGGGTGACTGGCTGGTCGGAAGCCGACTGGGCGGGCCGGGAGTTGCCGGGGCGGGTCCGGAGTGGCTGGAGGGGATCGGCTGACCGGGCGGGCCGGGGGCTGTCGAGGCGGGTCCGGGGCGGCTGGAGGCATCGGCTGACCGGGCGGGCCGGGGGCTGTCGAGGCGGGTCCAAGGTGGCTGGAGGGATCGGCTGACCGGGCGGGCCGGGGGCTGTCGAGGCGGATCCGAGGTGGCTGGAGGGATCGGCCGACCGGGCGGGCCGGGGGCTGGCGGGGTGACTTTCGGCTTCCTCACGGCGGCTTCCGGGTCGCCGGAGCGGCTCCTGGCCTCTTCGCGGCCGGTTCCGAGTTGGCCAGGGCAACTCCCGGTCTCTCGGCGGCTTCCGGGGTTCCCGGGCGTACTCCCGGTCTCCGGCGCCGCTCACCTTCCAACGCTGCTTCTGTCTGCGGGGGGTGCTCCCGGTTGCCGGCGTTGCCCCTCCGTTTCCGGCGCCGCCCGCTTCCCTCCCAGCGCTGCTCTCGGTTGCCGGTGCTGGTGCCGGGGTTCCGGGTGGGTCTGATGAATCTCACAGGTCGGGCAGATGGCGTGAAGGGCCCGCGCTGGTAGCTTGCTGCGGGCGCTGGGGCCCTCGAGCATCCAGCCGTCCGCCCACCCGCTACAGCTTGGGAGCTTGCAGTGACTACGGCTTCGGCGACCTTCGCGCGTTCCTCGCGCACGGCATCGCGTCGGCAGGTGCGGATCGCGGCCGCGGCCGCCGGGCTGGCCGGCGCGCTCGCACTGACCGCGTGCAGCGGCGGAGGCGGCTCCGACGACGACTCCTCCGCCACCCCCAGCGCCTCCTCGACCTCGACGGCGACCGCGGACACCGGCGGTGCCTCCGGCAGCGCGACCGCCGCGTCCGACGCGCTGCAGGGCAGCTGGCTCGCCACCACCGGCGGCAAGTACGTGGCCCTGGTCGTCACCGGCAAGCAGGCCGGGCTCTTCTCGACCGGCGGGACGGTGTGCAGCGGGACCGCCGGCGAGGAGGCCGGCATGAAGATGATCCACCTGACCTGCACGGACGGCAGCAAGGACCGGGCCACCGGGATGGTCGACTCCGCCGGCTCGTCGACGCTGAAGATCACCTGGTCGGGCAAGCTCGGCGAGGAGACGTACACCAAGGCGGAGGGCGGCAAGCTGCCTTCGGGACTGCCGACGGCGAGTCTCGGGTCGTAGCCCCGCGTGCGCCCGGGAGCGGGCTCGGGTCCTGGCTCCGCGTGCGCCGGGGGGCGGGCAACCGGCTCACGGGTTCGTGCGTGATGATCCATGGACCGTGCCGAGTCCATGGACCGATCGATGGACTCGCCGGACTCGCCGGACTCGCCACACCGGCGTCCCACCCCGAGCGTCAGCACAGCACCAGAGGACCACACATATGCGCGCCACCCACGTCACCGTCGCCGCCCTCGCCGCGGCCCTTCTCCTGACCGCCTGCGACGACAACGGCGGTGACAGCGACGCGAGCGGCGGCGGGACGAAGAAGGCGGGTGACGCGTGCTCGCTCGGCAGCGTGGACGCGCAGGTCGCCGCGAGCGCCGCTCCGGCCGCCGGCGACACCGGCAACGTCACCGTCACGCTCACCAACAACGGCGCCAAGTGCACCCTCAAGGGCTTCCCCGGCGTCGACCTGACCGCCGGGAGCACCTCCGCCACCGTCCCCTCGGACCAGGCCGCGACGGCGCAGAAGCTGACCCTCGCCAAGGGCGGGACCGCCTCCTTCACCCTCACCTACGTGCGCGGCGAGAGCGGCGGCGCCAAGAGTCTCGCCGTGAAGACGATGAAGTTCACCCTGCCCGGCTCCGGTGCCGCGAAGAGCTTCCCGTGGTCGTACGGCGACGTCGCCGTCAAGGGCGGCGCAAGCGAACCGAACGCCTCGGTCACCGCCTTCCAGCAGGCCGGCGACTGACGGCGAGCCGCGGCGTCCTGCCTGACGGCGAGACCCGCGGTGCCCCGCCCGACAGCGAAACCCACGGTGTCCTGCCCGACCGGCGCAACCCACAGTGCCCGCCCGACAGCGAAACCCACGGTGCCCCGCCCGACGGCGAAACCCGCAGTGCCTACCCCAGTCGGGGCCGGGCGTGTACCTGTGCCCGGTCTGCCGCCTCGGCGCCCTCGGTCCAGCCCGCCTCGTCGCTGACTCCGCGCAGCCGGGTCGTGGTCGTCTCCGGGAACAACCGGTCCGTGCGCTCGGTCACCGCGACCTCACGGGAGGCCAGCACCGGGAGCAGGTCGTCCGTCACCTGGGTCTCGGCGGCGGCCGCGAGGCGGGTGCCTATTCGGTGGGCGTAGGCGGCGAGGAAGGACTGGCGGAAGGTCTTGGTGCGCTTGCGTCCACCCGCCCGCTGGGCCGCCTCCGCCCTGGTCATGGCCGACTGCGCCTGCACGAGCAGCGAGGTGTGGATCAGCTCCACCGCCTCCAGGTCGGCCTCGAAGCCGACGACCGTGGAGAAGCCCAGCGGTTCGTTCCACACGGCCCGGCAGTGGTTCGCCGTGGCGACGGCGTCCAGCAGCACGGCCTTCGCCTGTTCGTACGGCGGCTCGACTCCGATGCGGCAGGCGCCGGGGGTGTCCGCTGCGGGGGTCTCGGCGGCGAGCAGCGCCTCGTCAATGCTGTGCCGGGCGGACAGCTCCTGCGCCTTGGCGGTGAGCGCCTCCGCCTCCTCGGGGTAGGCGGTCGCCTCGGCCTTGGCCAGCAGCGCGCGGATGCGGGTGAGCATGCGGGACGCGGGGCGCGGCCCGGGGGCGGGGGCGGAGTCGTCGAGGGGTTCGAGGGCGGGCAGGCGCAGCAGGAGGCGGTACAGCTCCAGGGTCGCGGTGGCGTGCGAGAAGCGGTCGGCCGGGGGCGGCTCCTCTGCGACCGCGGCGGTGACGTCGTCCAGTTGCGCGACCCAGCGGGGTCCGCGCGGACGGTCTTCGGGGGCCTGGGCGCGGATCAGGGACGACACCAGGCGTACGTGGACGTCGTCCAGCTCACGGCGCACGATCCGGACGACGTCGGCGGGCTGCCAGCCACGGCGCCAGGCGGAGGCGACGAACTCACGGCCGCGGCGCGCCACTTCGGCGTCGGCCGCGGGGGCGGCGGCGAGCAGCGACGCGCCCGTGTCGAGGGCGGTGTCGCTGTCGGCGTAGAGAGCGGCCTGGAAGGCGCGCTCGACGGTGTCGTCGGTGTCGTCGGTCGTGCTGGTCACGTCTCCGATCGTGACACGGGCCACTGACAGCCGGGGAACGCGCCGGTGCCGTCCCAGCGGAGCGTCCAGCCCTCGTCCGGCGCCTCCGCGTCGTGTGTGAGGCGCGGACAGGGGCCGGGGTCGACCGACCGCAGGTCGGCGGTGACCAGTGCGGCGAGGTCTTCGGCGTTGCGCACGTCGTACGCCCCCTCCGCCAGCCGCCGGCGCAGCAGCGCGGCCAGGTGCTCGGCCACCTCAGGGGAGGCGTAGTGCTCGGTGAGGAGACGGGCCGTCGCGTCGACGATCTCGCGAACGTCCGGGAAGGGGGCGGGCATCGGAGCGTCGGCGTCGGTGCGCGGAGTCGCGGCTGACGGAGTGGCCGTGGTCGGCGGCGAGGTCATGGCAGTCGAGTCAATCACCGTCCACACGCGCTCCACACGGCGTTTCGCCGCACTCGTCTCACTCCCCGAAACTCGGTCGCCGTCGCCCGGGGCGCCTTCGAGCATGGCGGCATGGTGGACATGTCTTCGTACGCGGCCTTCCTGGTCGCCGCTTTCGCGCTCTGCATCGCCCCCGGCCCCGACATGATGTTCATCGTGGCGATGGGCGGCCGGGGCGGGCCCACGACCGGTGTGACGGCCGCCGTCGGCGTGGCCTGTGCGATGTCCGTGCACACGGTGGCGGCGGCGCTCGGGCTGTCGGCGCTGTTCCTGGCACTGCCGACGCTGTATCACGTGCTGCGCTGGGCGGGCGCGGCCTATCTGCTGTACCTCGCGGTCAAGGCGTTCCGGGACCGTGCGGTGCCGGGTGAGGAGGCCGGTTCGGCGGGGCCCGGGCGGCGGCGCGCCTTCTGGCAGGGCGCGGTGACCAACTTGCTCAACCCGAAGGTGATCCTCTTCAACGTCTCCTTCCTCCCGCAGTTCGTCGACCCGTCCCTCGGGCACGTGCGCGAGCAGTTCCTGGTCTTCGGGCTGACGATCACGGTCATGGGCCTGGCCGTGGACGGCTCGATCGGCCTGCTGTCCGGCAGGCTCTCGGGGCTGCTGCGCCGCAGCCGGCGGGTGGCGCGCGGGCTCAACATCTTCAGCGGGACGGTGTTCGCGGGACTGGCCGTGCGGTTGGCGGCCTCTCCGAAGTGACGGGCAAGCACAGACGTCGATTGTCAACCTCGGGTTGACACCCTTCGGGTGTCAACCTACGGTTGACACATGTCGACGAACCCGAACGTCACGTCATCCGTGCGGCTCGACGAACTCATCGCGGCCATCAAGAAGGTGCACACCGAACCCCTCGAACAGCTCCAGGACGCGGTGATCGCCGCCGATCACCTCGGCGAGGTGGCCGACCACCTGATCGGCCACTTCGTGGACCAGGCCCGTCGCTCGGGGGCCTCCTGGACGGACATCGGCAAGAGCATGGGCGTCACCCGGCAGGCGGCGCAGAAGCGGTTCGTGCCCAAGGAGTCGGCCGGGATCGACCCGAACCAGGGCTTCGGCCGCTACACCACGCGCGCCCGCAACGTGGTGATGGCCGCCCACAACCAGGCGGTCGCGGCCCGCAACCCCGAAGGCCGCCCCGAGCACCTGATCCTCGGCCTGCTGGCCGAGCCCGACGGCCTGGCGGCCAAGGCGATCACCGCGCAGGGCATCCTCCTCGACACCGTGCGCCAGGCCGCCACCGAGGCGCTGCCGCCCGCCGCCGAGGAGGTCCCGGAGCTGATCCCGTACGGCTCGGACGCCAAGAAGGTCCTGGAACTCACCTTCCGCGAAGCGCTCCGCCTCGGCCACAACTACATCGGCACCGAACACATCCTGCTGGCCCTGCTGGAGTTCGAGCACGGCACCGGCGTGCTCTCCGGCCTCGGCATCGAGAAGCCGGCCGTCGAGGCGGAGCTCGCCAGGGCGCTCAGTCAGTACCTGCAGGCCCCGGGCGAGACGGCCTGAGGCCCGTTGTCAGACCCTCCTGCCACACTCGCAACCATGACCGACCGCTGGGCACTCGCTCCGGCCGAGGACGGTGGCGTGGAGCTCGCCCCCCTCGGCCCGGACGGCCTGCCCGCCGGACCGGTGCGCCGGGAGCCGGACCTCGCCGAGGCCGTACGCCGGCGACCCGAGGTCGGCCGGTGGGTCTGGCGTTCCACCGCCGAGGTCTACCCGCGCCTGCTCGCCACGGGGGTGCGAGTGGAGCGGTGCTACGACATCGAGGACGCCGAGACCCTCCTGCTCGGCCACGAGGGGAGGTACGGCGAACCCCGCTCGGCGGCCGCCGCCCTGGCCCGCCTGCGCGGCGCTCCCGTACCTCCCGACCCACCCCTGCGCGCCGCCGAACCGGGCGCGCAGTCCTCCCTCTTCGAGCCCCAGGCCGTCCACGTCCCGCTGGCCGACCTCGTCGAGGTGTACGCCGCCCAGCAGCGCCGGCACGACGCGAGCGCGCACCCGGAGCGCATGCGGCTGCTGACCGCGGCCGAGTCGGCGGGCATGCTGATCGCCGCCGAGATGAACCGCGCGGGGCTGCCGTGGAGCGCCGAGGTCCACCGCCGCGTGCTGCACGAACTGCTCGGCGAGCGGTACGCGGGCGGGGGCGAGCCGCGCCGCCTGGCCGAGCTCGCCGACGAGATCTCCGCCGCCTTCGGCCGCCGCGTCCGCCCCGACCTGCCGGCCGACGTCGTCAGGGCCTTCGCCCAGGCCGGCGTCAAGGTCAGGTCCACCCGCCGCTGGGAGCTCCAGTCCGTGGACCACCCCGCCGTCAAGCCCCTGCTGGAGTACAAGAAGCTGTACCGCATCTGGGTCGCCCACGGCTGGTCCTGGCTGCAGGACTGGGTGCGCGAGGGGCGGTTCCGGCCGGAGTTCCTCGCGGGCGGGACCGTGACCGGGCGCTGGGTCACCAACGGCGGGGGCGCGCTGCAGATCCCCAAGGTCATCCGGCGTGCGGTGGTCGCCGACCCCGGCTGGCGGCTGGTCGTCGCCGACGCCGACCAGATGGAGCCCCGGGTCCTCGCGGCCATCTCCCGCGACCCCGGCCTGATGGAGGTCGCGGGCCGCGAGACCGACCTCTACCAGTCCGTCTCCGACCGGGCCTTCTCCGGCGACCGCGCCCAGGCCAAGCTCGCTGTGCTCGGCGCGGTCTACGGCCAGACCTCGGGCGACGGCCTGAAGAACCTCGCCGCGCTCAGACGCCGCTTCCCCAAGGCGGTGGCCTACGTCGACGACGCGGCCCGCGCGGGCGAGGAGGGCCGGCTCGTGCGGACCTGGCTGGGGCGGACCTGCCCGCCGGCGGCCGGTGCCGGCGAGGACGCGGCGGAGGAGGCGGGCATCCCCGTCGGGGACGACGAGCCCGACGGCGCGCAGGAAGGACAGCACTGGGTGCCCGGCTACGCCTCCACCAACGCCCGCGCGCGTGGCCGCTTCGCGCGCAACTTCGTCGTCCAGGGCAGCGCCGCCGACTGGGCCCTGCTGATGCTGGCCGCGCTGCGTCAGTCGCTCGCCGGGATGAAGGCCGAGCTGGTCTTCTTCCAGCACGACGAGGTGATCGTGCACTGCCCCGAGGAGGAGGCCGGGACGGTCGTGACGGCCATCCGGGAGGCCGCCGGTCTGGCGGGGCGGCTGACGTTCGGCGAGACGCCGGTGCGGTTTCCGTTCACGACGGCGGTGGTGGAGTGCTATGCCGACGCCAAGTGAGCGGTGGTCGCGGGCCAGGGCGGGTGCCGCTCAGTCACCGCCGCCCAGCAGCCCGTCGAGTTCGGCCAGCACCGTCTCCTCGTCCGTGCCCGCCAGGGCGGCGCGGGCCCGGCGCCACTCCGCGTACGCCTCCCGCATACGGCCCTGCTCCCGCAGCAGGAGACCGAGCTGGTGCCGGGCGAGACCGTCGGTGTAACGGTCGGCGCGGGCGTCGGCGCGGCGCAGGAGTTCAGCGCACTCGCGGCCCGCCCGGTCGGCGTGGCCCAGCAGGCGCAGCGCCCGGACCAGCCCGAGCCGCGTCTGCGACTCGCCGTGCCAGTCGCCGTGACCGCCGAGGATGCGCAGGCTCTCCTCGAAGTGCGGCAGGGCGGCGGCCGGTTCGCCCAGGGTGAGGTGGGCGTAGCCGATGTTGCAGTGCGCGGACAGCTGCACGAGCACGGCGCCGGTCTCGTCGCCGAGGGCCAGCGAGCGCCGGTGCTGCACGATCGCGGCCCGCGGGTCGGTGTGCTCGTACAGGTTGCCGAGGTGGCTGTGGGTCACGGCCTCGCCGTGGCGGTCGTTCAACTGCCGTGAGTACTCCAGGCTGCGGCGCAGCGCCTGCTCCGACTCCGCGTAGTGGCCCAGTCCTTCGAGCAGCAGGCCGCGGTTGTTGAGGCACCGGCGGATCCAGGAGACCACGCCGAGCCGCTGCCAGAGGGCCAGTGCCTGGTCGTTGAGGGCGAGGGCGTCCTTCTGGCGGCCGGTCAGGAAGTGCAGCCCGGCCAGGTCGCCCAGCGCGTACGCCTCGGCGGCCGCGTCACCGAGCCGCCGTGCCGCCCGGAGGCCGGCCCGGCCCAGCACCTCCATCTCGGCGACCCGGCCGCTGCGCTGGACGTAGGGGAAGAAGAGGCGGGTCAGGAGGGAGACGACGGCGGCGCGGCGCGGACGGGGATCGTCGCCGTACCGCCGCACCAGCGTCACGATGTTGTCCAGCTCCAGGTCACCCCAGGCGAACGCGGCTTCGGGGCTGCCGAAGACGCCGACGGCCTCGACCTCCTCCCCGTGCCCCGGCGGCTGGGCGGAGGTCGGGCGGCGGCGGTCGTCCTGGTCGGGGCCCGGTTCGACGATGGCGGTGAGGACGCGTTCGGCGACGGCCGCGTACCAGTGGAGGGCGGCATCGGAGGCCCCTGCGGAGTCGGCCTGCGTGTCGGCGAGTTCGCGGGCGAAGTCGCGGACCAGGTCGTGAGGGGCGTAACGGCCGTATGCCGTCTCCTGGAGGAGGGCCACGTCGAGGAGACGGTCGAGCGCCGCCTCGGCGCGCTGCTCGCCGGTGCCGGTGAGGCGGGCGAGCAGCGGGGCGCCGTACGTGGGCAGGTCCAGGGCGCCGATGGCGTGCAGCAGGCGGGCCGCGTCGCGGTCGGCCTCGCGGTCGGAGGCGGCGAGCGCCTCGTGGGCCACGGACAGGGAACGGCGCACACTCAGGTCGTCGTACTCCAAGTGACTCAAGCGCCGTTCGCCGGCGGCGAGTTGGCCGGCGAGCACGTCCGGGGTGAGCGCCCGGCGCGCGGCGAGCCGGGCGGCGACGACGCGCAGGGCGAGCGGGAGCCGACCGGTCAGGGCGACCAGGGGGTGGCCGGCGTCGAGACCGTCGCGGCCGGAGACCGCCCGCAGCAGCGCGGCGCTCTCCTCGTCCGACAGCGGTGCGAGCGGGAAGCGGCGGACGCCGTCGAGCGCGGTGAGCGGCGAACGGCTGGTGACGATGACCGCGCAGCCTGCGCCGGCGGGCAGCAGGGGGCGCACCTGGGCGGCGTTCGCTGCGTCGTCCAGGACCAGCAGCGTGCGCGTCGGCGCGAGCAGGGAGCGGAGCAACGCGGCCTTGGCGTCCGGGTGTTCGGGATGGCGGCGGGGATCGGCGCCGAGGTCGCGCAGCAGGGCGGTGAGTGCCTGGTCGGGGGTGAGGGGCGTCATGCCGGGGGTGGCGCCGTGCAGGTTGACGTAGAGCTGACCATCGGCGAAACGTTCCGCCAGGGCGTGAGCGGCGTGCAGCGCGAGGGCACTCTTGCCGACGCCGGCCATACCGCTGATGACGGCGACGGCGGGGGGTTGGGCGGGGGCGAGGGGGGTGGCGGTGAGGGGAGCGGCGGTGAGGGCTCCGAGGGCGGCGCAGAGGTCCGTGAAGGCGGCGGTGCGGCCGGTGAAGTGGGCGGGTGGGGGCGGGAGCTGGGCGGGGCGGGGTGGCTTGGGGGAGGTAGGGGGAGGGATGGGGCCGGGGTGGTGACGACTGTCGCGACCGCCGGGGTGGTCGTGACCGTCGGAATGGTCGTAACCGTCGGGGCTGTCGTGACCACCATGGCTGCCGGGATCGCCGTGGACGCCGGGATCGCCGTGCAGGCGCCCGACACCGCGAAGGTCACCCGCCTCACAGCAGCCGTCCGCGTCGCCGTCGCTCGATCCGCCGGCGGCCGGGATTCCCCCGGGCGCGGCCGGGACGCCCCGCAGCACCTCCACATGCGCTTCCCGGACCGCGGCCCCCGGCTCCACTCCCAGTTCCTCGACCAGGCGCGTGCGCAGGTCGCGGTGGACGGCGAGGGCCTCGGCCTGGCGGCCGGCGCGGTGCAGGGCGAGCATCAGCTGGCGGTGGTACGCCTCGCGCAGCGGATGCTCGGCGGCCAGCGCCGCCAACTGCGGGACGAGGGCGTCGGGTCGCGTGCCGTCGAGGGCGAGCTCGGCGTCGTAGCGCCACTCCAGGAGCAGCAGCCGGGCCTCGTGGAGCCGTTGGGAGAAGGCCAGCCCGCCGAAGTCGGCCGGCAGCCCGGCGAGCGGTGCGTCCCGCCACCAACCGAGCGCCGCCGTGCACTCGCGGACCACGCGCTCCCAGTTGCGCGCCGCGTGCGCCCCGCGCGCAGCGGCGAAGTGGCGCTCGAAGAGGTCGACGTCGACGTCGCCCCGTTCGACGCGCAGCACGTATCCGGGCGGCACCGCGCGCAGTCGTTCCGGATCGTCGAGCAACCGGCGCAGCCGGGCGACGTGGTTGTGCAGCGAGGCCTGCGCGGAGGCGGGCGGCGCGCCGCCCCACAGCGCGTCCTTGAGGGAGGCAACGGAGACCACGCGGCCGGGTTCGAGGAGCAGCGCGGCGAGCAGGGCACGGATCTTGGGGCTGCCGATGGTCCTGACGGCGCCCTGGCCGTCGTACAGGACGGGCGACCCCAGCAGTCCGAACCGCGGACCGCGCTCCATGACCGTAACCACCGTTCCTTGGCGGAATCCCGCCCTCCCTCGGCGGTTTCCCGCCACCGACTCCGTGCGGGCTCCCGCGCGAGATCCGCTACCGTACCGGCCGTCACGACGACCTCCGAACGGCGGCTTTCGGCCATCCGGCCTGCGACGTTGCGGAGAACCGCTGGCCACATGTTAGCGATCTGTTGGCGCGACCTGATGTGATCACAACATCGGAACCGGCCCCGGGGGTGCGCGCGTACGACGCGTTGCTCGGGGGAGTGTCGCCGCCGCGGCCGGATCCGGGGACGTCCAAGGGTCCCGGTCGGCGGAGGTGAACGACCGGGCCCCTTGTCCCGCCCCCGCACCTCGGACGACCTCCGCCGGCTTCCTCAGATGACCGGCGGCCGTCCGAGCCGAGTGAGCCGCCACACCGTGCGCCAGCGCATGGGCCGCCGCTCCCCCGCCGGTTCCCGCAGCCCCTCCGCGAACCCGCCGAACCAGGCCCGCAGTCCGGCCCGCGACCTGTTGCGCAGGACGGTCAGCAGCACCCAGACGCCCAGGTGGACGGGGATGAGGGGCAGCGGCAGCCGGCGGCGCACGAGCCAGACCCGGTTGCGGGCGTTGACGCGGTAGTAGATGGCGTGGCGGGCGGGCGAGGTCCGCGGGTGCTGGAGCAGCAGCTCGGGCGCGTACAGGATCCGCCAGCCGGCGTCGGCGGCGCGCCAGGCGAGGTCGATCTCCTCGTGGGCGAAGAAGAAGGCGGCGGGCCAGTCGCCGATCTGGTCGAGCATGGTCATGCGCAGGGCGTGCCCGCCGCCCAGGAACCCGGTGACGTACCCGCCCCGCAGCGGGTCGGAGGCGCCGAGCCGTGGCACGTGCCGTTGCTGTGTCTCGCCGTGCTCGTCGGCGATCCGGAACCCGACGATCCCGAGCCGCGGGTCGGCGGCGAACAGGTCCCGCACCCGGCTCAGTACGTCCACGTCCACGAGCAGCCCGTCGTCGTCCAGCTCGACCACCACGTCGACGTCCCCGAACTCCCGCAGCCGGCGCAGGGCGGCGTTCCGGCCGCCGGGGCAGCCGAGGTTCTCGTCGAGCTCGATGAGCGTGACCTCGCCGGGCAACGCCAGGCGCGCGGAGAAGTCGGGCAGCGGGCAGCCGTTGCCGACGATCACGATCCGGGAGGGGGCCAGGTCCTGCTTGGCCACGGACTCCAGCAGCGCGTCGACCTCGGCGGGCCGGTTGCCCATGGTCACCACGGCGACGGCGATCCTCGGCGCCTGCGTGTCCTCCATGCCCCACCCCATCCGGCCGCCGGCAACGTCGGCCGCGATGCTAGCCGTTCACGGTAAGGACTTCT
>NZ_JBTWMV010000027.1:0-103999 GCF_054850255.1 Streptomyces sp. 7R007 | reverse complement strand
CCCAGGCGCGCTCCTTGATCTCGGCCCGCACCTGGGCTCGGTAGCGCTCGCGCGGTGACTCCTTGCCCGCAACCGTCACGTACTCATCCCTTCTCTCGCGCTCACCGGTTCCGGTGAACCCGCCGGCAGCCGCACCGCACCCGCTCAGTTAGAGCCTATTACGGAAGTTCTTGACTGTCACACATCGGTCTGGTTATAACTTCTAACGAACGCGTCAGTCAGTAACTGACCGCAGATCGAGGAGGTCGTCATGAACGCCGGAGAAATGACGGAGATCGTGCTGCCGGGCAAGGTCGAGCCCGAGGGCCTGCAGGTCCGGCAGAGGACCGTCCCCGCTCCCGGGCCTGGACAGGTCCTCGTCCGCATGGAGGCGACCGGTGTCTCGTTCGCCGAGCAGCAGATGCGCCGCGGCCGCTACTACGACCAGCCGCCCTTCCCCTTCGTCCCTGGTTACGACCTGGTCGGCACCGTCGTCGCGAACGGGGACGGCGTCGGCGCCGACCTCGCCGGCACCCGGGTGGCCGCGCTGCTGAAGGTCGGCGGCTGGGCCAGCCACGTGGTCGTCGACGCCGCCGACGTGGTGCCGGTCCCGGACGGCGTCGGCGCGGCGGAGGCCGAGACCCTGGTGATCAACGGCGTCACCGCCTGGCAGATGCTGCACCGCAAGGCCCGCGTCCGTGCCGGGCAGACCGTCCTGGTCCACGGCGCCAACGGGGGAGTCGGCTCGGTCCTGGTCCAACTCGCCCAGGCCGCGGGCGCGACGGTGATCGGTACGGCGTCCGCACGCCACCACGCCGCTCTGCGGGAGCGCGGGGTGGCGCCGATCGACTACCGCACCGAGAACATTCCCGCCCGCGTCCGTGAACTCGCCCCGGACGGCGTGGACGCCGTCTTCGACCACGTAGGCGGCCGCAGCGTCGTCGACTCCTGGCGCCTTCTCGCGCCCGGCGGCACGCTCGTCTCCTACGGCACCGCCTCCACCCGCGACGACGAGGGCTCCAAGCAGTGGCCCGTGCTCAAGCTGCTCGGCCGGGTGTGGCTGTGGAACGCCCTGCCCAACCGCCGCCGCGCCTACTTCTTCAACGTCTGGGCCGGCCGCTCCCTCAGCCGCGGCCGCTTCCAGGCAAGGCTCGGCGCCGACCTCGGGGAGGTCTTCGCGGCCCTGCGGCGCGGCGAGATCACCGCCCAGATCGCCGCCGAGCTGCCCCTCACCCGGGTCGCCGAGGCGATGCGGCTGGCCGAGTCGGGCACGGTCGCCGGAAAGGTCGTACTGCGCGCATAGCGAGTCGCCTTGGCGCTACGCGTGTTGAACGTTCCATGTGCGTCGCAGGAAGCGCCTTCCCCAGACCGTCCCGCAGACAGACCCTCCTCACCGCCTCGGCCGCCACACCCGGGACCGCCACGGAATCACCCTCCGCCCGCCCCGCCGGACAACCGGTCCCGACCCGTTTCCGCTCTCCGACGTCCGGCTGCTGGAGAGCGCCTGCCGCCCGCGCCGACGCGTTGACGGCCGCTTCGGGCTCGTACCGCACCCCTGCGGTCTCGCCCGCACCGACTGGGAGCGCGGCGCGGACGGCTCCCGGCTGACCGTGGACGTGCCCGCGGGCAGCACCGCCGAGGTCCACGTCCCCTTCTCGGCGGGCGCACCCGCTGCGGACCACGGACACCGAGGCGGTCTACCGGGTCGGCAGCGGGCACTGGACCTTCCGCTCCACCGGCGTCGAGGCGCAGGCACAGGGGTGACGCGCGGCCTGCTCACTCCGGGGCGTCGGCGACCTGGATGATCGTCCTGCCGGCGACGCGCTGGGCGGGGTCGAAAGCGGCGGCCGCCTCGGCGAGCGGCCGCACCGCGCCGACCCGCACCCGCAGCCGCCCGTCCCGGACGCGCTGGGCGAGGTCGGCGAGGCGGGTGCGGTCGGGTTCGACGACGAAGAAGACCGCCCGCCCGTCCTCGGGCCGGACCGTGGGCGGGTGGGCGATGGTCAGGAGGGTGCCGCCGGGGCGTACCAGAGCCGCCGAGCGCCGGAGGACGTCACCGCCGATCACGTCGAACACCACGTCTACCTCGCCGGCGTCCTCCAACTGATCCTGGGCGAGGTCGAGGAACGCGTGCGCGCCCAGGGCCAGGACGGTCTCACGGTCGGCGGACCGGCCGGTGCCGATCACATGTGCTCCCGCCTCGCGGGCGAGCTGCACGGCGATCGAGCCGACGGCCCCCGCGGCGCCGTGGATCACGATGGTCTGGCCGGTGGCGATCCGCGCGTGGTCGAACAGGCCCTGCCACGCCGTGAGCCCCGAAATCGGCAGCGCGGCGGCCACCGTGTGGGCGACGTCGGCGGGCAGCGGGGCCAGGTTGCGGGCCTCCACGGCGACGTACTCGGCCAGCGAGCCGTTGCGGGCCCAGTCGGTCGGCCCGAAGACGCGCTGGCCGACGGTGAGGCCGGTCGTGCCGTAGCCGAGCTCCGCCACGACGCCCGAGACCTCGTGCCCCGGCACGCTCGGGGTGCGGTCGCGGCCGGCGCGATCGGTCCAGGTCGCCGGCCAGTCGAGCTCGCCGCGGGTGAATCCCGCGGCGTGCACACGTACGATCACGTCGTTTTCCGCGGCGTGGGGATGGGGCAGGTCCTCCAGGGACAGACCGGTGAGCCCGGCGGCACGGTCCCGGACGGTGATGGCTCGCATTCCTCTTCCTCTTTCCGACGGCTGGTTTCGTCTTTCCGGTGTTCGGTTCAGCTCGGCCACGCCGCTTCCAACACGCGGTCGACCATGCTCGTGCGGCGGTAGCCGGGAACGAAACGCTCCAGCACGTCCGCGTTGACGGTTCCGTACGCGGTGTCCGGCCGGTCTTTGAGCCCCTCGACGAACAAGTGCAGGAATTCCTTCTTGAACTCGCCGCGGGGATGTGCGGCGACGATCTCGTCCAGTGCCCGGGCGTCGACCGTGTCCAGCCCCCAGCCGACCGCGTCCGTCAGCACGCCGTAGTGGACGGCGGCCGTCTCCGGGCCCATCCGGCCGGGAATGCCGGGCGTCGTGTGCAGCGCGACCGCCGTCCAGACCACGTCGGCGGCGCTTCGCGAGAAGCCGTGGTCGAGCAGGAAGGCGCGCGCGTGGTCGGCCCCGTCCAGTTCGAATCGCTGCGCGGCGGGGGAGTAGGGGGACAGCAGGCCCGCGTCGTGGAACATCGCGGAGAGGTAGAGCAGCTCCGGATCGGGCGAGAGGCCGAGTTCGCTCGCGTGGAGGGAAGCGAACAGGAAAACGCGCCGGGAGTGGTGGAAGATCAGCTCGGGGACCGTCCGGCGGAGCTGGTCCGTGGCCTCGGCCACTGCCGTGGTCCGGGGGATCTCCACCCCTGCGATGATGTCGGCCATGACGTTCACGCTCTCGTTGGTGTAGGTGCCGAATGGGTCGGTGGGTCTGCCCTCTACGCTGCCGATCGCGCGGCGAACGCGCACCCGTGGTCCGGCCATGAACCACCCGAATCGAGACGTCCGAGGAAGGCAACCGTGAGTTCCAAGGCGCACCGGGTCGCGATCCTGGTCTACGACGGGGTGAAGCTGCTGGACGTGGCGGGCCCCGCGGAGGCCTTCGCGGAGGCGAACCGGCTGGGCGGCGACTACCGCATCGCCCTGGTCTCCGCGACGGGCGCCGACGTCACCTCGTCGATCGGCATCCGGATCGCCGTCGACACCGCTTACGCCTCCGAGCCGGGCCCCGACACGTTCGTCGTGCCGGGCGGCGACATCTTCCCCAGGACCGCGGTCGGGCGCGATCTGGTCGAGGCCACGCGGGAGCTGGCGGTCCGCTCCGGCCGGGTCGCGTCCATCTGCTCCGGAGCGTTCGTCCTGGGGGCCACCGGACTGCTGGACGGCAAGCGGGCCACCACCCACTGGAAGATCGCGCGTGAGCTGGCCGACCGGTATCCGAGGGCCCGCGTGGAACCGGACGCCATCTATGTGCGCGACGGCACCACGTACACGTCGGCGGGAGTCACCGCCGGCATCGACCTCGCGCTGGCCCTGATCGAGGAGGACCACGGCCCCGACGTCAGCCGGGACGTCGCCCGCGCCCTGGTGGTCTACCTGCAGCGCGCGGGCGGTCAGTCCCAGTTCTCGGCACCGTTGCAGGGCCCGCCGCCCCGTACGCCCGCCCTGCGCCAGATCGTCGACCTGGTCACGGCCGAGCCCGCGGGGAACCACTCCCTGAGCGAACTCGCCCGGCACCTCAACCTCAGCCCCCGGCATCTCACCCGGCTGTTCCGGGAGGAGCTGTCCACCACACCGGCCCGTTACGTGGAGTCCATCCGGTTCGACATCGCCAAGGCCCTCCTCGACCAGGGGCACACCGCGACCCAGGCCGCGTCCCTGGCCGGCTTCCCCAGCTACGAGAGCCTGCGCCGGGTCTTCGCCCGCGAGCTGTCCATCAGCCCCGCGGCCTACCGGCGCCGCTTCGCCACGGCGCGCCACGCCCGGGCGGAAGGGTGACGTCCGGACCGTGAGGGGCCGACGCCGTTGACGGAGGCGGCCGTTGCCCGATGCGGGGCTGTCCGGCGCCGGGGCGTCGCTCTCAGCCGGCGTGGTCGTCCAGCGGGTCGTGGCCCCAGTTCATCAGCGAGTGACGCCAGCGCGTGTCGCGGATGTCTCCCTTCGGGCGCTGCGCGAGGTGGCGGTGGATGTAGCCGTTGACCTTGCGCATGTGCGCGTAGTCCGCGTCGGTCAGGTCGCTCTTCTTCTTGCGCAGGATGTCCACGATCGCCCGGCCGGAGGCGTGCCCGGTCGACTCGCCGCCGTCCCTGTGCTGCCCCGCCTGCCGGGAGTCGTCGGTCGCGAGCCACT
This sequence comes from Streptomyces sp. 7R007, assembly GCF_054850255.1. NCBI lineage: Bacteria > Bacillati > Actinomycetota > Actinomycetes > Kitasatosporales > Streptomycetaceae > Streptomyces > Streptomyces sp. 7R007. The sequence continues at coordinate 99,167 of NZ_JBTWMV010000027.1, read as the reverse complement.
TCTCCAGGGAGGTGGGCGTCATGTTCACCAGATCGCGGAAGGTGTCCCAGGTCTCGCGCTGCTCGTCGTCGGTCATGCCGGCTCCGCCGCCTACTTCTTCTTCTTGAGGGCGGAGGGCTTGTGCACGGCCGTACGGCCGGACTTGTCGCTGCGGACCTCGTACTGCGGCTCCTCGGGTGAGGCGTCCACGGTGCGCCCGGCCGCCTTGGTCCGCTTGGTGATCTTCTTCTCGACGGTGCCGGAGGTCTCGCTGCCGTGACTGCTCCAGGCGACCTTGTCGCCCTTGGCCGGTTCCTTCCTTCGCGCGTTGCCCGAGGTGCCCTTGTCCTTCGCCATGGCGCGGTCTCCTTGTGCGTGGGGCTCGTACACGGTCATCCACCACCTTGACGGCGCCCGCAGGGGCCCGCATCTTCGCGGCCGCCGTCACGGCAGAGCGGCCTCCGAGGCGACGGGGCCGCCGCCCGGGTCGCTCGCGGCGTTCGCAGACGGTCGCCGTGCCGGGAGCCGCCGCACGGACGGGACGCACAGCAGCATCAGGGCAGCCGGGACGGCGATGACCGTCATCGCGTACAGGGTGGGCCGCACACCGAGCGACGCGGAGACCGGGCCGGCGAGCGCAAGGCCGAGCGGCATGAGCCCGGACGAGAGCAGGTAGTCGTAGGAACTCACCCGGGACAGCGCCTCTTGCGGCACGTGGGTCTGCAGCGCCGTCTCCCAGGTCACGAAGAACAGGGAGACGGCGACACCGGTGACCGCTTCGAGGAGCGCGATCCAGGCGACCGGTGCGCCGGAGCCGATGATGACCGCCTGGCAGGAGGCCACGGCGAGTGCCGCGGCGGCGAGCACCAGGGGACGCCTGGCCGTCAGCCGGTAGGCGCAGACGTCCCCGACGACGGAGCCGATCCCGAAGCCCGCGGTGACCACCGACCAGCTCGCGGCACCGTCCCACTCCTTCTCGGCCAGGACGGGCCCCAGCACGAACACCGACGGCAGGACGACGACGTGGTAGACCGCTATGGCCGCCATGCCGGACCACACCCAGCCGCGACTGCGCACCTGAACCCAGCCGGCACGCAGCTCACCGAGGAACGCCGTGCCGGTGTGGGGCCCGGCTGCCGTGGCGACGGTGTCGCGGGGCCGCAACCGGGCCAGGAACGCGGCACTGAGTGCGAACGTCACGGCGTCCAGGGCCAGGGCGCCGCCGGGACCGGCCAGCACCACGAGGCCCCCGGCGAGGGCCGGACCCACGACCAGCCCGGCCGACTGCACGAATCCCCGCAGGGCGTTGGCCTCGCGCAGCCGGTCGGGCCCGACGACCAGAGGCAGCAGCCCCGTGGAGGCCGGCATGAAGAAGGCGTCCGCGGTGCCGAACACGGCCATCAGCAGCACCAGATGCGGTACGGCCGCGACGCCGAGCAGCAGCAGGATCGCCGTCAGTCCCTGCGCGGCGCACCGCACCAGGTCCGAGACGAGCATGATGCGGTGGCGCCGGAAACGGTCCGCCCACACGCCGCCCACCAGCGTGAACAGCAGCGTGGGTACCAGCGCCGCGGCCGTCACGAGGCCGACGTCGGCGGCGGAGCCGCCCACCGAGAGCACCGCGAAGGGCACGGCCACGAACGACACGCGATCCCCCAGGACCGACAGGGACTGCCCGATGAACAGGCGGGCGAACTGCGGCTCTTCGCGCAGCACGGCGGGAAGCAGGGATCTCACGAGCGGCCGATCAAGGGCAGGAGGACGGGACGGGCAGCGCCCGATCCTAGGCAGGCGGTTCGGCGCCGGTCACCTGGATTTCCCGGCCGAGGGGGGCGCCTCGCGGTCGCGGTCAGAGCCGTGTGGCCGTGTGGATCAGCCGGGCGAGGGCGCGGGATCGGCTGTGCGCGGGCCAGGCGATGTGCGTGACGACGGGCGGCGCGTCGGTCAGCGGGACGGCGGTGTGCTCGGCCCACAGCCAGGCGCGGGCGGATTCGGGGAAGACGGCCATGGTGCGGCCCAGGGCGATCAGCTGGGCGAGCTGCGTCTGGTCGTGGATCTCGGGGCCCGGGCCGGGCGGGAAGGCGCCGTCGCGGGACCAGCGGGCGAGCGGCAGACCGGGCACGTCGCGGATGTCGGCCAGGGACAGCGTGCGGTGCGCGGCGAGGGGATGACCGGCGGGCAGGATGGCGATCTGCCCCTCGGTCATCAGCTCCTCACTGTCGAATCCGGTCAGGGAGTTGAACGGCGTGTGCATGAGCGCCACGTCGGCGCGGCCGTCGCGCAGCATCGCCCCCTGCTCGCACGTGCCGCTCGGCAGCACCTCGATCTCGGCGGCGTCGGGCTCGGCCGCGTAGGCGTCGAGGAGTTTGTGCAGCAGCTCGTGCGACGCGCCGGCCTTCACCGCGAGCACCAGGCGGTCACGGGAGCCGCCGGGCCCGTCGGCGCCGCCCGCCCGGCGGGTGCGGCGAGCGGCGGCGATGGTCGCGTCGAGGGCGGCGCGGCCCTCCTGCAGCAGCATGTGACCGGCGCCGGTCAGCGCCACGCCGTGCCGGTCGCGCTCCAACAGGCGGACGCCCAGGCGCCGTTCCAGCTGCTGGATCGCGCGGGACAGCGGTGGCTGGGCCATGTTCAAACGCTCGGCCGCGCGGCCGAAGTGCAGTTCCTCGGCGACGGCGATGAAGTAGCGCAGCTCTCGGGTCTCCAAGGTGTCCACGGCCACAGCCTACTGCGGTGATACCGGCCGGGTATCACGGTGCACCCGGTCGGTATTGGAGGAGCCGGCCGCCGGCGGGCGAGCATCGAACTGCTTTCGGCACCCCATCGGTTTCAGCAGACAAGGCACCGGCATGAACACCCCGTCCACGTCCCTGCCCGGCGGCACCCGGCCCCTGGGCGATCTGACCGTCACCCGCTTCGGCTACGGCGCCATGCAGCTCGCCGGCCCCGGTGTCATGGGCCCGCCCGACGACCACGACGGTGCGCTCGCCGTCCTGCGCGAAGCCGTCGCCCTCGGTATCACCCACCTCGACACCGCCGGCGCGTACGGACCACGCGTCACCAACCGGCTGATCCGTGAAGCCCTGCACCCCTATCCGGCGTCGCTGCACATCGTCACCAAGGTCGGCGCGGTCCGTGACGAACAGGGCGGCTGGCCCGTCGCCCGGCAGCCCGACGACGTGCTCCGCGCCGTGCACGAGAACCTCGAGGACCTCGGCCTGGACGTGCTCGACGTGGTCAACCTCCGGCTCGGCGACGCACAGGGCCCCCGGCCCGGCTCGCTCGCCGAACCCTTCGAGACCCTCGTCGAACTCCAGCAGCAGGGCCTGATCCGGCACCTTGGAGTGAGCAACGCGACGGCGCGACAGGTGGCCGAGGCGCGGACGATCGCGCCGATCGTGTGCGTGCAGAACATGTACAACCTCGCCCACCGCCAGGACGACGCACTGATCGACGAGCTCGCCGAGCAGGGCATCGCCTACGTGCCCTTCTTCCCGCTCGGCGGCTTCACCCCGCTGCAGTCGACGGCGCTCTCCGCGGTCGCCGCCCGGCTGGAGGCGACGCCGATGGCGGTCGCCCTGGCCTGGCTGCTGCGGCGCTCGCCGAACATCCTGCTCATCCCCGGCACCTCGTCGGTGGCGCACCTGCGCGAGAACGTCGCCGGCGCGGGCCTCGCGCTGTCCGACGAGGATCTCGCCGAGCTGGACAAGATCGGCCGTTAGCCGGACGAGGGGCACGGGCCGGGCATCCGGATGCCGTAGCGGGCCAGCGTGCGGTACACGCTGGCGCGGCTCATGCCGAGTCGCTCCGCGGCCTGGGCGCCGGTCGTGCCGGGCCCGGCCAGGCCGCGCACGACCTCGTCGCGTTCGCGTTCCCGCACCCGGCCCAGGCGATGGGCGATGCTGTGAGGAGTCATCGGCTTCGTCGGCAAGGGCGGTGCCCTCCTGAACGGGGTGCGCATGCTGCGCCGCGCGGGGCGAGCTGACGGTGCCGGCCGCGCGGGAGCGGGTCCGCGGACGCCCCGTCCTCGTTCCCTGATCCACTATGGAGACCGGCACACGCATCACGGCCCGAGGAGCCTTCAGATGATCTTCATCACCGCCAAGTTCCGGATCCTGCCCGAGCACGCGGACAAGTGGCCCGAGATCAGCGCGGAGTTCACCCAGGCCACCCGCGCCGAACCGGGCTGCCTGTGGTTCGACTGGTCCCGGAGCATCGCGGACCCGACCGAGTACGTCCTGGTGGAGGCCTTCCGCGACGACGAGGCCGGTGCCGCGCACGTCGGCTCCGAGCACTTCCGCACCGCGCAGCGCAACCTGCCGCCGTACCTTGCCGAGACCCCGCGCATCGTCAACGCGACGATCCCGCAGGACGACTGGTCCGAGCTCGGCGAGATGGCGGTACCGCGACGCGACTGACCGGTCCGCAGGGGTCAGAAGGCGTAGCGGACACGCAGCCAGGGAGTGTGGGTGGCGATGAGGTGGCGCAGGGTGTGCACGGCGTCCGCTTTGACGTGGTCGCGGTAGCGGACGTTGAGCGCGCCGTTCTGTGAGCGTTTGCCTTGTTGCAGGTCGGGCCGCCACAGCAGGTCCTCGGCACGGGGGTGCCAGCCGAGGTTGACCTGGTGCAGTTCCTGGTTGTGGGTGAGCATGATCACTTCCGCGGCGGCCTGTCGCTTCACCCGGTGCGGCAGGACGTCGTCGAGCCGGCGCAGCAGCTCCGTCCAGTCGTCCTGCCAGCCCGGCCGCAGGACGACGGGGGAGAGGTTGAAGTGCACCTCGTAACCGGCGTCCAGGAAGTCGGCCGCGGCGGCGATGCGGTCGGGCACCGGCGAGGTCCGCAGGTCCAGCAGCCGGGAGTCGGCCGCGGGCATGAGCGAGAAGCGGACGCGGGTGCGGCCGCGCGGATCGAGTGCGAGCAGATCGGGGTTGACGAACTTGGTCGCGAAGGATGCCTTCGCAGTGGGCCACTGGCGGAAGACGGTGATCAGATCGGCGGTGTTGTCGCAGATCAGCGCGTCCACCGAGCAGTCGCCGTTCTCCCCGATGTCGTAGACCCAGGCCGTCTCGTCGCACTGGCTGGGTTCCGTCTTGCGGCCCTGGCGCGCGATGTGCCGTCCCAGGTGGGCGATGATCCGGTCGATGTTGGTGAAGACGGTGATCGGGTTGGCGTATCCCTTGCGGCGCGGCACGTAGCAGTAGGCGCAGGCCATCGCGCACCCGTTGGAGGGGCCGGGGGCGATGAAGTCGGCCGAGCGTCCGTTGGGCCGCGTGGTGAGGGTCTTTCGCTCGCCCAGGACCAGCGTCTCGCCCTTGACGCGGATCCAGCGCTCGACGTTGTCCTCGTTTCCGTGCAGCCCCGGGATGCGCCAGTGGGAGTCCACCTCGATCACCTGCGCCTCGGGGAAACGGGTGAGGATCTCGCGGCCGCGGGGTGACGCGGCGGCCGCGGGCTCGGCGTAGACGGTGCGGACCGGGAGCAGGCGCGTGGCGGTCGGAGAGTCGTGGAAACGGGAGGCGGGCGAGTCGTCAGCACCCGCGTCGGGCCCTTCCGTCCCGTTGAGGGCGTCCAGACCGAACAGGGCGTCGGCGTCGGAGGGCTCGGCGAAGGGGGAGGTCATGGGTGCTTGCCCTCGTCTGCAAAGTGGCATTCCGTACCTATCGTACGTATGCGTACCGCCTGATTCGACGGGAGAGGTGCCGGCCGCCGCCCCGCTGCACACGGCGGGGCGGCGGGTCGGACATGCGATGACGCTCAGCCGTTGGGCAGGATGACCGCCCGGCCGTTGACCCTGCCGGCGTGCAGGCGCTCGTAGGCGAGCGGGGCCTCGTCCAGGGAGTACGTCTCGGTGTGCACCGACACCGCGCCCGAGCGGGCCAGGCCCAGCACCTCGATCAGCTCGCTCCGGCTGCCCCAGTAGGGCGCGGACACCGACACCTCGAACGGCAGGAAGCCGAAGCCGACGGGCAGGGCGGCGCCGCCGATGCCGACGATCGTGACATCGGCCTCCACCGCGGCGACGGCACCCGCGGTCCGCACGGTGGGCTCGGCCCCGACGAAGTCGAAGACGGCCTCGGCACCCGCACCGCCGGTCAGGGCGCGCACCGCGGCGGCCGCGCCGGCGTCGGAGAGCACCGCCTCATGGGCGCCGACCTCCTTCGCCAGCCGCAGCTTGTCCTCGCTGACGTCGAGGGCGATCACCCGGGCCGGTGTGAGGGCGCGCAGCACCTGGATGGCGACGTGTCCGAGGCCGCCGGTGCCGATGACCACGGCCGTCGAACCGGGCACCAGCTTCGGCAGCGACCGCTTGATCGCGTGGTACGGGGTCAGGCCCGCGTCGGTCAGCGGGACCGCGGCGACCGGGTCCAGACCGTCCAGCGGTACGAGGTGACGCGGGTCGTCGACGAGCAGGTACTCGGCGATGGCGCCGGGCGAGCCGAGCCCCGGCGGCCGGAGCGTACGCCTTGATGTCCCATTGGGACACATGTCGCACTGAGACATATGTCGCCATGGGGCATCGCGAGGCGCCGTGGTGGGCGTCGGCTGCTGTCCGTTCCGGCCGCAGGTCACCGCCGGACGGGCGATAGGCTCCCGCGCATGAGTGAGGCTGACAGACGCGCCGAACAGCGGGTCGTCGACGGGCGGTTCGCGTTGGAGGCGCGCCTCGGCGGGGGCGGGATGGGCACGGTCTGGCGGGCCCGGGACCTGATGCTGCACCGGCAGGTGGCGGTCAAGGAGGTGCGTCCGCCCGACCCGGACCTGGCGGAATACGATCCCGAGGGTGCGCGGATGCTGCGGGAACGCGTGCTGCGCGAGGCCCGGGCCCTGGCCCGGATCGATCACCCCAACGTCGTCACCATCCACCACATCGTCGACGGCGGCGAGGGCACCTACCCGTGGATCGTGATGGAACTGGTCGTCGGCGGCTCCCTCGCCGACCGCCTGGCACAAGGGCCGCTGCCGCCCGCGGAGGCCGCCCGGATCGGCCGGGGCGTGCTCGCCGCACTGACCGCCGCACACCACGCCGGCGTCGAGCACCGCGACGTCAAACCCGCCAACGTCCTGCTGCGCCCCGACGGCCGCCCCGTACTGACCGACTTCGGCATCGCCGCGATCCGCGAGCTGACGAACCTCACGGCCACCGGGGCCATCATCGGCACTCCGGACTTCATGGCGCCGGAACGCGTCGCCGGGCAGGAGGGCGGGGCCGCCTCCGACCTGTGGTCGCTGGCGATGATGCTGTACGCCGCGGTGGAGGGACACCATCCGCTGCGCCGCGGAACCACCCTGGCCACGCTCGCCGCGATCCTCCAGGAGGACGTGCCACCGCCGGTGAGGGCGGGTGCGCTGAGCGAGGCACTGGTGAGGGTGCTCGTACGGGACCCGTCGGCGCGGCCGACCGCGGCCGAGTTGGACCGGATGCTGGGCGAGGCGGCGGAGGAGGCCGAGGCGGAGGCGGGCGGTCACCTGAGTGACGTCGCCCGGTCATCGCCGCGCGACACGCCCACCTCCTATCCGCTGGCCCCGCCCTCCGGGGCACCCCGGCCGGGCCCGCCGACGGTCTCCTCCCCGTCCGCGGCCACCCGGCGAACTCCCGCTCGCGCCGCCCTGGTGACCGCCACGACGGTCTGTCTCCTGGGCGCCGCGGTCCTGGCCTGGTGGCTGATCCCCCTCGGCGGCGACGCGGCGGGCGCGAAGGGCGGCGCCTCGGCCGGCACGTCCGCCCATGCGTCCGTCACGGCCTCGACCCGGCGGACGACCGACTCGTCCACACCGCCCGCCGACCAGAGCGGCGGTCTGCTCACACCCGACGGTGTCCGCGCGGCCGTCGCCGCGTTCAAGAAGGCGACCGGCCGGGACAGGTTCGGCGATTTCACCGTCTTCGCGGACTACGCCTCCGCCCGCATGATGGTCAAGGGCAGCGACAGCGCCTACGACTCCTACACCTACCGCCCCGGAGAGGGCGTGAAGAAGGGCCTCATCTCCGGCACGTTGTCCGGGGGAGTACAGCCCGTCAGCCTGGACGGCTTCGACTGGGACCGGGTTCCGGCGCTGTTCGCGGAGGCGGACAAGAAGCTGAACGTGAAGAATCCGGAGTCCCGCTACCTGACGGTGCGACAGCCCAACACCGCCTTCCACACCCCGGCCGGCATGGCCGTCTATCTGGCAGGCAAGTACGGCGCCGGATACGTGGAGGCCGACACCAAGGGCAAGGTGACGGAGGTGTCGCCCGCGGACGGCTGATCGCCGGGCGGGAAGCGGTCCGCAGGGGCTCAGCTCGTGCTCGTGCCCTCCGCGCGGGCGTCGTAGGCGGCCCGCGCCGCGTCGATCCGCGCGAGATGGGCGACGCTCCACTCGTGCAGCGGTGCGGTGGCCTCGCGCAGGGTGAGGCCCATCTCGGTGAGCTCGTAACTGACGTGCGGCGGCATCACGTTGTGGACGGTACGGGTCAGGATCCCGTCCCGCTCCAGGCTGCGCAGGGTCACGGTGAGCATGCGCTGGCTGATGCCGTCGATGGCCTTCTTGAGCTCGGTGAAACGGCGCGGTCCGTGTCTGAGGTGGCGCACCACGAGCAGCGACCACTTGTCCCCGACGATGTCGAGCACCACCCGGGTGCGGCACGCGTCGCTGGGCGGCGTCGCCGGCTGCGGATCGCCCTTGCCCTGTGTCGCGTCCATGGTTACCTCCAGAGAACCCGGTCACCGAAAAGTGCCGTATTGCCCGCGGCGCGTCACCTGCACCAGCATGATCCCGGTACCCGAACGGTACCGAGGCACGAATAGTAACCGCGAGGCCGGCGAACCGGCGGCCAACGCGTGTCCGTGCCCTTCCTCCTCCGCGAAAGAAGATCGACTTGCTCATGTCCACATTTCTGCTGGTACACGGCGCTTGGCACAGCGGGCAGTGCTGGGAGCGGGTGGTGCCGCTGCTGGAGTCGGCCGGGCACCGCGTGTTCGCGCCGTCCCTGACGGGCTTCGGCGACAAGGCGCACCTGCTCGGTCCCGAAGTGGGCCTCGACACGCACGTAGACGACGTGGTCGGGCTGATCGCCGAGGAGGACCTGCGTGACGTGGTGCTCGTCGGCCACAGCTACGCGGGCCTGGTGATCTCCGCCGCGGCCCACCGGGTTCCGGAGCGTGTCGGGCACCTGGTCTATCTCGACGCGATGGTGCCGCGGGACGGCGAGTCCGCGGTCGACGTCCACCCCATGACCCGGCAACTGATCGAGCTCGCCGAGCAGTCCGAGAGCGGCTGGCGTGTGCCACCGATGCCCGAACGGCCCGCGCCCCTCGGCCTGTTCGGGGTCACCGACCCCGCGGACGTCGCCTGGCTGCGGGGCATGCTCTCCGACCAGCCGGTGCGGTGCCTCACGCAGCCGGTGCGGCTGGACAATCCGGCCGCCGACGCGATCCCCCGCACGCACATCCACAACGTCGGCGCCATGCCGGCGGGCATCACCCGCCGCCCCGTCCCCCCGATCCAGCCCAACGGCACCCCCGCGCAGGTGTGGGAACTCCCGACCGGCCACGACTGCATGATCACCATGCCCGCGGAACTCACCGACCTGCTCCTGAAGGTCGATGCGGGGCCGACGGGGAGTTCACGTCGGTGACGCCTGAACCACGGCCGGAGACAGCCACTTTCGGTCCTGGGCGTATTCACAGGTTGCCCGGATTGTTTTCGGGGCCATCCGCGTCCTGACCGTGGACATCGCCGTCCGCCCGGCCATGCTGGCGAGCTGGAGATCGATCCGGTGGCGTTTCCTGAACGCTCGCTCGTCGGTGACGGCCTGAACGGCGCGCAGGTCGCCGCGGCGATCCGGGCATCCCGGGATCAGGGCCGTGCCGAGGCCGGGTGCCGGCAGATCAGCCGGTGGCCAAGCTGCGCCGCCTCGATCAGGTCCTCGCGCGGCGTGCCGAGGTTGGAGCGGACGGACAGGCCGTGCCAGTCGGACTGGACGAGGCCGGTCACGGCCGCCGCGTTGGTCTGGGCGGTCAGTTCCCCGTCCCGGACCGCTCGCTCGACGCGGGCGAGGAGCGTCTGCTCGTTCCAGCCGTGCAGTTCGGCGAAGCAGGCGGTGGTGCCGAGGGTGTCGGTGCTGTCGGTCATCGCGGCGCTGCTGATGAGGCATCCGGGATGTGTGTCGCCGGGCTGGGTGAACTCCTCGACCGAGTCGGTGAGGACGCGTTCGACGACCGTACCGATGTCCTTGTCCTGGACGCCGCTCGCCTCTTGTGGCGACGGGGCCACTCCGGCACCTCGACCCGCGCCCTGACCGCGGCCCTCGGCCTGTCCACCTCCAGCCTCTACGCCGCCTTCGGCAGCAAGGCGGGCCTGTTCGAGGAGTCGGTGCGCACCTACGCCGAGCGGTACCGCGACATCTACCGACGGGCAGTGGCGGAGACGTGTACGGGGAGCCGGGCGCTCCGGGCCTCGTCGTCGTCCCGGGCGCGATCAGCGACGCGCACACCTGGCGCCATGTCGCGGGCGCCCTCGGCGCCTGGCCGTCGGTGGCGGTCGTGAACCGCCGGGGGCGCGCCCCCTCGGGACCGCAGACCGACTCGTACTCGCTTGCGCGCAGAGGTCGAGGACCTCGGCGCGATCCTCGACGTGTTCGACGGTACGCGGGCGCTCTTCGGCTGGAGCTACGGCGGGCTGATCGCCCTGCTGTCCGCCCAAGAGCGCCCGATGGACCACGTCGCCTACGAGCCGGTGCTTCGGCCCTTCGGCCGGCACGCACTGCAGGACCTCAGGTCCGCGCACGAGAGCGCGGACTGGGACCGCGGCGTCGAGATCGTCAACCGGCGGATCTCCGGCCCCTCCGCGGCGCACGTCGAGGCACTCCGCGCCGACCACCACGGTTGGGCGGCGCTGCGCCGCCTGAGCCGGCCGCTGTACGCCGAGCTCGACGCGCTGAACACGGTGCCGCCACCGCGGGCGATGGCGGGGCGGGCCGACCGCGTCGGCCTGATCATCGGCCAGCACAATCGCGGTACCGCCCCCTACGGAACCTCCTTCGACGACATCCGGCAGCGCGTCGCCCACGCCGAAGTCCACGAACTGGCCGGTCAGGGCCACCTGGCCCATGTCCAGGCACCGGCCGAGCCCGCCCGACTCCTCGACCAGCCGGCCGTCAGGGATTCCAGTACACGTCGGTGAACGTCCGCTCGAACCGCCCGGCCTCCAGGTCCTTGCGCTGGAGCGCCCAGTGGACGCTGGAGCCGGCCTCCACGTCACCGAGGGCGGGGCTCCAACTCGCCAGCAGCACCCAGTCCCCAACGTTCGCAGACACCGGTTCGCCGCCGCCCCACTCGCCGCGCGACGCCTGGTCGACCGCGCAGCGCACCAGGTTCTCCAGCGGGTCGAGGTGGACCATCTCCTCGTCGGCGTACCCGCCTATGTGCAACGGGCCCCGGAGGTCGAGGTAGCGGCACGCCATCTCCCACTCCTCGGCCAGTTCCTCCGCGTGAGGGAAGCCGGGCAGCGGCACCATGTCGCCGTCGGGCAGTTCCACCTCGTAGTGGTACGGCAGCGACGGCTCCGTCCGCACCCGCAGCTCGCCCTGCGGGAAGGCGTCGGCTGTCTCCCGCGCCTCCGGGATGCCGTACGGGTCCCACGCGTACCGGTCGTGTTCCTGCGTGGGCGACCCGGCGGGGACGTGCACGACCGCCCCGTGGTTGGAGAGGTCACCCGTGTCGCGCGGCCAGGCGAAGAGGAGCAGGTGGCCGTCGGACGGCAGGGGCAGGTCGGTCGAGGACGGCGGCAGCGCCGCGAGGTCGACGGAGGCGACGTACGGAAACGGCGGATGCGGCACGCCGGGCGGCAGCAGCGCCGGGCCGCCGAACCTGGCGGCCACCGGGCCGTCCTCGCGCGTCGACAGCACGGCGCAGGGCCGCACCAGGTCCATCCACCGGTCGACCTCGTCGGCCGGAATCCCCTGCTCGAGCGCAGCTTCTCGGAAACGGGCCAGTCGCCCGCGTAGCGTTTCGGAAGTCACGCGACCACCGTAGGCCCCGGCACTGACATCGACGGCACCCGCACCCCGCGCGGTCGTGCCGGCGCCCGGCAGCCGAACCCGTCGCGAGGAGCGCGCGGTCATCCTGCCGGCAGGTGCCGCGAAGTGGCCCGGTACGCACGGGCGTTGCGCACGAACAGTGCGTGCAGGTCGCGGACCGCGCGGGGGACGGAGCCGGAAGGGCGGCGCTGCAGGACGAGCAGGACGTCCGTGGCATCCCCCGCGAGAGGCCGCACCGTGATCGCGCCCCGTCGCTCCAGCGGGTCGCCGACGACGCTGAAGTCCGGCAGCACCGTGGCCCCCAGGCCCTCGGCGACCATCAGCTTGCCCATCTCCGCGCCGTCGGTGGAGTACGAGAAGGACGGTGTCCGGCCGCGCAGCAGCCGGTGCAGGAACCGGTGCATGACGTAGCCGGAGCGCATCACCACCAGCGGCTCGGTCAGCAGGCTGTCCGCGTCGACCGCGTCGAGGGCCGCCAGCGGACTGTCCGGGCGCACGCACACCACGGGCCGGCCGCGCAGCAGTTCGGTCGTCTCGAAACCGGGCGGCATGTCGTCGCCGTGGAGGTAGTTGACCAGCCCCAGGTCGAAGGCGCCCTCCAGCAGCCCGCGGTGGATGTCGGCCTGCTGCGCGCCGACCAGCTCCACCTGGGTCAGCGGATGGGTGGCCCGGAACTCGCGCACGGTCGGGATGACCAGCGGCACCGTGGCCGTGTTCACCGTGCCGAGCCGGACCATGCGGCTGATGCGGTGCTGGTCCCCGGCCGCGCCGCGCAGCCGGTCGACCGCGTCCAGCACGCTCATGATGTGCGGCAGCAGCTCCCGCCCCTCGTCGCTGATCTTGGCCCCGGACCGCTTGCGCTCCAGCAGGTCCACGCCCAGCTCGCGCTCCAGATTGCGCACGGTCTCGCTGAGCGCCGGCTGGGACAGGTGCAGTTCCTCGGCGGCGCGGCGCAGCGAACCGAGCCGGGTGACGGCGGCGATGTATTCGAGCTGTTCGATACGCACGGACCGAGACTGCGTGCGCCCGGGAAGGGGTTCAAGGGAATCCCTGTCACAACCTCGTGAATACCGACTCTCAGCATGTGGAATCACCTCCGGCCGTTCTTGACCGGCCGGAGGTCCTCCTGGTTCGATCAATGGCATGAAGCGACAGGACCTCACGCGACGACGCCACGTCGACCTCGCGCGTGTCTCCAGCGCCGCCTGTCGCTGTCGGGTCTGAGCGCACCCGAGGGAAACCCTCCCACCCGCTCCCTCGGTTGTCCGCCGGCTTCCGTGACTTCCCCCCGCGGATTCACTTCCCGCTTCCCTTCCGTCGTGACGACGGCTTCTTGACGACGGATCTCGCGTAAACCCCGCTCCAGCGCGCCCGAAGTGCGCGGAGCCCATTCGTCCTGCCCGCGCAGCACCCTCCTGCCAGGAGCTCCCCATGCCCGCATCCCCCCTGTCCGGCGGATCCGACCCCGTCCGCTTCGCCTACTGGGTCCCCAACGTCAGCGGCGGACTGGTCACCAGCACCATCGAGCAGCGCACCGACTGGGGCTACGACTACAACCGCGAACTCGCCGTCCTCGCCGAGAACAACGGCTTCGACTACGCCCTCAGCCAGGTCCGGTACATGGCCAGCTACGGCGCCGAGTACCAGCACGAGTCCACGAGTTTCAGCCTCGCGCTGCTGCTCGCCACGCAGCGGCTGAAGGTCATCGCCGCCGTGCATCCCGGCCTGTGGCACCCGGGTGTGCTCGCCAAACTCGGCGCCACCGCCGACCACTTGTCACACGGCCGCTTCGCCGTCAACGTCGTCAGCGGCTGGTTCAAGGGCGAGTTCACCGCCCTGGGCGAGCCCTGGCTGGAGCACGACGAACGCTACCGGCGCTCCGAGGAGTTCATCCGCGCCCTGCGCGCGATCTGGACCGAGGACCACGCCGAACTGGCCGGCGACTTCTACCGGTTGCGCGACTTCTCCCTCAAGCCCAAGCCGCTGAACACTCCCGAGCGTCCGCACCCGGAGATCTTCCAGGGCGGCAACTCCACCGCCGCCCGCGCCATGGCGGGCCGTGTCTCCGACTGGTACTTCAGCAACGGCAAGGACTTCGACGGCGTCCGCGAGCAGATCGCCGACGTCCGCGCCTCCGCCGCCCAAGTGGGCCGCACACCGCCGAAGTTCGGCCTCAACGGCTTCCTCATCGCCCGCGACACCGAGGCCGAGGCCCGCGAGACCCTCCGCGAGATCGTCGCCAAGGCCGACACCCCGGCCGTGCACGGCTTCCGCGACGCCGTGCAGCAGGCCGGTCCCTCCACCGCCGACGGCAAGGGCATGTGGCAGGACTCCACCTTCGAGGACCTCGTCCAGTACAACGACGGCTTCCGTACGGGGCTGATCGGCACCCCCGAGCAGATCGCCGAGCGGATCGTCGCCTACAAGCGGCTCGGCGTCGACCTCTTCCTCCTCGGCTTCCTGCACTACCTGGAGGAGGTCGAGTACTTCGGCAGGCGGGTGCTGCCCCTGGTGCGCGAACTGGAGGCACAGCACGCCGAGTCCGATCCCGTCGCCGCCCACGCCTGACCCCCGACCGCACCACCTCACGACGAACCGAAAGGTCCTCGCATGGCCACCGTCCTGTCCGTCTCCGCAAGCCCCTCCGTCACCTCCCGCACCGCTCGGCTGGTGCGCCACCTCGACGAGCGGCTCGTCTCGCAGGGGCACGAGGTGATCCCGCTGGACGTCCGCACCCTGCCCGCCGAGGCGCTGCTGGGAGCCGACTTCGCGCACCCGGCGATCGTCCGGGCCACCGCCCTGTTCGAGCAGGCGGACGGGGTGGTGATCGCAACCCCCGTCTACAAGGCCGCCTACTCGGGGCTGCTGAAGTCCCTGCTCGACCTGCTGCCGCAGTACGCCCTGGCGGGCAAGACGGTCCTCCCGCTGGCCACCGGCGGCACCACCGCCCACGTCCTGGCCATCGACTACGCCCTGCGCCCCGTCCTGTCCTCCATGGGCCCCGCGCACATCACGCCGGGCTGGTTCACCCTCGACAAGGACATCACGCTGGCGGAGGACGGCACGCTGACCGTCGCGCCGACCGCGGCCGAGGCGCTGGCGCAGGTCACGGACCAGTTCTCGGCCGCGCTGGGCGGCCGTACGACGCTGCTGGCGGCCGCCGGATGAGCGTCGCGCACGTCATCGCGGACGACACCGAAGCCCTCGCCGTGGCCGCGGAACTGGCCGCCGACTTCCGCAAGGGCGCCGCCGAGCGGGACGCGCGGCGCCGGCTCCCGCACGCGGAGGTGGAGCGGCTGTCCGCCTCCGGGCTGCTCGCCGTGACCGTGCCGGCCGCGTTCGGCGGCGCGGACGTCCGTGCGGACACGCTCGCCGAGATCTTCCGGCTGCTCGCCGCCGCCGACGCCAGCCTCGCCCAGATCCCGCAGAGCCACTTCGTGTACGTCAACGTGCTGCGCGGGCAAGGCAGCGGCGAACAGCAGGAGTTCTTCTTCGGCGAGGTCCTGGCGGGCAGGCGGTTCGGCAACGCCCAGTCGGAGGCGGGCACCCGGCACGTGCAGGACATCCGCACCCGGCTCACCCGGCTCCCGGACGGCTCCCACGTCCTCGACGGCGTCAAGCACTACTCCACCGGCGCGCTGTTCGCCCACTGGATCCCCGTCCTCGCCCGCGCCGCCGACGACACCCTGCACGTGGCGTACGTCCCCCGCGACGCGCCCGGCCTCACGGTGGTGGACGACTGGGACGGCATGGGGCAGCGCACCACCGCCAGCGGAACCGTGCGCCTGGAGTCGGTGCCGGTGCCCGCCGGCCGGGTCGTGCCGCACCACCTCACCTTCCAGGGGCCCCAACTCCATGGCGCGGTGGCGCAGTTGCTGCACGCCGCCATCGACGCCGGGATCGCCTCCGGGGCGCTGGCCGAGGCGGTGGAGTTCGTCCGCACCAAGAGCCGGCCCTGGTTCGAGAGCGGGCTGGAGAGCGCGGCCGAGGACCCGCTGCTGATCCAGCGGTTCGGCGAACTGGCGATCCGGGTACGGGCCGCCGACGCGCTGCTCGCCGCCGCGGCCCGCTCCGTGGAGGCCGCCCGCGCCGACCTCACCGACGACTCCGCCGCCGAGGCGTCGATCGCGGTGGCCACGGCCAAGGTGACGGCCGGCGAGGCCGCCGTGGAGGTCGCCAGTGCCCTCTTCGAGGTCGCCGGCACGCGCTCCGCGCTCGACTCCCTGGGCCTGCACCGCCACTGGCGCGACGCGCGCACCCACACCCTGCACGATCCGGCCCGCTGGAAGGTCCAGCACATCGGCCGCCACGTCCTCAACGGCACCAGACCGCCCCGCCACGGCCTGCTCTGACCGACACCACCCGCCATCGACGCACGCCGCCGAACGTTCACGCCCCCACCTGATCGGAGTTCCGCGTGTCCCTCACCTTCCACTGGTTCCTGCCGACCAACGGCGACAGCCGCCACGTCGTCGGCGGCGGCCACGGCACCCCCGCCACCGCGTCGGGGCGTGACCGGCCGCCGACGGTCGCCTACCTGAGCCAGATCGCCCGCGCCGCCGAGGACCTGGGCTTCGTCGGCGCGCTCACGCCGACGGGCGCCTGGTGCGAGGACGCGTGGCTGACCACCGCGATGGTCAGCCGGCACACCGAGCGCCTGAAGTTCCTCGTCGCCTTCCGCCCGGGCTTCGTCTCGCCCACGCTCGCCGCGCAGATGGCGTCCACCTTCCAGCGGCAGAGCGGTGGCCGGCTGCTGCTGAACGTGGTCACCGGCGGCGAGAGCCACGAGCAGCGCGCCTACGGCGACTTCCTCGACAAGGACGCCCGCTACCGCCGTACCGGCGAATTCCTGGAAGTCGTACGGGCGTTGTGGGAGGGCAAGACCGTCGACCTGCGCGGCGAGCACCTCCGGGTCGAGGATGCCAGGCTCGCCCGGGTGCCCGATCCGATCCCGGAGGTGTACTTCGGCGGCTCCTCGCCGGTCGCCGGAGAGGTCGCCGCCAAGCACGTCGACGTCTATCTGACCTGGGGTGAGCCGCCGGCCGCCGTCGCGCGGAAGATCGCCTGGATCCGGTCGCTGGCCGCGCGGGAGGGGCGCAGCGTCCGCTTCGGCATCCGGCTGCACGTCATCACCCGCGACACTTCCGAGCAGGCCTGGGCCGAGGCGAACCGGCTCCTCGACGGCTTCGACCCGGAGACCGTGAAGACCATCCAGGCCGGGCTCGCCCGCAGTGAGTCCGAGGGGCAGCAGCGCATGCTCGCCCTGCACGGCGGCGGCAGCCGCGACCGGTTGGAGATCCACCCCAACCTGTGGGCCGGCATCGGCCTGGTGCGCGGCGGCGCGGGCACCGCGCTGGTCGGCAGCCACGCGGAGGTCGCCGAGCGCATCAAGGAGTACGCCGGCCTGGGCATAGAGGAGTTCGTCCTCTCCGGCTACCCGCATCTGGAGGAGGCGTACTGGTTCGGCGAGGGCGTCCTGCCCCGGCTCCAGACGCAGGGCCTGTGGCAGCACCCCGACGGACAGCGGGCCGCACCCTCGGCCCAGGTGCCCTTCGCCGGCGCGGGGAGTGCGCGGTGACACTCGGGCACCCCGTGCGATCAGGGCGGCCACCGGGCTGGTGCCGGACGTCTCCGCCGGGGCCGGTCCTGAAAGCAGGGCGGCCCCGGCGGGTGTTCACCGTCTCAGCGGGCTACGGCAGTGGCGGGTAGGCGTTCTGCATGAGCTGCTGGAACTGGGCGGAGAACCAGTGCCCGGCCAGCGGCGCGTTCGGCAGGGCGCCGGTGGGGTTGTTGCCGTTGAGGACGTTGCCCCCGTAGGTGGGGTCGCACATGCGGTCGAAGCCCTTGCCCTCGTCGTTGGAGACGGCGGAGCTGGAGCCGTCGGACTCGCCCGGGGGCTTGACCCACACGTAGGCGTCGATCCCGGCGGCCGGGGCCGCGGTCGGCCGCTCGCCGAGTCCGGCGCCGCTCTGGTTGCACCAGTTGCCGGCGTGGATACGGCGGTCGATGCGGCTGCCGTTGACGTAGTCGTCGACGGAGGTCAGCGGACCGGGCCCGGTGGGCCGGGCAGAGCCGCCCCAGCCGTTGCGGGAGGTGTCGATCAGCATGCCGAGACCGGAGTCGAAGCCCGCGGCGACCAGCTTGTCCCGCAGCGCGAGCGCGTACGTCTGCTCGTCCACGTACTGGTTCCAGTCCACCCACTTCGACTGGCGAACGGTCTGGCCGTTGACCGTGTCGGTGATCTTGAAGTTCGGTTCCTTGACGGGGCTGTAGTTGGCGGTGTTGACGATGAAACCGGCCACGTCGCTGACGCTGGCGCCGTTGGTGGTGGCGACCTTGGCGAACTCCTGCACGGCCGGGCCGAGGTTGCTGTCCCAGCCGAGCCAGCCGTGGTGGCCGGCGTCGATGTAGTTGTAGACGTTGGGGATGGCGCCGAGCTTGTCCAGGGCGTAGGAGACGCCCTTTTCGTAGTTGCCGTTGGACTTCATGGTCACGCAGGCGGCGGTGGTGCTGTTGGTGCCGCCGGCGTTGGTGACCAGGTTGGGCAGCGAGTCGGGTTCGATGACGGTGGCGATCCGCAGGCCCGCGTACTTGGGGTCGGAGAGGATCGAGGCGATGGGGTCGATGTACTGGGACTTGTACTTGTCGATGTCGTTCGGGCCGAGTTCGCCGTTGGAGGCGAGGGCGGCGCAGTCACGGCCGGGCAGGTCGTAGATGACCAGCTGGACGACCAGTTCGCCGGAGCCCTTCTGCTTCAGCGCCTCGTCGAGGTGGGCACGCAGACCCATGCCGCCGTTGACGCCGTTGATGGTGGCGATCCGGTCCAGCCACACGGCGGTGGGCTGGTTGGCGATGCGGCTGCCGCCCGGTTCGGCGGCGGCCTTGGCCGACCACTCGGGGTTCACGTACCCCTTGGCCCCGACGTAGGGGTTGTCGATACGGCTGCCGGTGCCGCCGCCTCCGCCCCCTCCACCGCCCGTGCCGCCACCGGAGCCGCCGCCGTCGTCGACGTTGCAGGCGACACCGTCCAGGCTGAAGGCGGTGGGCAGGGCGTTGGTGCCGCTGTAGGAGGCGTTGAAGCCGAAGCTGACCGAACCGCCGCTCGCCAGCGAGCCGTTGTAGCTCTCGTTGGTCGCCGTGACAACGGCTCCGCTCTGGACGACCTTCGCGCTCCAGCCGTTGGTGATGCGCTGGTTGCCGGCGTACGACCAGGTCAGTGACCAGGCGGACTTGGCGGCGGCGTTGTTGGTGATCGTGACGGCGGCGGTGAATCCGGTGTCCCACTGGTTTTGCACCTTGTAGTCCACCGTGCAGGGGACGGAGGCGGTGGCGGCACCGGCCGGTGACGTCAGGAGTGCCGTCCCCGAGGTTCCGGCGACCAGCGCCAGGGCGGCCACAAGTGACATTCTGGTACGACTCATGAGTGCGGGTTCCTTCTCCTTCGGAGGGTGATCACCGGCCGAAAGCGCGGACCGCAAGGGTGTCGCTTGAGCGACTCCCTGCGGCTGGGCGCACTGTGACGGCCGCGTCGATTGATGGAACCGCTCCCACTGGTGTCAGCGAAGCTAGCGTCAACGGGGTTGGTTGCCCAGGGGTGTTGCTGAACTTTTCTCGGCAGGTTCAGGTCAAAACGATTCAACTTCTCAACGTCTTGACGGGACTTGTCCTCGTCCTCAAGATGGGAGCGCTCCCACTGGTTCAGGCCTTGACCCCCACCGAGCCGCACTTCGCAAGGAGGACCAGAAACAATGGATCCCGGACGTCAGCGCAGAGCCGCCGAGAAGCCCCTCGCGCGGGCTCGCTAGCTCCACGGCGAAGCTCCACCCCGAGCATCTCGTCGCAGTCGGGCGAGGTCACCCGGCATTTGTCAGGAGCATGACCGCACGTGAACGAGGTCTCCCTCCCCGTCGAATACCGGTTTGGGAGCGCTCCCAAGTGGTGGGCGCTCCCGCTGTTCCCCACACATCCCCCGCGGAGGATCCGCATGCAACAGTTGAACCTGAGGGGCCGGGCGCACGCTCTGCTCGGCGCGCTGCTCACGACGCTCGTCGCGCTGGCCGCCCTGCTCACCGCCGCTCCGGCCTCACACGCCGACACGACCATCTGCGAGCAGTTCGGCTCGACGACGATCCAGGGACGTTACGTCGTCCAGAACAACCGCTGGGGCACCAACGACACCCAGTGCATCACGGTCAACGACTCCGGCTTCAGAATCGCCCAGGCCGACGGCTCGGTCCCGACCAACGGCGCCCCCAAGTCCTACCCGTCGGTGTTCAACGGCTGCCACTACACCAACTGCTCACCCGGAACGAACCTCCCGGCCCGGCTGAGTTCCATCGCGAGCGCGCCCACGAGCATCTCCTACAGCTACGTGAGCGGTGCGGTCTACGACGCCGCGTACGACATCTGGCTGGACCCGACGCCCCGCACCGACGGCGTCAACCGCACCGAGATCATGGTCTGGTTCAACCATGTGGGGTCCGTGCAGCCGGTCGGCTCGCAGGTCGGCACCGCCACCGTGGCCGGGCGTTCCTGGCAGGTGTGGTCCGGCAACAACGGCTCCAACGACGTCCTGTCCTTCGTCGCGCCGTCGGCGATCGCCGGCTGGAACTTCGACGTGATGGACTTCGTCCGCCAGGCCGTCTCCCGGGGACTGGCGCAGGACACCTGGTACCTGACGAGTGTTCAGGCAGGCTTCGAGCCCTGGCAGAACGGTGCGGGACTGGCGGTGACGTCGTTCTCCTCCGCCGTCAACATCGGCGGCAGCTCCGGGGGTTCGGGTGGCTCGGCGGCGTGCAAGGTCACCTACGGCACGAATGTGTGGCAGGGCGGCTTCACGGCCGACGTCACCGTGGCCAACGCCGGTTCGTCCCCCGTCGACGGCTGGAAACTCGCGTTCACACTGCCCGCCGGGCAGAAGGTCACGAGCGCCTGGAGCGCCGAGCTGACTCCCTCCTCGGGAGCGGTGACGGCGAGCGGTCTGGCGTACAACGCGTCCATCGCTCCGGGCGGCCAGGTCTCCTTCGGGTTCCAGGGCACCTATGACGGCACCTTCACCAAACCGGGCGGCTTCAGCCTGAACGGCACGTCCTGCAGCGTCGCGTGACGGCCTCGGCGCGAAGGGCCTGACCCCAAGCGCTCCCACCGGCCGGCCCGGCGGAGGGGCGCCTCGACCCGGCGCGCCCCTGCGTCCCCGCCGGGCCCATCCGGCTGACGGTCGAACTCGGCCGGGTGGGCCCGGCTGCCTGTGAAGGTCGATCACGTGCGGAAGGCGTGTGCCCGCTTGCTCGGGCCCGTAAGATCGGTGATCTCGCGGGTGGGGGAGGTGGTCATGGCCAGGCGACGCCCTGGAGCGCCGACGCTGGAGGAGGTGGCCGTCCACGCCGGGGTGGGGCGGGGCACGGTCTCCCGGGTCATCAACAACGCTGCCGGTGTCAAGGAGTCGACGCGCCGGGCCGTGCAGCGAGCCATCGACGAACTCGGGTACGTGCCCAATCTCGCGGCCCGGACCCTGGCCGGGCGGCGGGCCGATGCCGTGGCCCTGGTCCTGACGGAGCCGGACTGGAGGCAGTTCGCGGAACCGTTCTTCTCGGAGATCGTCCGCTCGCTGGGCGACGCCCTGGCGGACACCGGGATGCAGCTGCTGCTGACCCTGGTCCGCTCGCAGGACGAGCGGCAGCGTTTCCTGGAGTACGCACGGGGCGGGCGGGTCGACGGGGTGCTGCTGATGTCCGTCCACGCGGGCGATCCGCTGCCGGACATGCTGGCCGAGGCGCGTCTGCCGACCGTGCTGCTGGGGCGCCGCTCAAGCGACGAGAACGTGAGCTACGTGGACGCGGACAACGTGGGCGGTGCCCGTACCGCCGTCTCCCACCTGGTGAAAGGGGGCCGCAGGGCGATCGCCACGATCACGGGGCCGCTGGACATGTACGTCGCACAGTGCCGACTGCGCGGATTCCAGGACGCTTTGGCGCTGGCCGGGCTCGAACGGACGCGGTCGTGGGTCGCCGAAAGCGACTTCACGGAGGAGAGCGGACGCCGCGCCATGGCGCAGCTCCTGCGCCGACACCCTGAGATCGACGCCGTCCTCGCCGCGTCGGACACCACGGCGGCGGGAGCCCTGCACACGCTGCGCGACGCGGGACGGCGGGTGCCGGAGGACGTCGCGGTGATCGGTTTCGACGACTTTCCGCTGGCCCAGCGCACCGAACCGCGCCTGACCACGGTGCGTCAGCCGCTGGAGGAGATGGGGCGGGCCATGATCAGACTGCTGCTGGAGGAGATGGAGGAACCGTCCGTGGCCTGGCGGCACGTCATCCTGCGCACCGAACTGATCGTCCGCGAGTCCTCCTGACAGCCGTCTTCCGCGTGCGTGCGGTGGCCCGCACCGAGCGAAAGGGGCAGCCCGGCTGCTGCCCTGTGGGAGCATCGGGACGCAGCACCGCGTGCGCGCGTTGGGGGGCCGGCATGGCAGCGAGCGGACTCACCGGATGGGACGTGACGGGACGGCGGCTGCTCGTGGCTGTGGACGTGGGCCTGGTCGGCGTGTTCGCCGTCACCGCCGCCCTCGATCCGGAGCACGTCCTGCGCATGCACGGCATCGACATCGAGAGCGTCCAGGGGCTGTTGCCCTCGGTCGTCGTGCTCGTGCTGCGGACGGCCGTCTGGATGACCGAACGCCGTCTGCTCGCCGTGCGCCGCACCCGCACCGTTCTGTTCGCGGGCCGTCTGGCGTCACTGATCGGCTTCTACTACATGGGTCGTTGGCTGTACGAGGACGCCTACCGGCGCTGGCAGGACGCGTTCCTGGGCGGCACTCTCGGCTACGCCCTCGTGGGCGTCGCCGCCGCCGGGCTGGCGGCGGCGGTCCACGGCCTGGCCGGTCTTCGCGCCATCGGGCGGACGGTTCCACCTCCGTCCGGAGGCACCGCCGGGTCGGCGACCACGTCGGCGGACGGCCCGGCACCTTCGCCCGTGCCGGCCGCGACGCGGCGGCGGGAACTCACCCGAGAGTCGCTGTTCGGTCTCGTCGGGGTGTTCCTGGGCGTCGCCGGTCTGGTCATGAGCGTCAACAGCGTCGCCCAGGTCGGCGCGTCCGTGGCCGTCGCCGCGGCCGCCGTCGCCGTTATCGCCTATCTCCTGCGCAGCCGCTCCGACTGAGGCGGGAACCGGCCGACGGCTAGGGTTTGCGGGCCAGGCCGGCGGCGATGAGGTGCTCCCAGACCGTCAGTTCGCGTGATGCGCCGGAGTTCCACGGGCCGTCGGTCTCGTCGGGACGCCACAGGGGCGCGGGGACGATGCCGGGGTCGAGGATCTCCAGGCCGTCCAGCAGGGCGGCGATCTCCGCGTCGGTGCGCCAGCGGCCACGGCCGAACGTCTCCTGCAGCACCTTCTCGGCCTCCTCCGTCTCCGGGTTGTTGCCGGAGCGGAAGTGGCTGATGAAGAAGTGGCTGCCGGAGGGCACGTGGTCGCGCCAGTAGCGGACGATGCCGGCCGGGTCCTCCTCGTCGTTGACGTGGTGGAGGATGGCGCTGAACATGACGGCCACGGGACGGCTGAAGTCGATGATGCTCTGGGTGTCGGGGTGGGTGCGGATGGCCTCGGGGTCGCGTACGTCGACCGCGACGACCCGGGTCCGCTCGTCCTTCTCCAGCAGCGCCCGCCCGTGGACCAGCACCTGGGGGTCGATGTCGACGTAGACGACCCGGGAGTCGGGATCGTGCCGTTGCGCGACCTGGTGGACGTTGTCGGCGGTCGGCAGACCACTGCCGAGGTCGACGAACTGCCGGATGCCGGTGGTCTTGACGATCTCCGCGACCGCCCGGGTCAGGGCCGCGCGGTTGGCGAAGGCGATGGCCACCGAGCCGGGCAGATCCCGTTTGAACACATCGCCGATCTCACGGTCCACGGCGTAGTTGTCCTTGCCGCCGAGGAGGTAGTCGTAGACGCGGGCGATACTCGGCTTGTTCGGGTCGATGGAGGAGCCTTCGTAGGTCATGACGACCATTCTTGCTGCAAAGTCCCCTGTTGACACGGGTTTTGTACCGGGCGACACCCTCGTGATCCATACTGCGCTCCGACACCTGTGGGGGAGTCGCCATGCGGTGTCCTACTGCGACAGCTCGGGCTTCGAGATCCTGGTCGACTCGAGATGATGACGTCGAGGAACCGTTTTCCGTGCAGAGTTGGCCGGAAATCGTCGCCCCTGTCGTGAACGGAGCGTTCAACTGCTCGAACGAAAGCGCTTGTTGACGGCGTGGGTGCGCCGCGTCGACCGGGCATCGCGGTCATCTCAGACCACGGCGGCACAAGGTCGCCTTTAGCACGGGGTGTTCCTCGGGCGGTGTGTTCGCGACGAAGTCGCCTCTTGGGCGGCGTATGCAGCCTGGCTGATCATCAGATCCGGTGGAGTGACTAGCATGAGCCGACATCCGGTCTCCACGGCCGGAACCGCCGCGTGTCGGTCAGCCCCTTCTTCCGACTGCCGCTCCCAGGACCGAGGACCGCTGAATGTCAGTCCCCCCACCGCCCGCTCAGCACGGGTCGGGCAAGACGCCCCGTGCCCTACCGGTCGCACCTCTGGCCGTTCTGGTGGTGAGCGCCGCGGCCGCCGGCGCCGCTGCGGCGACGGCGCCTGCAACCGCCCGCACCTGGACGGTGGCCACCGCGGTGGTGGCCTGGCTGTGCATGGCGGTCGTCGTGCTCACCAGCGTCCTCGTGGTCCGGCGCTCCGGCCGGTCCACCGCGGCGCTGACAACGGAGGTCGGCAACCTCAGAGCGCAGTTGTCGCAGCAGGTCGCGGAGGCCGCGCAACTGGGGAACGTGACCCTGCCCGCGGTCGCCAAGCGGCTGCGCGACGGGGTGAGCGCCGGCGACGCGCTGGCGAGCATGCCGATGCCCTCGGAGCCGCAACTGCGCCTCATCGTCAACACGTTCGCCACCCTGCTGGAGATCGACGTACGCCAGGCCGCGGCCCTGGACGCCGAACGTCAGCAGACCCGGCGTGAACTGGCCGAAGGCGCCGCCGAACTGGAGCGGTTGACGAAGGAGATCCTGCCCGCCGCGGTCGCCAGGCTGCGGGAGGGCGGCTCGGCCGAGACGGTGCTCGCCGAGTTGGAGTGGCCGCGGCTTCCCCTGCTGCGCGTGCCGGCCGAGACGTTCATACGGGAACTGGCGCGGAGCGAACGGCGAGCCGCAGCCGCGCAGGCGGCGTCGGCGAAGGCGCTCAGCCGGGTACAGGCCAAGGCCGTCAGCATGCTCGCCGACCTGCGGCAGATGCAGGAGCGGCACGGCGAGGAGGTCTTCGGCGACCTGCTGAAGCTGGACCACAGCACTTCGCAGCTGGGTCTGATGACCGACCGGCTGGCCCTGCTCATGGGCGGCCGCGCCAGCCGCGCGTGGAACAAGCCGATCGTGATGGAGAGCATCCTGCGGGGCGCCGTCGGCCGTATCGCCGCCTACCAGCGCGTCCGGCTGCACTGCCCGACCAAGGCCGCGATCTCCGGCTTCGCCGCCGAAGGCGTCATGCATCTGCTCGCCGAACTGATGGACAACGCCGCCAACTTCTCGCCGCCGATCGACGAGGTCCACGTCTACGTCGAGGAGCGCAGTGCCGGCATCGTCGTCACCATCGAGGACAGCGGCCTGAAGATGGCCGACGCGGCCATGCGGCGCGCCGAGGAGGCGGTGGCGGGGCGGATGACGGACCTCGCCGCACTGCAGGGCACGCGACTCGGCCTGGCCGTGGTCGGACGACTCGCCGTCAAGTACGGCATCAGCGTCAACTACCGTCCCTCCTCGCGCGGCGGCACCGGCGTCGTCGTCCTGCTGCCCGTGCAACTGCTCGCCCAGCAGCGCGAGCCCGCGCCGCAGGAGACCACACGCCCGGCCGTGGCGCCCGGACCGGCCGCGCCCGTGACGCCCGGACCGGCGACCCCTGAGCCGTCCGCGACCGTGCCGCGGCCCGCCGCCCCCGAGCGGACCCCTGTGCGGGCGGAGCTTCCTGAGCCGGACGTACACCAGCGTGCCGCGGGCTCCACCCCCAACGGCCTGCCCGTGCGCGCCCCCGGCCGCACCATGGCCGAAGCGGAACAGGAGCGGCAGCAGCGCAGGGCCCGGGCCGACGCCCCCGCGGGGGACGAGGACCGGCCGGCCGGACGCCCGGTGACGCGTGACGCGGGCGCGAGCTTCGGCGCCTTCCACCGTGGCCGCCAGGCTGGCAGCGAGGCCGCCGGCGCCGGGGCACGCTCCGAGGACGAGCCGCCGCCCACCGCGTAGCCCCGCTGCTTCCCTTACGGCGCCGGGGAATCCGGCGCCATCCCCCCGCTCGACTCCGTGAGATTGGAGGAACGGGTCGGTGACCGCTCTGCCGGGCCCTACCGCCCCATCACCCACCATGCAGACCACCGATAACAGCCTCGTCTGGCTCCTGCAGAACCTTCTGCAGCGCACGCCCGGCACGCGGCACGCCCTCGTCCTGTCCCGGGACGGCCTCAAGCTCTGCTGGACCGAACACCTGACGCTCGACCAAGCGGACCAGCTGGCGGCGATCTGCTCCGGCATCCAGGCACTGGCCCAGGGCGCCTCCGTCGAGTTCGGCGACGGAACCGGAGGTGTGCGCCATTCCATGACCGAGTTCCACGGCGGCCTGCTGTTCATCGTGGAGGCCGGCGAAGGCGCCCACCTCGCGGTGCTGGCCGAGGAGAACGCCGATCCGGGAGTGGTCGGGCACCAGATGTCCGAGCTCGTGGAGCAGATCGGCGAGCATCTGCGGGCCGAGCCACGCCAGCGTCTTCAGGGGAGCGCCTCGTCGTGATGCGCAAGCCCGTGGACACCGGGGATCCCGACCGGCTCTACACGGTCACGGGCGGACGCAGCCGTGCCGACGACACGTTCGACCTGGTCACCCTGGTGGTGAGCGAATGCCAGCCGACCAGCGGCATGCAGTCGGAGCACGCCCGCATCCTCGAACTGTGCCGGCACCCCACGGCCGTGGTCGAGATCGCCGCGGAGCTCGCACTGCCGGTCACCGTGGTGCGCATCCTGCTCGGCGACCTGCTCGCCATGGGCCGCATCAGCGCCCGTCACCCCCGCGCGGCGCAGTCCGTCGCCTCGCTCCCGGAATCCGCTCTCCTCAAGGAGGTGCTCCATGGGCTCCGCAACCTCTGAGCTGCCTTCCCGGCGAACGCCCCTGGCCGACGCTGCCGAGACCGGCCTGAAGATCGTCGTCGTGGGCGGATTCGGCGTCGGCAAGACGACCCTGGTCCGCTCCGTCAGCGAGATCCGGCCGCTGAACACCGAAGAGGTGATGACCCAGGCCGGCGTCGGCGTCGACGAGACGCACGGCGTGGCGGCGAAGACCACCACCACGGTGGCCTTCGACTTCGGGCGGATCAGCCTCAACGAGCACATGGTGCTCTACCTGTTCGGTGCCCCGGGCCAGGAACGCTTCTGGTTCCTGTGGGACCGCCTCTTCTCCGGCACGCTCGGCGCGGTCGTCCTGGTCGACACGCGCCGGATGGACGACTCCTGGTACGCCATCGACCGGCTGGAGCACCACAAGACGCCGTTCGTCGTGGCCGTCAACCGGTTCGACGACGACCCCTTCAGGTACTCCCTGGACGAGGTCCGCCAGGCACTCGCCCTGCCGGAGCGCGTGCCGCTGATCGACTGTGACGCGCGCGTGCGGACGTCCGGCAAGGACGTCCTGATCACCCTCGTACAGCACCTCTACGACCTGGCCATGACCCGGGAGACGACACCGTGACCGACGCCGGATCCCCCTCCCCGTCCGGGCCTCCCGCGGGCTGCCCCGCTCACGCCGGAGCAGTGCGGCTGTCCGGTCTGGAGTACCAGCAGACGCCGTCGCAGCTCTACCGCGAGCTGCGCAGGAAGCACGGCGCGGTGGCGCCCGTGCTGCTGGACGCCGACATTCCCGCCTGGCTGGTCCTCGGCTACTCCGAGGTCAGCTATGTGACCAGCCACGACGAGTTGTTCGCCCGGGACTCGCGCCGCTGGAACCAGTGGGAGCACATTCCGGCCGACTGGCCGCTGCTGCCGTTCGTCGGCTACCAGCCCTCGGTGCTGTTCACCGAGGGCGAGGAGCACCGGCGGCGGGCGGGAGTGATCACGGAGGCGCTGGAGGGCGTCGACCAGTTCGAACTCGCCCGGGACTGCCAGCAGATCGCCGACCGGCTGATCTCCGCCTTCGCCGGCAGCGGCCAGGCGGAGCTGATGAGCGCGTACGCACACGCCCTGGCGATGCGTGCCGCGGTGCAGATGTGCGGGATGCCGCACACCGGCAGGGACACCATGGAACTGGTGGAGGACCTGCGGATCTCCCTCGACGCGGCGGAGGGCGACGACCCGGTGGCCGCCTACGGGCGGGTGGGCGCGCGGATCCAGCAGCTGGTGAAGGACAAGCGGGAGCGGCCGGGAGCGGACGTCACCTCGCGCATGCTGCTGCATCCGGCGGGGCTGACCGACGAGGAGATCGTCCAGGACCTGATCTCCGTCATCGCCGCCGCCCAGCAGCCGACGGCCAACTGGATCTGCAACACCCTCAGGCTGCTGCTGACCGACGAGCGCTTCGCCCTGAACGTCTCGGGCGGCCGGCTCAGCGTGGGCGAGGCGCTGAACGAGGTGCTGTGGCTGGACACGCCGACGCAGAACTTCATCGGCCGCTGGGCGGTGCGTGACACCCAGCTCGGCGGCCGGCAGATCCGGGCCGGTGACTGCCTCGTGCTGGGCCTCGCCGCGGCCAACACCGACCCGCAGATCTGGCCCGACTCCCACGTGGGCGCCGAGAACGCGGCGCACCTCTCCTTCAGCAACGGCGAGCACCGCTGTCCCTACCCGGCACCGCTGCTGGCCGACGTCATCGCCCGTACGGCGGTCGAGACGCTGCTGGAGCGGCTGCCGGACCTGGTGCTGGCGGTCGAGCCGGAGGAGCTGGCCTGGCGGCCCTCCATCTGGATGCGCGGGCTGACCTCGCTGCCGGTGCGCTTCACCCCGGTGGTGCAGTAGCGCACGGGCCGGCGCCGGGCCTGGGTGGGCTTCGTGGGGAGAGCCCACCCGCTGCCGGTGCCGACGCGGCTCAGTCCGCCACGGGCGTGAAGCGTACCGGCAGGGACTGCGGACCCCGGGTGAACACGCCCTGCTCCACGGGTGTGAAGCCGTCGGCGAGTCGTACGTCGGGCATGGCGTCCAGGAGCTGGCCGACGCCGATCTCCACCTCGGCCTTGGCGAGCAGCGCGCCCACGCAGAAGTGCCGGCCGAGCGCGAAGGCGAGGTGGTCGGCGGCGGCCGAGAAGGCGGTCGCGGACGTGAGGTCCTCGCGGAAGATGTCGAAGCGGTCCGGGTCGCGGTAGCGGTTGTCGTCCCGGTTGGCCGCGCCGATCAGGCAGGTGACGGTGGCGCCGGGCGGGATCGTGCCGCCGCTGAGCCGGACCTCGGTCGCCGACTGCCGCATGATCATGTGCACGGGGGGTGTGTAGCGCAGCGTCTCGGCGAACGCGCGGGCGATCAGACCGCGGTCCTCGCGCACGGCCGCCAACTGGTCGGGATGGAGCAGCAGGTTGGCGAAGATGCTGGCGATGGCCTTGTCGGTGGTCTCGCCGCCGGCGGCGAGCAGCAGGCTGCAGAAGGCCTTGATGTCCTCGTCGCTCATCTTCACGCCGTCCACCTCGGCGGCGCACAGCGCGGACAGCAGGTCGTCGCCGGGGTGCTCGCGGCGCTCGCGGATGATGGGGAACAGGTACTCGGCGAACTCGACCCGGGTGCGCTCGCCGGCGGCGGTCACCTCGGGGTCGCCCGAGAGGTTGCCGAGGAAGGCGATGACCGAGGTGTACCAGCGGTGGAAGCGGGGGTGGTCGGCCTTGTCCAGACCGAGCATGTCGGCGATGACGTTGACGGGGAAGCGGGTGGCGTAGTCCGCGACCAGGTCGGCGGAGCCGGTGTGGCGGAAGGCGTCTATCAGGGCACGGGAGTTGTGCTCGATGACGGGCAGGAACTTCTCCTGCAGGTCGCTGCCGCGGAAGGCCGGGGCGACGAGTGCGCGCCGGACCGCGTGCTCGCGTCCGCTGAGCTGGAGGATGGTCTTGCCGTGGACGGGTTCGAGCTGCCAGTCGTAGTTGTCGGTGGTGAACTCGCCGTTCTTGTCCTTGAAGACGCGCTCCACGTCGTCGTAGCGCGAGATGATGTAGCTCTGGGTGGCCTCGTGCCAGATGAGGGGTGCCGTCTCGCGCATCGTGCGATAGGCCTCGTAGGGATGGGCGGCGAACTCCGGCGAGAGGATGTCGGGGACCTGCTGCGCGGTGGACATGAAGCTCCCTGAGGTCGGTGACGAACCTGTCGCCGAAGACTAATGATCATTCTTCGGCCGGGACAGCCCTGTCCTGGCCGACAGTTGAGCGATGGACGATGCTGGCCGGAAATCGCCCTGGCCGTGCGGGGAGGACAGGAAGCGGGCCAGACCCGACTGCATGCCGGGATGGTCGGCGCTCGGGCCGCTGCCGGCGGCGGCGACGTGGTCGCGCGCCGGTTGCAGCAGTGAGGTGGTCCGGGCCGACGCATATCACCCGCGCGTCCGGCAGCCGGCACGTGGCGGAGGGCTCCTTCCGGGACCGGGAGCTGCCCGGGTACCCGACCCTCATCGCCCGCTGGACCCGCTCGCTCACCGTGGACGGTGCCGAGGTGCCCGTTCCGGCCGGCGAGGACGGGCTGGACTGGGAGGGCGAGGCCGTCGCATGGGTCGGCGCGACCCTGGTGGACCCACCCCGGAACCGGCCCTGGCCGCGGTCGTCGGGTACTCCGCCTTCAGCGACCTCACCGCGCGGCGGGCCCAGAAGCTCACCTCCCAGTGCAACCTGGGCAGGAACGGTGACGACTGCGGCCCGCTCGGCCCGCTGGTCCCGGCCGCCGACGTGGGCGACCTGCGCGGCGGGCTGCGCGTGCTGACGCGGGTCAACGGCGAGATCGTGCGGGACGGCAGCACCGACGAGATGGTCTCCCTCGTCGGCGACACGCCCGCCCGCCTCTCCCGTACGTTCACACCGCGTCCGGGCGACCTGCTCGCCCCCGGCACCCCGTCCGGCGTCGAGTACGCCCGGACGCCGCCGTGGCTGCTGCGGCCCGGCGACGTCGTGGAGGTGGTGGTGGAGCGGCTCGGCCGGCCGCGCAACACCGTGGTCTCGAACGCGGCGCGTTCGTGGTCACCGCTCTGGCACCGCCGGGTTCGGGCGCCGGAAACGGGCGGTCCCGGCGGGCCGCCACGGCGTCAGCCCGCGCGGCCGGGGAGCATGGCCAGGGCTCGGGAACGCTGCGCGACCAGGTCGTCGTAGGTGCCGTCGCGTTCGGCCCAGCGGTGCATGAGGACGCCCTTGACGAGGATCTCGCGCGGAGTGGGGTCCTGCGCGAGCAGGTCCATGACCTCGGTGGCGAAGTCGTCGAGCGGCAGCCCGTGCGGGTTCACCTGCTCCCGGCCGGGCATGGCCACCGCCGGCGGAACGAGCTCGACGACGTCGACGCCGGTGCCGTCGAGCTGGGCGCGCAGTGCCTCGGAGTAGGCGTGCACGGCGGCCTTGGAGGCGGCGTAGCTCGGCATGGGCGGGAACGGCAGGAAGGCGATGCCGGAGGTGACGGTGACGAAGGCGCCGGCGCCGCGCCGCACGAGGTGGGAGGCGAAGGCGTCGACGACGCGGACGGTGCCGAGCAGGTTGGTGTCGATCGTCGTCCGCGTCGCCTCGAAGTGTGCGGGATCGCGCAGGTCCTCCATGAGCATGACACCGGCCATCGTCACCACGGTGTCGAGGCCGGGGTACCGGGCGAGTACGGCGTCACGGGCGGACGCGACGGAGGAGTCGTCCGTGACGTCGACGCCGAACGTGCCGAAACCCTCCCCGGCGAGCTGCGCGAGCGCCTCCTTGTCACGGCCGCCGACGGCCACGGTGCTGCCCGCCGCGGCGAACCGGCGGGCCAGCTCCCGCCCGATGCCCGAGGTCCCGCCGACGATGAGAACCGTGCGGTTGGAGAGATCCATGAGATCGTCCCTTCATGTCAGGCCGCCGGCGGCGCCACGGTCTCGCTGCGCCGCCCGTGGTTCGGCCCTGTCTCGTCCGAGCCAGTGCTCAGCAGTCTCGACGGCGCCCGCGGCCTGCGGCAGAGCCCTCCTCTTCCCTGGTCCTGCCAGGGCCCCCGCTCCGCTCCACCGGCCGCATTACGGTGTCCGTATGAAGGACGAGGAATCCGGCAACCGGCTCGGCAGCTACCTGCGCGCCCGGCGTGAGCTGGTCACCCCGGCACAGGCGGGCCTGCCGCCCGGGGGCAACCGTCGCGTGCCCGGCCTGCGCCGCGAGGAAGTCGCCCTGCTCGCCGGAATCAGCCCCGACTACTACCTGCGCCTGGAACGGGGACGGGACAAGAACCCCTCCGTTCAGGTGCTCGACTCCCTCGCGCGGGTGCTGCGGCTCGACGACGTCGAGCGGACGTACCTGCTCGGCCTGGCGGCGGCGCGGCCCAGAGCCCCGCGCCGCAAGCGACCCGAACACGTCCCGGCGCGGGTGCACGAACTGCTCGCCCACCTTCAGATCCCGGCGTTCGTCGAGGGACGCGCCTTCGACGTGCTGGCCTCCAACCCGATGGCCGTGGCGTTCTCCCCGCGCCTGCGGCCCGGTGAGAACCGTCTGCGCTCCCTGCTGCTCGATCCCGAGGAACGGGCCTTCCAGCAGGACTGGGACAAGGCCAGCGCCGATTTCGTCGCCGCCCTGCGGAGCACCATCGGCGACGACACCGACAACCCGCGGTTCGTGGAGCTCGTCGGCGAACTCGCCCTGTCCAGTCAGCGGTTTCGCACCCTGTGGGCCCGGCACGACGTCCGCAGCCTGGACGGGGGCACGACCACGGTCCACCACCCCGTGGTCGGCGAACTGCGCCTGCACCGCGACAAGCTCCCCGTCGACGACGTCCTGCTCGTCGTCTACTACCCCGACAAGGACAGCGACAGCGACGAGAAGCTACGGTTGCTCGCCGCCCTCGCGCACGCCGAGCCCGGCTCGGGTCAGTGAGCCGGGCGCGCGAAGCGGGCGAACTTCTCCCTGGCGGCCGGCGTGACCGGGGTGAAGAAGTTGACCAGGTTGCCGTCGGGGTCACGGAACAGCAGTGAACGGTTGCCCCACGGCATCGTGGTGGGCGCGGCGACGAGGTCGGTGACGAACCCGGTGAGGTTCTCGTACACGCGGTCCACGTCGTCGACGAGGAACTCGGTGATCACGTTGTGGTTGTCCGCGGCTCGGGCCGAGTCCGGGGCGAACAGCGGGACCGTGCGGGTACTGGCGATCGCGAGGGTGGCGGTGGGGGTGCCGATCTCGGCGAAGTCCTCGGTGGCCGAGACGGCCTCGAGGCCGGTGGCCCGCTCGTAGAAGGCGACGAGACGGGCCACGTCACTGGTGATGATGCGCATCGAGACGAAGTTCATCGGATCTCCTGGTCGTGCGTGAGGTGTGCGCTGCGCACGCTAGGAGGCATGTAGGACGGATTTCGTCCTCTACGTCAGCCGATCGTCCACTTCTGGTTGGCGCCGCCCGTGCAGGTCCAGATCTGCAGCCGGGTGCCGTTGGCGGAGTTGTTGCCGGTCACGTCCAGGCACTTGTCGGCCTGCGGGTTGACGATGTCGTTCGCCGAGCTGACGGCCCACTTCTGGTTGGGGCCGCCGGTGCAGTCCCACAGCTGGACGGTCGAGCCGTCGGCGGTGCCGTTGTCCGTGACGTCCAGGCACTTGCCGAGCGCGCGGATCGTGCCGTCGGAGCCCACCGTCCACTGCTGGGCGGCGGTGCCGTTGCAGTCGTAGAGCTGTACGGGGGTGCCGTTGGCGGAGTTCGCCCCGGCGACGTCCACGCACTTGCCGGCCAGGCCCCTGATCGGCGCGCCGGTGGAGGTGCTGCCGGTGGTGACCGACACGGAGTCCACCACCAGTTGCTGCGGGAAGGAGGTGGAGGCGTCCGGGTCACCGGGCCAGTAGCCGCCCACGGCCAGGTTCAGGATCAGGAAGAACGGCTTGTTGAACACCCAGGTCTTGCCGCCGAGGTCGGCCGGGGTGCGCCGCTGGTAGACGGTGCCGTCGACGGACCAGGTGATCGAGTCGGGCGCCCAGTCGACGGCGAAGGTGTGGAAGGCGTCCGCGAACGCCTGGCCGTTGGGCAGCGAGTAGGCCGCGCCTATGCCGCCCGAGCCCGAGTAGCCGGGGCCGTGGATGGTGCCGTGCACGGTGGAGGGCTCGAAGCCGACGTTCTCCATGACGTCGATCTCGCCGG
Source organism: Streptomyces sp. 7R007 (assembly GCF_054850255.1). Lineage (NCBI taxonomy): Bacteria > Bacillati > Actinomycetota > Actinomycetes > Kitasatosporales > Streptomycetaceae > Streptomyces > Streptomyces sp. 7R007. Next base: position 64,868 of record NZ_JBTWMV010000027.1, on the reverse strand, counting down.
AGTCGGGCCAGTTGACGGGTGTGCCCAGCATCCAGAACGCCGGCCACATGCCCTGGCCGCGCGGGATCTTCATCCGGGCCTCGACGTGCCCGTACTGCGCGGTGAACTTGCCGGAGGTGTTCAGCCGCGCCGAGGTGTACTGGCATGTGCCGTACCAGCACTGGTAGTTGGCGGGGTTCTCCTTCCGCGCGGTGATGACCAGGTGCCCCTGGCCGTCCAGGGCGGCGTTCTTGGTGCCGGACGTGTAGTACTGCCGCTCGTGGTTGTTGACGTTGTCGCCGGTCTCGATCTGCCACTTCGAGGAGTCGACCGCGGCGCCGGCGGGCCCGTCGAAGGTGTCGGAGAACGCCACCGCCGCGGCAGCGGGCGCGGTGACCGGGGAGGCGTGCGGCCGGTCCGCGTGGGCGGCGCCGATCGCGACGGGCGCGACCAGCACGGCGGACAGGGCGGCGAACAGGCATCTGCGGATCAGGCGGGGGGAGGTCACGGCTCGTCCTTCCCGGAGTGGGGGGTGAAGGCGTCGCCTCTTGATTTAAGGAGTGAAGTAAGTGGCCGTCAATACCTTGGTACGGACCACTGCGCCGTCGGGAGCCGCTCCGAGTCGATCAGTGTCCACGCATGACCGTTACTTTGGGGCGCGTGGGGATAACCGCAGTTCATGAGGTTGTTGACGGGGTTGCACGACATTGACCGGCTTCTGACGCAGCGGGCGGCTTCCCGTATCCCTCCGGGTGCCGGCCGGATGCTCTCCTGTGTGGAGGAGTCGGCGGAAAGCACCAAGTTGTGGTGTGCTGCCGCCGCCGCGATGACGTGGTGGGGCGGGTGGCGGGGCCGCAGGGCGGCGGCCGCGGGGCTGGGGGCCCTGGTGGTGGCGCAGCTGGTGTCGAACGGCCTGTGCAAGCAGCTCGCCGATCGTCCCAGGCCCCCCGCCGAGTGGATCCCCCACGACGAGGTCGCCGACCGCCCCGATTCCTCGTCCTTCCCTTCCGGGCACACCTCCGCCGCGGTCGCCTTCACCGCGGCCGTCGCCCCCACCTGGCCGGTCGCCGGCGCCCTGTGCGCGGTTCCGGCCGCCATGGTCGCCGTCGAGCGGATGCAGTCGGGCGCCCACTATCCCAGCGACGTCGCCGCCGGTGCCGTCATCGGTCTGGCCAGTGCCTGGGCCATCCGTCGTGCCCCGGCGCTGTTCGTGCGCCACTGGAGGTAGGAAGAGCACTCGCTGCTGTCGAGGGCTGTGAGCCGGGTCGGGCGGGGTACTCGCGCCCGCGTGGAAGGGTCGGACCGCCCGGCCCGCAGGAACGAGAGCGGGAGGTGACCGATCGTGTCGAGCACGCAGCCGTCCACGTCCGGGCCACGCCCTGCCGGCCAGGAACCGGTGGGCGAACTGGTGCAGCGGGCCTCGCAGCAGCTGACGGAGCTGGTGCGCGGCGAGATGCGCCTGGCGCAGGCGGAGATGAAGGAGAAGGGCAAACGGTACGGCAAGGGCGGCGGGCTGTTCGGCGGCGCCGGAGTGGTCGGCTTCCTGATGCTGGAGGCGCTGGTGGCCACCGTCATCGCGGCGCTCGCCGTGCCGCTGCCCGTGTGGGCCGCGGCACTGATCGTGACCGCCGCCTTGGGAGTGGTCGCCGCGGTGCTGGCCCTCGGCGGAAAGAAGCAGGTCAGCGAGGCATCACCGGCCACTCCCGAGCAGACCATCGAGAACGTCAAGGCCGACGTGGCCGAGATCAAGGAGAGCGCACACCGATGACCCAGCCACCCCACGACGAGCCCACCGCGGCCGGCCCCGAGGAGCTGCGCGAGCAGGTCGCTCAGACCCGCGCCGAACTCGGCGAGACCGTCGAGGCGCTCGCCGCCAAGACCGACGTCAAGACACGTGCCCAGGAAAAGGCCGCGGTGGTCCGGGAGCAGGCCACCGCCAAGGCCGGTGAACTGAAGACCAAGGCCGCCGACCTCGCCCACCAGGCGCAGGACAAGCTGCCGGACCCGCTCAAGGACAAGGCCGCCCACACCGCCGAGCAGGCCCGGGAGAAGGCCGCGCAGGCCGGTCGGCTGTGGCACGACAAGGCACCCGAACCCGTCCAGCACACGACGGCCCAGGGCGCGCGGATGGCGCGCGACAACCGCACCCTGCTGCTGGCCGGCGCGGGCGTGGCCGTGCTGGTGTGGATGGCCTTCCGGCACAAGGCCTGACCTTGCGGAAGGCGCCGTGGACCGCCTGCGAGCGGGGCACCCGCGAATGGGCCGGGTATGAACCGCAGCGGGCGGGGTAGACGGGTGCGGTCGGCCGGGAGAGAGCCCTGACCTGGGGAGGTCGAAGGGGCTCTCCCCCGGCCCGTTCGCGTTCCGGCCCGTGTCGGTCAGCTCAGGCTGAACTTCTGGGCGGTGGCGCCGTTGCAGTCCCAGATCTGCAGGCGGGTGCCGTTGGCGGTGGCGCCGCTGGGGGAGTCCAGGCAGCGGCCGGACTGGGGATTGAGGAGGGAGCCGTCGGCCTGCTGGACCCACTTCTGGCCGCCGACGCCGTTGCAGTCCCACAGTTCCACTGTGGTGCCGTTGGCCGTGCCGTTGCCCACGATGTCCAGGCACCGGCCCAGGGTGGACAGGGAGTTGTCCGCCCCGTGGTACCAGTGCTGGTCCACGGCGTAGGTCTGGCAGTCCCACAACTGCACCGCGGCGCCGTTGGTGCCGGTGTCGTCGGCGGCGACGTCGACGCACTTGCCGCCCGGTCCGGTGATGGTGCCTCCGCCGTGGACCGAGAACTTCTGGGCGGTGGCGCCGTTGCAGTCCCAGATCTGCAGGCGGGTGCCGTTGGCGGTGGCGCCGCTGGGGGAGTCCAGGCAGCGGCCGGACTGGGGATTGAGGAGGGAGCCGTCGGCCTGCTGGACCCACTTCTGGCCCCCGACGCCGTTGCAGTCCCACAGTTCGAGCTTGGCTCCGCCGGCCGTGCCGTTGTTCTCGATGTCCAGGCACCGCCCGAGCGTGGAGAGTGAGCCGTCGGGGTTGTGGGTCCAGTGCTGGTCCTCGGCGTAGGTCTGGCAGTCCCACAGCTGGACGGCGGCGCCGTTGGTGCCGGTGTCGTCGGCGGCGACGTCGACGCACTTGCCGCCCGGTCCGGTGATGGTTCCCTGGGGCCCGTTGGGTACGTCGGTCTCGCCGCTGTAGCCGACGGAGGTGATGTTGGCCTGTACGGCGTTCTCGGCGGCGTCGGTGGGATAGCCGGAGACCATGACGCCCTCGAAGAAGGTGCCCCGGTTCCAGTTGCTGTTGTCGCCGCCGATGCCCAGGATGATCCCGCCCTCCTGGTGCATGGGCTGGTAGCCGCCGCGCGTGGGCAGCGCCCCGTCCCACCAGGTGCTCAGGCCGCCGGACTGGGAGTTGCCGCCCTTGAGCGCGTATCTGGTCTGGCCGTTGTTCTTCAGCACGGCGGTGACGAAGGCCGACTTGTTGCCCAGGTTGGCGGTGTTGGAGCCGTTGTCGCCCTGGAACATGCCGTTCTCCAGGTCCGCCTCGACCCAGGGGCCGGTCCCGGTGCACGGGGCGAAATAGCAGGTGGTGGCGATCGACACGGCGTCCATGTGCCCGTTGCCGGTGTCGGCCGGGGTGCTCTCGGCGTTGCCGTAGTCGAAGCAGCAGGCGGAGCCCACGTGGGTGCCGCTGGCCACCATGTAGGCGCCCTCCGGCTGGCCGTTCACGGCCACGCCCGAGGCGACGCCGGTGTAGCGGTAGCCGACGCCGGGCGAGATCCACAGGCCGTAGACCTTGTGGCCGCCGGCCGTGACGGCGATCTCCGAGGCGTCGGCACCCCGGTCGGCGCCCGTGCCGGCGGTGCCGGCGGGGGCGGGGGTGAGGTCGTTGTGACGGCCGCTCTGGTCGTAGATCTTCGTGATGCGGCAGCCGCCGCTGCGGGCGCAGAAGGCGTCCTGCGCCGCCGCGTTGGCGTAACCGCCCTGGGCCAGCAGGCCGATGTCGGTGGTGGCCCCGTCCGCGACGCGGGTGACCTGGTAGAGCGGTCCGTTGTACGAGGACAGCAGGGCGCGGGTGACGCTGTGCGCGGCCACGCACGGGGTGCCGGCCGCCGCGTAGATGTCGCACGGCAGTGAACCGGCCGCCTGGGAGGCGGTGGGGAACCCGAGCAGGACGCCGAGGGCGAGGACGAACGCGCTCAGCACGGACGCGGCGTACCGCCACGGTGTGAGCGCCCGGTTCGGCAGGAGTCGCAGGACTGGTCTTGGCGAGCGCATGACATCCCGGTCCGTGGGACGGGAACCGTGCATGGCAAGTCCCTTCGATGCTCGACGAGTGGGGGAGGGCGCGCCGGCGTCATGCCGGCGCGGCTCTCGATCGGCTCGCCCGGAACCTACGCATCCTGTTCGAACGCGTCAATATTTGTTGCCTTTTTTGGTGCAGACCAAGGGGAAGGCGAAGTGGACGACGCCCACTCGGCCACGGTGTGTCATGCGGCTGTTGCCGCGGTCTGCTCCTTGAGCCAGTCGGTGAAGGTCTGGGTGCCGCGGGGGCCGGTGGTGGTCGGCAGCAGGCCGCCGCTGCTCATGCCGCCGGGGAAGTACACGGGCAGGACGGGGCGCCGGCGGGCGCCGCCGGCGGCGATCAGGCGCCGGGCCATGTCGACGAGCGATTCGACCTGCGGCCCGGCGAGTTCGGGGGCCATCTCCTGGGGCGTCGCGACGGCGAGGTCGGCGAGGGCCTCGGCCACCTCGCGCACGGCGACGGGCTGGATGCGCGCCTTCGGCACCAGCGCGACCGGGCCGGGCATGCCGCCGAGCAACTGGCCCGCGAACTCGTGGAACTGGGTCGCCCGCAGAATGGTCCACGGCACCGACCCGCCCCGGACGATCTCCTCCTGCCGCAGCTTGCCCGCGTAGTACGGGTTCTTCACCCGGTCGACGCCCACGATCGACAACGTCACCAGGTGCCGTACGCCTGCCCGTTCGGCCGCCGCGACGAGGTGCCGTCCCGCCGTGCCGAAGAAGTCCACCGCCACCTTCTTGCGCGTCGTGATCACATTGCTGACGTCGACCACCGCGTCGGCTCCGGCCAGCGCCGCGTCGAGGCCGGCGCCGCTCGTCAGGTCGACGCCCTGGCCGCGGGAGAGCGCAACGGGCGTGTGCCCGCGAGCCTCCAGTGCCTGCACCACGAGCCGCCCGGTCAGTCCGGTACCGCCGGCCACCGCGATCTTCATGACTACTCCCGTCCTGTCGGTGTCGTACGAAGCACAGACCACGCGGCCATGGGCAACGTGACAGGACGGTGTGTGATGTGCGTCACATCGGCGGCCGGCGGGGGTCACAGGCCCGGTTCACGGCCGACGGTGATCCAGTAGCGCCTGGCATCCCGAACCCTCCTCGCCGTGCCGGCTGTCTGAACGCGAGGAATCCTGACGGTGTCGCCGAGGGCAACGGTCGGGTCGGTTCGGTGGTCGTAAGGGGTGAACACGCATTCGTCTGCTGCTCCCCCTGCCAGATGCCTGTCGGCGCGGGGCGGTGGAGGACCGAGCTCGTCGCGCCGGGAGGAATCATGAGCCGCATCGCCGTACCACGGGACGACAGACAGGGAGGCGGGCCCGAGAACACCCCGCCGGCCGCCGCGGAAACCCCGCGGCGCCGACCGGGCGGTGGCGCGCGGCGGCGCGCCGTCGTCGTGGGCGTCGCCGCCGGTGTGATGGTGGGCGTCGGTGCCTCGGCCGACGCCACGCCCGCCGCCGCGACCGGCGACCCGGTCGTCAGCGGAGCCACCGTCAACAACGGGCACGACGTCATCGTGGGAACCACACGCGACGTGTCGTTCCCGGTCACCGTGAAAGGATCGGACGACTCCGGCCTGCAGTTCGCGGACGTGGACCTGAAGGGTCCGCACGGCGGCTTCTACACCACCGACGCGTTCTGCGAGACCGACACGGCCTGCACGATGGTCTTCACCGTCAACGCCCACCCCGCCCCGGGAAGCGACGACCCGGTGGACCTGGCCAACGCCAACGCCGGCACCTGGTCCGTGGACGCCCTCGTCGACGCCAACGACGGCGGCTCCGTCTTCGCCCCCGGCATAGCGGCCTTCCACCTCAAGCGCGCGGCACGGCTCACCGTCAACGCCGCCCCCGAGCCGGTGGCCAAGGGCGCGAAGATCACCGTCACCGGCAAGCTCGTACGGGCCAACTGGGACACCTACCGGTACGCGGGATACGCGGGCAGGGCCGTGCAGTTGCAGTTCCGCCCGAAGGGAAGCGACACCTACACCACCGTGGCCACGGTGACGACCAGCAGCACCGGGACCCTGCGCACCAAGGTCAAGGCGGTCAAGGACGGCTACTGGCGCTGGAACTTCGCCGGGTCCGCCACCACCGGGCCGGCCAAGGCCACGGGCGACTACGTGGACGTACGTCCCTGACCCCACCCCAGGATGCCGGTCCACCGGCGCGGCCCCACCCGAGCAGGCCACGCCGCTGGACCGGCGACCGACGTCACGGGAACGACGTCAGTTTCGACGGCACGGTGTCCGTCCCCGAGGTCGGCGCCCCGGTGTTGTTGACGACATGGGCGTACTGGCCCTTGCCGCCCAGGGAGATCACCAGCACGTCGTGCAGCTTCACCCCGGCGGTGACCGGGACCTGGAAGCCGTGTGCCTGGACGATCGTCGGATCGGCGGTGTAGTTGCAGTAGCTGCCGAGCCCCCACGCCTCGTGCTGGGTCACGGTGTCGGCGACCTTGTAGGCCGCGTAGCCGACGATGCCGTCATGGGTGATGGCGGCGGCGTTCGGGGCGTCGTAGGCCTTCTCGTTCTGGAAGAAGATCGTGCGGCCGCGTTCGCCGCTCCACAGGACGTCGTACTTGTTGAAGTGCTCCACGAACAACCCCGTGGCCAGGACGTCGTCGCCGTTGACGCGCAGGCCGTAGTCGGCGCGGTTGGTGTCCCAGCCGACGCCGCTGCCGTGGTCGGCGCGCCACAGCCAGGTGTGGTCGATGACGACGTCGTCGCTGTTGACGACGACGGAGTTGGTGGCGAGGCCGGGTCCGGCGCCGCCGATGCGCACGAACACGTCCTGCATGGTGGTCGGGTCGGCCGAGTGGTCGGCGCTCGCGCCGGGCTGCCCGATCTGCAGCAGGGTGTCGGAGTTGACGGGGCCCGCGTCGATGAGGAAGCCGGCGAGGCGGACGCCGTCGACGTCGGCCACGTGCAGGGCGTCGACGCCGTTGTCCGGCACGAGCGTGGCCAGGCCCAGCCCGAGCACGACGGTGTCGGCGCGGGTGACGTTGATGGTCTGGTCGAGGTGGTAGATGCCGGGCGTGAACAGGAGGTTGAGGCCCTGGGCGAGCGCCTGGTTGATTGTGGCGGCGGTGGCGCCGGGCTTGACGACGTAGAACTGGTCCAGCGGGAGGGAGGTGCCGGCGTTCGCCGGCCAGGACACTCCGCGCGCATTCGTGCGCTTGGCGGGCACGAACACCTTGTAGGTGCTGCCGTCGAGGTAGAGGAAGGGCTTTTCGCGGGAGACGGGTGTCGTGTCGAGGGTGGTGTACGGGCCGGAGTCGAAGTTGGTCGCGGGCGCGCCCTGGACCCCGGTGAAGGTCATGTTCCACACGCCGTTGGTCCAGCCGCCGACGGAGCTGTCACGGGTGTACCACTGCTGCTGGGAGTACGGCCCGACGGTGCCGTCGATCTTGGAGTCGGCGATGTAGCCGCCGGAGGCCCAACCGTAGCCGTTGGGGGCGAGGTTGAGGCCGCCCTTGACATGGATGCGGCGGAAGGGCGCGGCCTGGGCGACGGCCCAGCGGTCGGTCCCGTTGGACGGCGTGAGGGCGAGGTTCTCGGCCGAGCGCCAGAAGTTCTGCGTGGCGTTGCCGTTGAACCAGCCCGCGTCGACGGTGATGTCACCGTTGATCTGGGTGTCGTCGGGGTTGAGGCCGAGCCCCGAGATCGAGGTGTAGAAGCCGATCTGGGCGTTGATGCCGTTGTAGGTGCCGGGCTTGAGCAGGAACTGGTAGCGGCCGGTGCCGAACTGGGCCGACTCCTGCTTGGCGAAGACGTCGTCGAACTTCTGCTGGAGATTGGGGGTGTTGGGGTCGACGACGATGACGTTGGGGCCGAGGTCGCCGCCGCCCTGGACCGGGGGAGTGGTGCCGCCGGTTCCGGTGTGGACGGCCACCTCCCACAGGGAGTAGCCGTAGCCGGTGGCGCGGACGGTTCCGTAGACACGGAGGTAGCGGCCGGAGCCGGTGACGTCGTAGGACGCCGTGCCGCCGCTCGCGCCGGTGACGCTCTTGAGCGTGGTCCAGCTCTGGCCGTCGGCGGAGGCCTGGATCTGGAACTCCTTGGCGTAGGCGGCCTCCCAGGTCAGGTCGACCTTGCAGAGGTTCCTGACCGAGCCGAGGTCGACCCGTACCCACTGCGGGTCGGATGCCTGGCTGGACCAGCGGGTGCCGGGGTCGCCGTCGAAGGCCGCGGAGGCGGGGGTGCCGGCGTTCTCCGTGGAGGAGGCCGAGGCGGGCTGCCCCTTCGCGGCGTTCGCCGTGTCGCAGGAGGACGTGCCGGTGCCGGAGGTGCCGAAGACCTGGAACTCCCAGAGGGAGTAGCCCCATTGGGTGGCCCGGTGGATGCCGTACATCCTGACGTAGCGGCCCTGGCCGGAGACGTCGAGGCTGTCGGTGCCGCCGTCGCCGCCCGTGACGGAGGTCAGGTCGGACCAGGTGCTGCCGTCGGCGGAGGTCTGGATCTTGTAGTCCTTGCCGTAGGCGGTCTCCCAGGTGAGGACGACCTTCGAGATCGAGGCGGTGGCGCCCAGGTCGACCTGGAGCCACTGCGCGTCGGTCGCGGCCGACGACCAGCGGGTGCCGGTGTCGCCGTCGACGGCCGCGGCGGCGGGTGTGCCGGCGCTCTCGTCGGAGGAGGACGTCGCCGTTCTGCCCTGGGACAGGGGGAGTTCGGCCGCGGTGGCCGGGTGGGAAACGGGGAGGGCGAGCAGCGCCGCCATGGCGGCGAGTGCGACGCCCAGGGATCTGAGTCTCATGAGGGTTCCTGCGGGTGTGATGGGAGGAAAGGAACACGAGGCCGCCGACGGCAGGCGGGCCGACACGCCAAGGTCACTGCCCGGACGCTTAGTTCACGTCTTGATTTAACTGATGAGGTCCAAGTCTCGGCAAGCCTTCGGAAGTTGAAATATTTCCGGCTCCACTTCCGTCGCATCCCTTGACACCTTGATGACACGCCCTCAACACTCCTCGGCGGGAGAGCGCTCTCCCATCCACGACCCAGCGCTCCCTGACCCCCACAGCACAGGAGGAGGTCTCCATGTCACGGAGATCGAAAGGCCTGTCAGCCACGCTGATCACCGGCGCGCTCCTGCTGACCTCGCTCGGGCTGGGCGGCGTCGCCGTCAGCGCCGGCCCGCCCGCACCGCACAGCCCGGCCGCGCAGGCGTTCGCGGCCACCCACTCCGGGCACGCGATGGCGGCATCCGTCGCCACCTCACCGGAGGACCCCGACGGCGACGGCTACATCCTCGCGAACCCGCCGGTCACGGGCGTGACACCGTCCACCCAGGACCCGCCCCACCGCTACTTCCACGAGTTCCAGGCCAACTGCTCGGTCACCCACACCCGGCCGGACGACCCCATCGTCTACCCCCAGCAGCCCGGCGCGTCCCACGACCACACGTTCATGGGCAACACCACAACCGACGCCTACAGCACCACCGCCTCGCTGGAGGCCGGCGGCACCACCTGCAAGGCCCCCGGCGACCTGTCCGGCTACTGGATGCCCACGCTCTACAACGGCGACCAGCCGGTCCTCCCCGTGGGCCCGCAGGTCATCTACTACAAGGCGGGCGTCACCGACTACACCAGCGTGCGGCCCTTCCCCAAGGGCCTGCGGTTCGTCGTCGGCAGCCCGATGCAGAGCGCCGACGACTTCCGCCACCACCCCGGCTTCGTCGAGGGCTGGGAGTGCGGCGACAGCTACTTCAACACCGAGTTCCCCGCGACCTGCCCCAGCCGCGCCGAGGTCCAGCTCAACATCCGCTTCCAGGCGCCCAGTTGCTGGGACGGCAGGTACCTCGACACCCCCGACCACAAGAGCCACATGGCCTACCCCGTGGTCAAACCCGGCACGAACGACAACATCTGCCCGGCCGACCACCCGGTCGCCCTGCCGATGATCGAGTTCAAGATGGCCTTCCCCGTCAACGGCGACATGTCCAGGGTCCGCCTGGCCAGCGGAGCGGGCCACACCTTCCACTACGACTTCTTCAACGCCTGGGACGCCCCCACGCTCAAGGCCCTGGTCGACCACTGCATTGTCGGCGGGCTCCAGTGCGATGCCCGCGGCTACGACGAGACCCACCCGGAGGCGGGCGCGGCACTGAACGAGCACTACGAACTGCCCTGAGGAGCACCAGCGATGACCCCACCACCCCGCACCCGCTCCCGCACCCGCTCCCGCGCCCGCCGCGCCGCGGCACCCCTCACCGCCGGCGTCCTGGCCGCCGGCGCCCTCGTCGCCCTGCCCGCCGCCCAGGCCCACGCCGCCGGCAGCGTCGTCAAGGTCACCGGCAGCCAGGGCGCCTGGCAGCTGACGGTCGACGGACGGCCGTACCAGATCAAGGGCCTGACCTGGGGCCCGAGCGTCGCCGACGCCGAGAAGTACCTGCCCGACCTGCAGTCCATGGGCGTCAACACGATCCGCACCTGGGGCACCGACGCCACCAGCAAGCCGCTGTTCGACTCCGCCGCCGCGCACGGCATCAAGGTCGTCGCCGGATTCTGGCTCCAGCCCGGCGGTGGTCCCGGCAGCGGCGGCTGCGTCGACTACGTGACCGACACCGCGTACAAGAACCAGGTGCTCGACGAGTTCCCCCGGTGGGTCCAGACCTACAAGGACAATCCCGGCGTGCTCATGTGGGACGTCGGCAACGAGTCCGTCCTCGGTCTGCAGAACTGCTACAGCGGCGCCGAGTTGGAGAGACAGCGCGACGCCTACACCACCCTCGTCAACGACATCGCCAGGAAGATCCACGCCGTCGACCCCGACCACCCGGTCACCTCCACCGACGCCTGGGTGGGGGCGTGGCCGTACTACAAGAAGAACGCGCCGGATCTCGACCTGTACGCCGTCAACTCCTACAACGCGGTCTGCGACATCAAGTCCGCCTGGGAGCAAGGGGGTTACACCAAGCCCTACATCGTCACCGAGACCGGACCGGCCGGCGAGTGGGAGGTCCCCGACGACGCCAACGGCGTCCCCCTCGAACCCTCCGACCGGGCCAAGGCCGACGGCTACACCCGCGCCTGGGGCTGCGTCACCGGGCACAGGGGGGTCGCGCTCGGCGCCACGATGTTCCACTACGGCACCGAGTACGACTTCGGCGGCATCTGGTTCAACCTGCTGCCCGCGGGCCAGAAGCGCCTGTCGTACTACGCCGTGAAGCGGGCCTACGGCGGTGACACCACGCACGACAACACCCCGCCCGTCATCTCCGACCTGACCGTGGAGGGCGACGCGGGCCAGGTGCAGGCCGGGCGCGACCTCGTCCTGGACGTCAAGGCCACCGACCCCGACGGCGACCCGGTCGCCTACGAGGTCCTCGACAACAGCATGTACGTCGACCAGAGCAAGAACCTCACCTCGCTGCCCTTCACCGACCTCGGCGGCGGCCGGCTGAAGGTCACCGCGCCCGACCGCCCCGGCGTGTGGAAGATGTACGTCAAGGCGACCGACGGCCGGGGCAACGTCGGCGTCGAGACCCGCTCGGTCCGCGTCGTCCCACCCGTGCCCTCCGGCAGCAACCTGGCGCAGGGGAAACCCGCCACCGCCTCGTCCTACCAGGCGAGTTACGGCGACTGCCCGTGCACCGCCGCCAACGCGGTCGACGGAAACCCGGCCACCCGGTGGGCCAGCGACTGGAGCGACCCCCAGTGGCTCCAGGTCGACCTGGGCACCCGCACCACGTTCCGGCACGTCCAGCTGTACTGGGAGACGTCGTACGCGAAGGCGTACACCATCCAGACCTCCGACGACGGCCAGAACTGGCAGACGGTGCGCACCGTGTCCGACGGCAACGGCGGCATCGACGACTTCGACGTCACCGGGACGGGCCGGTACGTGCGGGTCAACGGCACGGTGCGCGGCACCGGTTGGGGATACTCGCTCTACGAGTTCGGCGTGTACTCCTGACGGCCGGGCAGGCCGGGCGGGGCTGAGCAGGCCGAACGAATCGAGCAGAGCGGTCCGGCCGATCACCCGCCTTCGGAGAGCGCTCTACTGCGTGATCCGCACCTCCGTTAGGGTGCCTGCATGCGCAGACAGGCCCCGACGCTGGAGGACGTCGCCCGGGAGGCCGGTGTCTCCCGGGCGACCGTGTCCCGGGTCGTCAACGGTGTTCGCAACGTCGATCCCGAGATACAGGACCTGGTGCGCCGGGCCATCGAGCGGACGGGGTACGCGCCCAACCGGGCCGCCCGTTCCCTGGTGACGCGGCGGGCCGAGACCGTCGCCCTGGTGGTGTCCGGCGCGGGGGACACCTCGGACGCCGCCCAGAACGCCTTCGCCGCGCGGGTGTTCGCCGACCCCTTCTTCGGGCGGGTGGTCGGGGGTGTCGTCGGCTATCTGCGCCCCCGTTCCCTGCACCCGGTGCTGATGTTCGCCGAGTCCGCCGAGGCCCGTCAGGAGGTGCTGACCTACCTGCGGCAGGGGCGGGCCGACGGCGCCCTCGTGGTCTCCAGCCACGCCGACGATCCGCTGCCCGCCCTCCTGGCCGACGCCCGGCTGCCCGCGGTGCTCTTCGCCCGGCCCTCGCGTCCGGTCCCGCTCAGTTACGTCGACCTGGCGCACCGGGACGGAGCGCGCCTCGCCGCCGAGCACCTGCTCGCGCGCGGCTGCCGCCGACTCGCCACGATCAGCGGCCCGTTGGGCGTCGCGGCGAGCCAGGAGCGGCTGGCCGGGTTCCGCGACGCCCTCGCCCGGCACGGCCACCCCTACGTCCCGGTCGCCGAGGGCGGCTTCACCCTCGACAGCGGCATCGCGGCCATGTCCGACCTGCTGGAGCGCCACCCCGACACCGACGGGGTGTTCGCTGCCAACGACCTCATGGCCCAGGGCGCGTGCCAGGTGCTGCGCGAGCGCGGCCGGCGGATTCCGCAGGACGTGGCGGTCGTCGGCTTCGACGACTCCGGCATCGCCGTCACCTGCCGCCCGCGACTGACCACCGTGCGCCAGCCCGTGGAGGAGATGGCCGCGGAGATGGCCCGTCTGCTCGACGAACACGTCCGCGGCACGCGTACCGAGGCGACCTCGGTCGTCTTCGAACCCGCACTCGTGGTGCGCGAATCGGCCTGACGGCGGGAATAGGTCCGTACCGGACGCGTCACGGCATGGAGGGAGGGACCTGCCTGGGCGGCTCGTGCGATCGGAAGGCGAAGACACCCGGCGTGCCGGACGCCGTCCGAGGGCCCGGAGCTGCGCCGTCTCGCCGGTGATCGTCGACCCGGGTTATTTCGGCTTCAGTTGTTGACGACGAGCACGAGCGGGACTACAACGCCAGAGAGCGCTCTCACGTCTGCTGTTGCTCCACCCCCACGCACGCCGAACCGGCTTGAGGAGACCCCGCATGCAGAGATCCGTCAGCGCACCCGCGCACAGACCACCGACCGGCGTCGCACGCTCCCGCGTCGCCCTCGGCCTGGTCGTCGCCCTGATCGCCGCCTTCTTCGCGGTCCTGGCACCCTCACCCGCCCACGCCGCCGAGCAGTTGCTGTCCCAGGGCAGGCCCGCCACCGCGTCCTCGACCGAGAACGCCACCTTCCCCGCCAGCGCCGCCGTCGACGGCAACACCGGCACCCGCTGGTCCTCCGCCTTCTCCGATCCGCAGTGGATACAGGTCGACCTCGGCTCCGTCCAGCAGCTCAGCCGCGTCGGCCTCAACTGGGAGGCCGCCTACGCGACCGCCTTCCAGATCCAGACCTCCACCGACGCGGCCAGCTGGACCACCGTCTACTCCACCACCACCTCCACCGGCGGTACCCAGGACATCACCGTCTCCGGCAGCGGCCGCTACGTCCGCCTCTACGGCACCGCGCGGGGCACCCCGTACGGCTACTCGCTGTGGGAGTTCCAGGTCTACGGCCCCGGCGGCACCACCACACCGCCGGACGACTTCTGGGGCAGCACCGGCGACATCCCCCCGGCGAGCAACGCCGTCGAGGTGAAGATCCTCAACCGCACCAACGGCAAGTACCCCGACAGCCAGGTGTACTGGAGCTTCAACGGCCAGACGCACTCCATCGCCGAACAGCCCTACCTCGACATGCCGGCCAACTCCGCGGGCCGCATGTACTTCTACCTCGGCTCGCCCAACAGCCCGTACTACGACTTCATCGAGTTCACGGTCGGCAACAACGTCTTCAACGGCAACACCACCCGCGTCGACGCCTTCGGCCTGAAACTGGCCATGCGCCTGCACACCAAGGACGGTTACGACGTCGAGGTCGGCGAGAACCGGCAGACCTTCGCCGAGGACCGCGCCACCACCTTCCAGCGCTTCACCGACGCGGTGCCGAACGAGTTCAAGGTGCTGGCCCAGACCCAGGCCCCGTACCGGATCATCGCGCCCGGCAGCGACCCGAGCTTCCGCGCGGGCGGCGCCAACGCCAACTACTTCACCTCCTACGCCCAGTCCGTGGGCGTGAACGCGGCCACCTCCGACATCTTCGGCTGCGCCGCCTCCCTGGCGGGCAACCCCGACATGTGCGCCGCCCTCAACCGCCACGTCGCCACGCTGCCGTCCTCCCAGCAGTCGGACCCGGCGCAGTTCTACAAGGCGGCACCGGCGAACTACTACGCCAAGTTCTGGCACGACAACGCCATCAACCACCTCGCCTACGGCTTCCCCTACGACGACGTGGCGGGCCAGTCCTCCTTCGTCTCCCACGCAAACCCGCAGTGGCTCCTGGTCGCGGTCGGCTGGTAGCGGCTGCGGCAGCTCCGGCCGGGTCCCACCGACCCGGCCGGACGCGCGGCGACTGCCCTGCCCTCGGCGCCGTAGATTGTGCGCGAGAGCCTGCCGAGGCTTGTTCCGGGGGAGAGGGTGTCATCGGTGGCCGTGGAGTCGATAGCGGTGCGGGTGGCGCCGAAGTCGCTGGTGTGGCAGGGCGATGACCTGGTCTGTGCGGTGGGCGGCGGGCGGCGCTGGGGCCGCGACGGGGTGGAGCGTGCGGCGCGCTTCGCGTGGGGCTTCCCCTTCGACGCGGGAACCACGTCGCTCACGGGACCGTACTCCGCGGTCTACCAGGAGCGCGGCACCAAGGGCGTGTTGCTGGCGGGCGAACGGGTCGTGCGAGAGCTGAACCGCAGCTACCACCACGCGCAGGACTACGACTACCCCCTCGCCCTCGGCGCGTTGGGCGACGGGCGCGAGGTCGTCGTGCACTGCCCCGAGGCATGCAACGTCCTCCAGATCGAGGACGCGGCGAGCGGCGAGCGGCTGACCGGCGGCGGACGGCGCCCGGAGGACGTCTTCCACTCCAGGCTGAGCCTGAGCCCGGACGGCCGTCACCTGCTGTCGGTCGGTTGGTTCTGGCAGCCCTTCGGGATCGCCATGGTCTACGACACCGCGCTCGCGCTCGCCGACGCGAGCACCCTCGACGGCGACGGCCTGTTGCCGACCACGGCGGTCATGGGCGGAGAGGTGACGGCCGGGTGCTGGCTCGACGGCGACCGGCTGGTCCTGGCGACGGGGGCGGAGGAGTGGTACGACGACGAGGAACTCGCGCTCCCGCCCCGCCACCTCGGCGTGTGGTCGATGGCCGCGGGCCACTGGCTGCACCGCAGCCCCGTTCCCGACGCCGACCCCGGAGTGCTCCTGCTGGCCCGCGGCGATCAGGTCGTGTCCCTGCACGGCCACCCGCGCCTGCTCGACACGGCGACCGGACGCGTCGTCGCGCAGTGGCCTGAGATCCGCCTGCCGGCCAAGCCCACCTGCTTCGGCCGTCGCCGCGTCCCCACGCCGGTCGCCGCCCTGCATCCCGACGGCACGCGCCTGGCCGTCGCGCAGGAAGCCGGCATCGCTGTCATCAGCCTGCCGTGAACCGGCCGGCCGCACGCGTGCCGGCCGCGGCCCGGGGAGTGTGGACGTCGGTCATCCCTCTCCGTCCGGACGCAGCACCCGGCGCACCGCGCTGCGCAGCCACTGGTGGGCTCCGTCGGCGCTGTGGCGCGGGTGCCAGGCCATGCCGATCTTCAGGGGTGGCAACGGCAGGGGGATGTCCAGCAGCCGCAGTCCCAGCGCGTGCGCGGTGTCGCTGAGGGGGGGAAGGGGGCCGGCCCGGCAGCGCGGCCTGCACCAGGCAGACCACGTCACCGGCCGCGGCCAGCCCCATCGCCGCGAGATGCCCGGGCAGCACGGCGCCGACCCGGCGGCTGAGTCCCTGTTCGGCCAGGGCCGCATCCAGCGGGTCGGTGAGGCGGCCGTGGCGGCTGACGGCCACGTGCTCGGCCGCGGCGAGCCTCGCGGGGGTCAGGGTGCCCTCGGCGAGCGGGTGCCCGCCTCGCACGCCGGCCGTGATGCGCAGCGTGAGCAGTTCCTCCACCCGGGTCTCTGGGTCGACGTGGTCGATGGCGCCGATCTCCAGGTCGGTCCGGCCCTCGCGCAGCGCCGGTCCCGCCTCCCACTCCTCGGCCAGCACCCGCAGCGAGACGCCCGGTGCCCGGCGCCGGGCCAGTTCGAGCAGCCCCCGGCGCCAGCGCCGCGCCGACCAGGTCCGAGGTCTGGACGGTGAAGGTGCGCCGCAGTGCGGCCGGGTCGATCTCGCCGCTCGGGGTGAGCAGTGCCCCCAGCCGGCGCACCACCGCCCAGTGTGCCGGTCCTCGGCCCGCAGGAACTGTCGCCCAACGACCTGGCCCGCACCATGACCGAGGAACTGGGCCGCCCGGTGCGCTACGAGCGTCAGCCGCTGGGCGAACTGCGCTCGACACCGCTCGGCTACGGCCTCGACGAGGCGTTCGTCGAGGGCGTCGTCGACATGAAGCGCGCCAAGGACCAGGGCCTGGACGACGGCGTCGCCCCCGCACCGCAGGCACCCGCGGGCACCGAGTTCCGCCAGTGGTGCGCGCGGACGCTCAAGCCCGCCGTCCTCGCCGTACCGGAGGCGGCCGGTGCCCGCTGACCGGACCGAGTCGCAGGTCACCGCGTTCACGCTGGTCAAGGCCACGCCCGAGTGGCTGGCGATGACGGTGCCCGAACGCGTCCGGGCCTTCACCACCGAGGTCGTCGTGATCGAGGCCTGCACCCGCGGCGTCCGTTCCCGCTTCTACGACACGAGTTCTACTCGGCCCGGGTCACGGACGTCTGGGTCTGGGAGGCGGACGACCACGACGCCTACCGGCTGCTGATCGACGCACTGCGCGAAACGCCTTTCTGGGACCGCTGCTTCGAGGTCGTGGACCTCCTGGTGGGCACCGAGAACGGCTACGCCCGCAGCTACGGCCTGGAACCGCTGGCCACCCTCGCCACCTGACGCGCCCAGCCGACCGGCCGGCAGTCCTACCGGCGGGCCCGGACGTCGCGTGCGGGGGACGCGCCGGCGTCGTCCGCGCCCAGGCCCGCCAGCAGGCGCAGTCCGTCTTCGGCCGGGCTGCCGGGGGGCGCGGACAACACCAGCAGTTCCCTGCCCGACGCGTCGGGCAGGGCGAAGTTCTCCTGGTGCAGCTCCAGCAGCCCGACCAGCGGGTGCCGGTAGGCCTTGCGCCCGTGGGTGCGGGCGCGCACGTCGGCGCGGGCCCACAGGCGGCGGAAGCGTTCGCTGCCCATCGACAGTTCGCCGATGAGAGAGGCCAGGCGGGGGTCGTCGGGGTACTGGCCGGCGGCCAGGCGCAGGTGCCCGACGACGTCGAGGGTGCAGCTCTCCCAGTCCGCGTACAGGCCGCGCTCGGCCTCTTCGAGGAAGACGTGCCGGGCGGTGTTCAGCCCGGGCAGCGGCCGGCCGAACAGCAGCCGGGCGAGACGGTTGCCGGCGAGCACATCCAGCCGGTGGTTCATGATCAGCGCCGGGGCGCCGGCGACCAGGTCCAGGACCCGCAGCAGCTCCGGCCGGACCCGCTCGCCCGGGACCTTCGCGCGGCGCCGCCGCTGCCGGGCGAGCCGGTAGAGGTGGCCGCGCTCGGTCTCGTCCAGGCCGAGAACGCCGGCGAGCGCGTCCAGGACCTGCTCGGAGGGCTGCGTCGCGCGGCCCTGCTCCAGGCGTACGTAGTAGTCGACGCTGACTCCGGACAGGTGCGCGACCTCTTCGCGGCGCAGCCCCGCCACCCTGCGCCGGCTGTCGACGGGGATGCCGACGGCCGCCGGATCGACCCGGGAACGCCGGGTCCGCAGAAAGCCCGCGAGATCGTCCATGCCTCCAGTATGGCCTCGGCGGCGGGCGCGAAGGTGGTCCTGCCGTTACCAGGAAGTCCTGTCCGACGGAAGCGGCGCCCCTGAACGAGGGCCCTGGCGGTGCCCCAGGATCGACGGCATCCGATCCGAAGGAGTTGCCGTGAAAACGCTGATCGTCTACGCCCACCCCGAGCCGAAGTCCCTCAACGGCTCGCTGAAGGACCTCGCGGTGTCCACCCTGGAGAACGCCGGCCACGAGGTACGGGTGAGCGATCTGTACGCGATGAACTGGAAGGCGGTCGTGGACGCCGCGGACTACGGCCCGCACGCCTCAAGCCCGTTGCAGGTCGCCCTGGACTCGGGGCGCGCGTTCGACGCCCGGGCGCTCACCCCGGACGTCCTGGCCGAGCAGGAGAAACTGCTGTGGGCCGACACGGTCGTCTTCCAGTTCCCGCTGTGGTGGTACACGATGCCCGCGATCCTCAAGGGCTGGGTGGACCGGGTGTTCACCTACCACTTCGCCTACGGAGTCGGCGAGCACAGCGACACCCGGTACGGCGAGCGCTTCGGTGAAGGCACCCTCGCGGGCAGGAGGGCCCTGCTGTCGGTGACCACCGGCGGCCCCCGGTCGCACTACGCCGCTCGCGGGATCAACGGCCCCATCGACGACCTGCTGTTCCCCATCCAGCACGGCATCCTCTTCTACCCGGGCATCGAGGTGCTGCCGCCGTTCGTCGTCCACGGCGCCGACCGGATGACCGACGCGGACTACCCGGAGGTGGCCAAGGCGTGGAGGCAGCGCCTGCTCACCCTGGAGTCGACCGAGCCGATCCCGTACCGGCGGCAGAACTTCGGTGACTACGAGATCCCCTCGCTGCACCTGAAGGAGGGTCTGGAGCCTGCGGGCCGCACGGGTTTCGGGCTGCACGTGCGCGGTTGAGGCCGAGGAGGAGAGTCTCCGCGGGGGCGCGAGCGCCGGGCGATCGCCCCGCCGGTGCGTCGGGCCCCCGCGTCGCCTCCCTGTGAACTTCTTACCCGGAAAGTCGTGTTGGCCTCGTTGACACGCCATCAGCGCACGCGTTTCACTCGACACGCGTGGATGGCAACGTTGTCAGCCCTGAACTCTGACAACGTTGCCCACCGCCGGCCCGCCGTGGTGCGCGGCGCGTCGGCACCCGATGTGCGAAGCGAAGCACGAACTGCTGCGGAGGCAACCGATGGTCAGACCCCGACGTCCAGCCGCGCGTGACCGCAAGAGACTTCGCCAACGCCTGGCTGTCGCCTGCGTCTTGGGCATGGCCGCCCTCCCGCTCACGTCAGTGGGAAGCGCCCATGCCGCGAGCGCCGCGACGCCGGCCCTGGTGAAGGACCCCGCATCCCTCGTCAACCCCCTCATCGGCACGTCCGGTGCCGTCGACACCTTCCCCGGCCCCGACATGCCCGCCGGCATGGTGCAGTGGGGCCCCGACACGACACCCCACCGTCCCGACGGCGGCGGCTACGAGTACCAGGACAGCAAGATCTCCGGCTTCAGCCTCACCCACGTCTCGGGACCGGGCTGCCCCGTCGCCGGTGACCTGCCCATCCTGCCGGTGACCGGCGCGCTGTCCGGCAACCTCGGCGACACGTCCGTCGGCTTCGGCCACGACGACGAGCAGGCGGGCATCGGCTACTACGGGGTCACCGACGCCAACGGCGTGAAAACGGAGCTGACCGACACCACCCGCGCCGGCCTGGGCCGCTTCACCTTCCCGGCCGGCCGGCAGGCGAACCTCCTGTTCAAGCTGAGCGGTGGCGCCACCCAGGTGGACGGAACCCGCGTGCAGGTGGTGAACGACCACGAGATCAGTGGTGCGATCGACAGCGGCCACTTCTGCGGCGCGGGCAACCGGTACACGCTGCACTTCGACGTCAAGTTCGACCAGCCCTTCACCGCGAGCGGCACCTGGGTCGGCAGCACCATCACCCCTGACGCGACGTCCTTGAAAGCCGGCAAGGTCGGACAGCCCGCCCGGACCTCCAAGTCGGCACCGCTGAAGGAGAAGCACTTCACCGTCCCCGCGCGGCCGTCCCCGACGATCCACGGCAGCGCCGCCACCTCCTCGGGCACCCCCTCCGCGGCCCCGCGCGCCGACAGCACGGCCCGCTCCTCCACCGCGGCCGCCCAGCCGCCCACCACGGGCGCGAACGGCATGTACCTGACCTTCGACACCTCCTCCCACCGCACGGTGAGCGCGAAGGTCGGCATCTCCTACACGAGCGACGCGAACGCGGCGGACAACCTCGCCACCGAGATCAAGAAGTGGGACTTCGACGCCGTCGAGCAGGCCAACCACCAAGCCTGGAACGACGTGCTGAACAAGGTCCGGATCGGCGGCGGAACCTCCGACCAGCAGGTGCAGTTCTACACCGCCCTCTACCACGCGCTGCTGCACCCGAACGTCTTCTCCGACGCCAACGGCCAGTACATGGGCATGGACAACCAGGTCCACCACCTGGCCAAGGGACAGAGCGCCCAGTACGCCAACTACTCGGGCTGGGACACCTACCGCTCCCAGACCCAGCTGATGGCGATGGTCGAACCCAAGGTCGCCAGTGACGTCGTCACCTCCATGCTCAACGGCTACGACCAGACCGGCCTGCTGCCCAAGTGGGCCTCCAACAACGGCGAGAGCTACGTGATGGTCGGCGACCCGGCCGCCGGCATCATCGCCGGCGCGTACGCCTTCGGCGCGACGGGCTTCGACACGGCCAAGGCGCTCGCCGCCCTGCAGCACGAGGCCACCGTCCCCAACAACGACCGCCCCGGCGAGTCGGTGCGGGACGCCAAGGGCTATCTGCCGCTGGACGAGGACGACTACGGCTGCTGCAACTTCTACGGCCCGGTCTCCACACAGCTGGAGTACGACTCCGCCGACTACGCCCTCGCCGCCTTCGCCAAGTCCCTGGGCAAGACGGACGTCTACCGGAAGTTCGCCACCCGCGCCCAGGACTGGATGAACGTCTTCAACCCCCAGACCGGCTACCTGCAGGCCAAGAACAAGGACGGCCAGTTCGCGGGCGGCTTCACCCCCGGCACCTCCAACGGCTTCGTCGAGGGCACCTCCGCCCAGTACACGCCCATGGTCCCGTTCAACCTCCGGCAGCTGATCCAGGCACGCGGCGGAAACCAGGCGTACTCCTCCTACCTGGACAGCCTCCTCGACAACATCACCCACCCCGGCAACACCGACGCCGACCTCAGCAACGAGCCCAGCGTGGAGATCCCCTGGGAGTACGACTACACGGGCCAGCCCTGGAAGACGCAGGCGGCCGTCCGCGAGGCCCAGCAGGACCTGTACTTCAACGCCCCGGTCGGCTCGTTCGGCAACGACGACCTCGGCGCGATGAGCTCCTGGTACGTCTGGTCGGAGCTGGGCATGTATCCCGAGACCCCGGGCACGGACACCCTGGTGCTGGGCAGCCCGGTGTTCCCGGTCGCGCAGCTCACCCTCGCCGGCGGCAAGACGGTGCGGATCAACGCGCCGCAGGCCGCACCCGACGCGCCGTACGTGCAGTCGCTGAACGTCAAGGGCAAGGCGTGGAACACCTCCTGGCTGACCTACCGGCAGTTCGCGGGCGCGGGCACGCTGGACTTCACCCTCGGCACCCAGCCCGACACCTCCTGGGCGTCCGGTGCGTCGGCGGTGCCGCCGTCGGACACCACGGGCGGCGGCCGGGTCCTGGCGGCGACCGGTCCCTCCAGCGACGGCCTGGTCCTGCAGCCCGGCGCGTCCGGTGACGCCACCCTCCGGCTGACCAACCTCGCCGACAAGGCCGTCACCGTCGACTGGAAGGCGACGGCACCCGACGGCGTCACGCTGGACACCTCCTCCGGTTCGCTGACGGTGCCCGCCTCGGGCAGCGCCGAAGCGAAGCTCCATGTGACGGCGGGCACGAGCGAGGGAACCTACCTGGTCACCTTCGCGCTGACCGACCACGACACCGGCGCGGCGCTGAACGGGGCGGCCCTGCGGGTGGCCGTGGCCAAGGCCGGCGCGCTGTGGCCGTACGCCACCAACGAGGGGATCTATCCCGACGGCGCCACCTTCTCGGGCGGCTTCGACGACGGTGGCTGGGCGTACTCGCAGAACGCGCTGTCGGCCGCGGGCGTCACGAGCGGCTCGACCCTGACCGTCGACGGCGTCAGCTACACCTGGCCGACGGTGTCGTCCGGCCGGCTGGACAACCTGGAGATGGCCGGCCAGACCATCCCGATGCCGGCCGGCACGTCCGGCAGCTCGCTGGGCCTGCTCGGCGCGGCGGCCAACGCGCCGACCGACGGCAGCGGGGTCTCGGGCACGCTGACCGTCACTTACACCGACGGCACCACCTCGAAGGCGACGGTCGCCTTCTCGGACTGGACGCTCAACGGCGGCTCCAGCAAGCCGCTCGCGGGAGACACCACGGCCGTCACGACCAACTACCGCAACACCGGAAGCGGAGGCAAGGACGGCGTCAAGACCTACGTCTTCGCCACGAAGGTCCCGCTGGACGCGTCCAAGCAGGTCGCGTCGATCACCCTGCCGGTGACGGGCCAGACGGGCACCGACCACCTCTTCGCCTACGGCTTCGCGCAGTAGAAGCATCACCGGCATGACGACGCCGGGCCGGTTCCCGGGCACCCGCCCGCGAACCGGCCCGGCGTGGTGCGGAGGTGAGAACTCACGCCGGTTTTGCGCCCCTTTTCGTGAAGACCCGCACGCCGCCCTGCGCGATGCCCCGCCACGCTCGACCATGAAGCAAGGCACTGGCACGGTTTCGCGGAGCATGAGGATGCCGCCGTGCCGAACGGGGATGGTTCACATGGCGATACGCATTCACTTCACCGACGCCGACCTGGCCCACACGAGGCTGGCCCAGGCACCCGATCCGTTATGGGAGGCGATGTTGAGCATGCACATGGTGCAGACGACCGACGGTGCCCCCCAGTTCGGCCACTGGCGCCGTACGGTTCGCCGGCGCCTGTCCGACCCGGTCCGGGAGCTTCTCCGGCTCGCCCCGCCATCCGGTTACTCGGCCGACTTCCTCACCCCGGCGGGCGGCGAGGGCGGCCTGGAGGCGGGGATCGGGGCCGTGCTGTCCACACCGCGCCGCCGGTTCCGGCACGACCTCGCCGAACTGGCGGCCCAGGGAGGGCCGTTGCCCCGGTGGGCGGGAGCGCTCGCGGACGGCGAGAAGGAGGCCGTCACCCATCTCGCGGGCGTCCTGCGCAGCTATGTCCGGGTCGCCGTCAGCCCCTGGTGGGACCGCATCCAGGCACGGGTGCACGCCGAGCGCGCCCTGCTCAACCGGTCACTGGCCGGCGGAGACCTCCAGGGCCTGCTGAACAGACTGCATCCCCAACTGGCGTGGCGGCCGCCCGTCCTGGAGGTCGCCGGCCCGACCGCCGACCGCGACCTCCACCTCGACGGGCGCGGACTGCTCGTCCTGCCCTCCTACTTCTGCTGGCGCCGGCCCACGCTGCTGAGGAACCCCGCCCTGCCCTGCGTCGTGGTCTACCCCATGACGCACGACGTCGCTCTGGACGCGCCCTTCGCGCACGGCGAGGGCGGCCGGGACCGCCTGCGCTCCCTGGCGGCGCTGCTGGGCCACACGCGCGGCGAGATCCTCACGTCGGTCGCGGCGCGCAGCAGGACGACGACGGAACTGGCGAGCGGCGTGGGCATCTCACCCGCCACCGCCAGCCATCACGCCGGCGTCCTGCGGCAGGCGGGGCTCCTGGACAGCCGCCGAGCGGGCAAGGCGGTGCTGCACTCCCTCACCCCGCTCGGTCTGGCGGTGCTCAACGGAAACGGTGCTACGGCTCCACCGGCTGGCCGTTGGGGTACTTGCACGGGACCGTGACGTAGCACTGGAAGTAGGGCCCGGGGATGTCCTGGCCGATCTCGAACGTGTCGTTGCGGCCGAGGTCCTTCACGACCATGTTGGTGAGGTTGTAGTAGAAGATCTGCTGGTCGGAGTGCACGGTGTACAGCAGGTTGTTGCTGTGGTAGCTCGTCGAGTAGACCGACGACGTGTAGGGCACGCTGTCGACCACCTCGTCCGTGCCGGGCCAGCGGATGTAGCGCTTCATCTCCGCCTTGATCGACAGGGTGACGAGGCGGTTGTCGTTCTGGCTCCAGAAGATGTCGAGCCACTGGTACTGGAAGTGTCCGAGACCGATGATGGCGCGGACGAAGATGCTGCTCTCGAAGACGACCTCGCCGTTCTCGGTGGTGCCGTACTCCAAGGTGTCCTCGGTGCGGCCGCGGTACTCGCCGTCGACGTAGCCGACCGTGGGGTGGACGTCGTCGGGGACGTAGTGCCGGGTCACGCTCTGCTTCGACTGCTTGCCGGGCCCCTTGGGCGTGATGGTGGCGATTCCCTTGAAGCAGGTGAAGTTCGCCCGGCCGTGCGGAGCGGCCGTCTTCACCGCGTCGGCGCAGGCGTTGCCGGAGGCGGATGCGGCACTCGCGGGGGAGAGGCCGACGAGTGGCGTCATGAAGGCGGTGGCGAGGGTGGTCGCGATCAGGGTGCGTAAACGAACCTTCGAGGTGGGCAAGGCAGCCTCCCGAAACGGGCGATGACGGTGGTCACTTCCGCGTTCAAGACTTCGGTGTCGCCGCGTTCACCTCAACTCCTTTCGAGGAGGCTCGAACAGACACGGCAGATCGGTGCCGAGGATCATGCGGCCGCCGTAGCCGGCATGGTGCGCGCTGGTGCGCAGGAGGCGACGCCAGGTCGGGTCCGGGACGACCGCGGGATCGCCGGGACCCGGGTGCCGGCCAGACCGTCGGGTGGACGGCCTCGTGCACCAGGACGTCGTCGTTGTCCAAGACGGTGAACGGCCGCATGGCGGGCGCGGTGTCGGCCGCGGGGCGCCGACCGCGTCCGGCGGGAGCACGTCGTGGACGTCGGCAGGGCCGTACAGGACACCGTGTCCGGAGCCCCTGATTCCCGGCCGCACCCCCGGCAGCGACAGACCCGCGCGCAGGTCCTGCGTCACCGCTCCACGGCCGCAGTCGACGACGTACCTCCTGCGGCGCCGTCACCGGCGTCACCGCTACGTGCGGAGGATGAAGTCGGTCAGCGCGGCAGCGACGGCGTCGGGCTGTTCGTCGGGGATGAAGTGTCCTGCCTCCGGCACGACGATCCCGGTGACGTGGTCGGCCCACGGTTGGATGGAGGCCGCCATGTCGGGGATGGAGCCGTGGCTGCTGGAGACCCCGAGAACCGGGACGGTCAGGCGCTGTCGTTCCAGCGCTTCGTGGTTCTTCCGTGCCGACTCGGCGGCGTCCCGGTAGTAGGCCAGGGAGGCGCGGAGACCGCCGTCGGCGGCCACGGATGCGGCGTACTGCTCGATTTCGCCGTCGTCGAAGGTGTCGGAGGAGAGGGTCTTGGCCTTGAGGAACCAGCCGATGTACTCGCGTTCGCGACCGGTGAGCAGTGTCTCGGGCAGCTCGGGCACGAGGTGGAAGGCGAAGTGCCAGGTCTTCCAGGCCTTTTCGGGGTCGGTGGGAATGGCGTCGGGGAGTGTGATACCCGGGATGCCGGCGTCGAGCAGTGCCAGGCCGTGCAGCCGGCTCGGGTACGTCAGGGCGAGGGAGAAGGCGACCCACGCACCGATGTCGTGGGCGACCAGCCAGTATGCCGAGACCCCCAGTGCCTCGACCGCGGCGTGGACGTGCGCGGCGGCCGTGTGCGTGTCGTAGCTGATGTCCGGGCGCTCGGAGTGGCCCTGGCCGGGCAGGTCGATCGCGATGACGTGGCATCGGTCGGCCAGGTTCGGCATCACCTTGCGCCACGCCCACCAGGTCTGCGGGAACCCCGCGAGCAGCACGACGGCCGGACCGTCCTGCCGGCCGCCTTCGACCGCGTGAAGCAGGACGCCGTCCGCGTCGACCCAGCGGTGGGTGAAACCGGGGAGCTCGGGCAGCGGCAGGTCGCGGACCGGGTTGGCGTAGGCGAGGGGGGTGTTTGCGGGGTCATTCATGGTTCTCCTCCATGGGGGTGAGGTGCGGTGACGGGCTGCTGAGGATGTCCTGTGCGCCGGTTGGTCCGGTGTGTCGGCCGAGGGCCAGGCCCACGAGTGCGGTGGACACGACGAGAGTGGCGAGCATGGTGCTGGAGGCCCGCGTCCCGACGGCCTGATCGGCGACACCGAGCAGGAGGGCCGGCAGGACGAGCCCGGAGTAGAGGAACAGGAAGTAGGTCGCGTTGAGTTCGGCACGGTTGCCGGGCTCGCACAGTGCGTCGGTGACGCCCAGACCGTGGCGGAACAGCGTTCCCACCGCCGCGCCGGCGACGACGGTACCGACGATGAAGAGCGGCGCGGAGCGGGTCCACAGCGCGGCCTCGATGACGATCATTCCCACGGCCAGGAGGGCGGTCCCGACGCCGCGGCGCAGCAGGGTCGCCGGCATGACGGTCTGCGCCAGCAGTGCGCTGAGGAACAGCGCGCCGACGCCCACGCCGATGACGGCGAGGTTCGACACGCCCAGATCGTCGCGCAGGAACGCGGGAGCCAGCGAGGAGAAGAACCCGTTGACGCCCGAGGAGGCCGCGACGAGGACGCCGCTGGCGACGAACGACCGTGTCCGGCCTGCGCCGTTGGGAAGGACCGGCCGTCGGATACGAGGCCGCCGCCACGCCGTTCGGTCTGCGCTCTCGGCCGCGGTCTCGGGTATGACCGGCCAGGAGGCGCCGGCGACGGCGCATGCCGCCAGGTAGCACCAGAACACGGTGCGAGTCGGTGCGGGGACGCTTTGTGCCAGGACGCCGGCGGCGATGACGCCGAGACTCAGGCCGCCGACGTTGGCCGCGGTGCTCAGCACGGCGGCAGTCCTGCGCCCACGCACGAGTTCCGCGATCGCGGACGTCGCCGTCGCGGTGACGAGCCCGGTCGCGATGCCGCTCAGCACGCGCGAGATCAGCAGGACCGTAAGACCGTCCGCCAGCGCGAAGCCCACAGTGCTCAGTGCCGTGAGGGCGAGCGACAGCGCGAGAACGGGACGGCGGCCGACCGCGTCGGACAGGGAACCGGCCACCAGCAGGGTGCCGACGACTCCGACGACGTAGGCGATGAACACGACGACGGTGGTGAGCGGTCCGAAGCCGAATCGCGCCGCCCACAGCACGTACAGCGGGATCGTCAGTGTTCCGCCCGCCATGACGACGGTGTAGACGAACGCGACGGCGCCGACCGCGAGCATGCCGTGCGTGTGTCGCCGTGCTGTGAGGTGTGCGGGGTGTCCGGCCGTGATCATGCCTCCACCCTAACTCATCTTGAACTGATTAGTTCAAGATGAGAGGATGGTCTCCGTCGGGAAGGCGCAGCAAGAGGGAGGTGCGGCATGGCAGGCAAGAAGCAGTTCGACATGGACACGGCGCTCGATGCCGCGATGATCCAGTTCTGGCGGGCCGGCTACGCGGACACGTCGGTGGACGACCTGTCCCGCGCGACCGGACTCAACCGCAGCTCCATCTACTCCTCCCTCGGAGACAAGGACACGCTCTTCCTGCGCTGCCTGGAGCGCTACAGCACGCGCTACGGAGACAAGTACGACGCCGCGTTGTCCTGTGCCGCCGAACGGCCCCTGGCCGCCGCGCGGGCGTTCTTCGACATCACCCTGGAACGCATCGCGGACCCGGGTCTGCCCGACGGGTGCCTGGTGGCGCAAACGGTCATGGCGTCGCCAGTGCTGAGCGCGAGCGTCGCGGCGTGTGCACGGGAGGCGATCGGCCTCCAGCACAAGCGGCTTCACGCCGCGCTGAAGGCAGGCCGGGTGCACGACGAGGCGGCCGAGTCCTTGGCGACCCACCTCGCGGCCGTGAACCAGTCCCTCGCCGTCATGAGCAGAGCCGGAACGAGCATGGAGCAGCTGCGCGCCGTCGTCGACGTGACCCTCGGCGCGCTGGAGCGGACTCTCGCCACGAGCGACTGAGCTCTGTCCGGCACAGCGGACCGCGCCCCTGCCCCGCCGCCGGGGCCGGCACGGACCGGGCTGAGCCGTCGAACGTCGCAAGCACCCATGAGCGGGAGGAGCCTTCGGTCCCGCGGCGGCAGCCCAG
The DNA here is from genome assembly GCF_054850255.1 of Streptomyces sp. 7R007. Classification (NCBI taxonomy): domain Bacteria; kingdom Bacillati; phylum Actinomycetota; class Actinomycetes; order Kitasatosporales; family Streptomycetaceae; genus Streptomyces; species Streptomyces sp. 7R007. The sequence goes on along the minus strand of NZ_JBTWMV010000027.1, from coordinate 36,412 downwards.
GACGCCGGCCACCCCGGGTTCGCACAGACTCCGCTGCCCCTGGAAACACCAACTGGGGGGAGGGGAGTCCGGACGCCGAGGCCGAGGACGTGTACAGCGCCGCGTTCTTGTCACGCCTTCTGGGATGACGTTCGCCGGTCAGGGCTGCCGGCCGCGGGTGTCTGTTCAGGACGGCGGCCGGTCAGGAAGGGGCGCAGCAGGGTGAGCAGCGCCTGGGGGCGGTGCAGGGGGATGATGTGGCCGCAGCCTTCGATGACGTGCCCGGTGAGATCGTCGGCGATCGGCTGCAACTGTCGCTCCAGTGCCCTGCCGACCGGGTGCGCGCCGATGGCGAGCGTCGGCACGGTCAGCCGCGCCGAGGCGACCGCCTGCTCGATCTGGGCCGCACTCTGGGGCAGGGCCCGGTAATAGGAGAACGCGCAGCGCAGTGACTCCCTCCCGGTGTAGGCGTCGACGAAGGCCTGACGTATGGGCGCGGGCACGCCGTCTCCAAGCGTGCCGGCGGTGAGGAACCAGTCGACGTACTCCGCCTCGTTGCCCTCCAACACCCGTTCCGCCAGGCCCTCCACCGCGTGGAAGCCGAACCACCAGGGGGGACCGCCGGCCAGGAACTCCTCGGCACCGGGCAGACGGCCGATCAGCGACTCCATGACCACGAGCCGTTCCACCAGGCCGGGACGGCGCATCGCCAGCAGGAACGCCGACGGAGTGCCCGCGTCGATGCCCACCACCGCTGCCGATGACACGCCCAGTGCCTCCAGCAGCGCCTCGGCGTCCCGGGCCAGGCCGACCACGTCGTACCCGCTCTCGGCACGGGTGCTCGCACCGAACCCGCGCAGATCCGGCGCGATGACCCGATGGCGCTTTGACAGGTCCGCCATCACCTCGCTCCACACCTGCCAGGTGTGGGGGAACCCGTGCAGGAGCAGGACGGCGGGCCCGGACCCGGCCGAAGCGACGTTCATCTCGATGCCGTTGACGCGGACACGGCTCAGTTCGGGCATTGCGGGGCTCCCGGGCGTTGGCGGTAACGAATGGTGACCAGGAAACGGTAGGGAACTAGCCTGGGGGTTCCAAGACGGCACTTTCCCCACAGGTGGTGAGCTTCAGGTGACCAGGTCCCGGAAGGGCGACCTCTTCGATCCGCTGTGCCCGACCCGGGAGATGCTCGACCGGATCGGCAGCAAGTGGACCACCATGACCGTCAAGGTCCTCGCCGAGGCCGCTCCGGAGGAGGTCCGCTTCGGCGAGCTGCGCCGCCGCATACCGGGCATCTCGCAGAAGATGCTCTCCGCCACGCTGCAGAGCCTCGTCCGCGACGGACTGGTGGCCCGGCGCGTGGAACCCACGGTGCCGCCCCGCGTCCACTACCGGCTCACCGAGCTGGGCCTCTCCCTGGAGGAACCCTTGGCGGCCCTGCGGGAGTGGGCCGAGACGCACATGCCCGCCATCGCACGCAACAACCGTCTCGCCGACCAGCTGGCTCAGCAGTCGCAGGGAGAGGAGAGCCCGGTCCGGCACTGAGGCGGGCGTAACCCGTGCTGCCCGGTGCCCACACGGGGGTGTGAGGCACCCCTGGTGCACAGGGCCGGGACCTCTTCGTCGATACTTCAGCAGGTGCGGTATGCGAGGGAGTCTCTGCTGCCTCACGCCGGAACCACCTGCCGCAGGAAGGCTGAACCACGGTGACGACCGCCGCATACCAGGGAGAACCCGGATCCAACTCGGCGACCGCCGCGCGCGCCCTCTATCCCGGGGCCGCTGAGGTGCCCTGCACGAGCTTCGAGCAGGCCCTGGACGCGGTGACGCTGGGCACGGCCGACGTCGCGGTGATCCCGGTCGACAACTCCGCGGCCGGCCGCGTGGCCGACGTACACCATCTGCTGCCGGAATCGGGCCTGTTCATCGTCGCCGAGTACTTCCTCGCCATCCGCTTCGACCTGATGGCCGTGCCCGGCACGACGCTCGACCAGGTGGAGTGCGTACGCAGTCACGTGCACGCGCTGGGGCAGTGCCGCAAGATCCTGCGGGAGGGCGGCTGGCGCACCCTCGTCAGCGACGACACGGCCGGGGCGGCTCGGGAGGTCGCCGAGCTCGGCGACCCGCGGCACGCGGCGCTCGCCCCGCCCGCCGCGGCCGAGCTGTACGGGCTGGAGGTGCTGCGGGCCGAGGTCGAGGACGACCCGGAGAACACCACGCGGTTCGTCGTCCTGTCCCGGGACGCCGTCTTCGCCCCGTACACCGGCGAGCCGACGATGACGAGCCTGTTCTTCAGCGTCCGCAACATCCCCAGTGCCTTGTACAAGGCGCTCGGCGGGTTCTCCAGCAGCGGCGTCAACCTCACGAAGATCGAGAGCTACCAGATGGGCGCCGGCCTCAACGCCAGCCGCTTCTACGTCGAGATCGAGGGGCACCCCGACGACGAGCGGGTCGCCCTCGCCCTGCACGAGCTGCGCTTCTTCTCCACCGAGGTGCGCGTCCTCGGTGTGTACCCGGCACACCCGCACCGGCTGAGGGACTGAGCCCGTGTCAGGGCGCGCCGAGGCCGTTGAGGAAGGTGTCGACGACGACGTCCGCCGCCTGCCCCGCGCTCAGTTCGGGCAGTTGCCGGGTGACCAGGTGCATCAGCTGGGGCAGTAGCGCGCTCGCCCAGCCGGTCGGGAGACCGCGACGCAGGAGACCTTCGTCGGCGGCACGCTCCAAAAAGGCGTCGACCTCCTGGATGGCCGCGTCGCGGCGGGCGTGGACGCTGTCGTCGGCGAGCATGCGGGTGAGGTCGACGGGCCAGGTGCGGTTGACGGTGATGATGTTCTCGACGTACCGGTGCAGGGCGACGGCGACGGGTGCCTCGCGCAGCCGGGCGTCGGTGATGGCGTGCTCGATGGCGGTGAGGCGGGCTTCGTAGATGGCCGCGAGGAGGTCCTCGCGGGAGGCGAAGCGGCGGTAGACGGTGCGCCGGTCGACGCCTGCTTCGGCGGCGATGCTCGCGATGCTGGCGCCGGGGTCGGCGGCGAGCATGCGTGCGCCGGTGGTCAGGACGGCTTCCAGATTACGCGCTGCGTCGGCTCTCACCGCACCGAGTGTAGTGGCGGAGTGTGATGCCTGAGACATCTAACGCACCTCGGGAGTAGAAGACTGCCTTAGAAGCGCTACAGTCAAGTGACAGATAAGGCTGGTAGCGCCAGTCTTGTGAGCACTTTTGAAAGGTGTGTCCCATGCCGAAGGCGGACAAGGCCCGCTCACCCCGCGGAGGTGGTGTCGCCGCCGCGATGAGCGCGCTGGTTCTGGCGGTGCTCCTCGCGGCTCTGGACCAGACGATCGTCTCGACGGCGTTGCCCCGCATCGCCGAGGACCTGAACGGCTTCGACGACATCGCGTGGGTCAGCGCCGCCTACCTCCTCGCGTCGACCGCGGTCACCCCGCTGTGGGGCAAGCTCGGCGACATGTTCGGCCGCAAGCGCCTCTACCTGGCGTCGACCTCGATCTTCCTGATCGCCTCGGTGGCCTGCGGCCTGGCGCGGAACCTGCCCGAACTGATCGGCGCCCGCGTGCTTCAGGGTGTGGGCGGCGGCGGCATGATCGTGCTGACCTTCGCGCTCGTCGGTGACATCGTCGCCCCCACCGAACGCGGCCGCTACCAGGGCATGTTCGGCTCGGTCTACGGTGTCGCCAGCATCGTCGGCCCCCTGCTCGGCGGCGTCTTCACCGACCAGCTGTCCTGGCGCTGGGCGTTCCTGATCAACCTGCCGGTCGGCGTCGTCGCCCTGGCCATCGCCGCCCGTGCGCTGCCCGCCGCCGCCCGCGGCGCCAACGCCCGCATCGACTACCCGGGCGCGACCATCCTGGCCGCCCTCGCCACGGGTCTGGTTTTGATCACCTCATTCGGTGAGCGCTGGGGCTGGGGCTCCCCGGCCATCGTCGGACTGATCGTCGTGACCGTGCTGCTCGCGGTGCTGCTCGTACCCGTCGAGCGCCGTGCCGCCGCCCCGGTCCTGCCGCCGGCCATGCTGGGGTCCCGGACCGTGGTGTTCTCCTCGCTCATCGGGTTCTTCGCCAACGCCGCGATGTTCGCCGTGCTGGTGTACCTGCCGACCTACCTCCAGATCGTCCACGGCGTCTCGGCCACCCTGTCGGGCGTCCACATGCTGCCGTTGGTCGTCGGGCTGGTCGTCAGCCAGTCCCTGGCCGGACGCTGGGCCGCACACGTCGGCCGGCTGCGGGCGATCCTCCTGGCGGGGCTGCTCGCCAACCTGGCCGGGCTGCTCCTGCTGGGCACCATCGGCGCGGCCACCGACACCCTCGTGCTGAGCCTGTACTTCCTGATCACCGGTGTCGGCATCGGCATGGTTCCCATGGTCGTGCTGACCACCGTCCAGAACAGCGTGCCCGCCGCCGACCTCGGTGCCGCCAGCGCCGTCGTCACCTTCGCCCGCTCCATCGGCGCCGCCTTCGGAGTCGCCGTCTTCGGCACTCTGCTCAACACCGGCTTCGCCGACCGCACCCGCGGTCTGCCGACCGCCGGCGGCTTCGACGCCGCCCGCCCCGACACCATCGCCCGGTTGCCGGTGTCGTTGCGTGACACCGCGCTGGAGGCCTTCGCTCACGCCACGGCCATGGGCTACCTGTGGATCGCGCCCACCCTCGCCGCCGGCGTCCTTCTCGCCCTGTGTCTGAAGCCGGCGCGCCAGACCACGGAGACGGCAGCCGCCCTTGGTCCCACCGACCCCGCGACCGCCGAGGAACACCTCCCGGCCGCCTGACCCATCGAACTGCACGCCTGAGAACGGCCGACGCCCCCACGGGTGCCGGCCTGCGGCGTTCGATGCGGAGCCTGCTGCCGCTACTTGAGCAGGCGCAGGGCTTCGTGGGAGGGGCTGCCGGGCTGGGCGGTGAGGATCATCAGGCGTTGTCCGGAGTGGTCGGGGCTGGTCCAGGTGTCGCAGTCCAGGGTGAGGTCGCCGACCAGGGGGTGGTGGTAGTGCTTGGTGCCGTACGCGGCGCTGTTGACGTGGTGTTGAGCCCACCAGGTGCGGAAGTCGGCGTCGCGGTGGGACAGGTCGTCGACCAGACGGGCGAGTTCGGGGTCGGCGGGATTGGCGGCGGCTTCCAGGCGTAGGGCGGCCACCGCGTCGCGGGCGTCGTGGGCCCACCGTCGGTGCAGGTTGCGGATCGCGGGATGGGTGAAGAGGAGACGCAGGTAGTTGCGGTCGTGGACGGGGAGCGCGGCGAAGTCGGTGTAGAGGGCTGCCGCGGCGGGGTTCCAGGCGAGGATGTCGAGGCGTCTGCCGAGGGCGAGGGCGGGTGTGTGGGGGAGTTGGTCCAGGAGGCGGTGTATGGCGGGGCGGAGGGGTTGCGGGGTGCGGTGGTGTCGTGGGAGGTGGTCGGCGTGGCCGGCCAGTTGGTAGAGGTATCGCCGCTGGTCGTCGTCGAGGCGCAGGGCCTGTGACAGGGTGGCCAGGACGGGGGCGGAGGCGCGGACGCGACCCTGTTCGAGGCGGGTGTAGTAGTCGACGCTGATGGCGGCGAGGGCGGCTGCTTCCTCGCGACGCAGTCCCGCGACCCGTCGTGGTGAGTTCGTCGGGGGCAGACCGCACTCCCGCGGATCCAGCTGCGCCCGCCGGGCTCGCAGAAAGGCTCCGAGGGCGTGCGGGTCGGAGTGTGAGCTCATGACGTCGATTCTCCCGCGGAGCGCGTCCGCGGGTGGTGTGCCTGCCGGTGGTGGAGCGCATGCTGTCGCCCGAGGGGCGGCCGGGATGTGATCCCGGCCGCCCCTCGAAGAGACGTCAGCGGACGGTGGCGCGGGCCGCGCGCTCGATCACATCGGCCGTCAGGTGTGAGTGCGAGACGGCGACCGAGTGTGAGGCGGCGACCTCGGTGGTGTGCGGATGCTGCCGAGCGGGGACGCCGGCGGTGGCCTCGCCGATGACGTTGTCGCCGTGGGAGTGGCCGACGAGGATCTTCGGCCCGTTGACGTGGTCGAGGACCGCGCGCAGGGCAGCGGCGTCGGAAGCTGGGCCCGGCAGGGGGTTGGCGGCGGCGATGACCGGATGGCCGTCGGCGCGCGGGCAGGAGATGACGCCGTGCCGGCTGGAGGTGCCCGCGAAGGCGCCGTGTTCCGGGATGACGGTGGGCTGGGCGGCGCCGGTCGCCTCGGCCGTCGCGACCGCGCCCGCCACCAACCGCGTGCGCCCAGTCCTGATGCCGGCCACGACAAACCCCTCTCAGGAACGCTTCTCCGTACGGACGGTGATCCGGCGCTCAGAGGCGGTCGGCGTCGATCACGGCCTGGGCGAAGGAGGTTGGCGCCTCCTGGGGCAGGTTGTGGCCGATGTCCGGGATGGTCCGGTGCAGGTAGGGGCCGGTGAAGTGGCTGCGGTAGGCGGAGCCGTCGCCGGGTGCGGTGAAGGGGTCCAGGGCCGGGTCGAGGGTGATGGTGGGGACGCCGATCGAGGGCTGGGCTGCCAGCGCGCGCTCGTAGCGGTCGTAGCGCCGGTCGCCCTCGATCAGACTGATGCGCCAGCGGTAGTTGTAGAGGACGATCGCGGCGTAGTCGGGGTTCTTGAAGGCCTCGGCGGTGCGCGCGAAGGTGGCGTCGGAGAAGGTCCAGTCGGGGGAGACGAGCGTCCACGTGTAGCGGCACAGCGCGATGCGGTCGTCGAGGTTCTCCAGGTTCTTCGCGCCGCGGTCGGTGGCGAAGTACCACTGGTACCACCAGTTGTGCTCGACGGCCGGCGGGGCGGGCTCCAGCTGTGCCTTGCGGTCGGTGATGAGGTAACCGCCGGTCGACACCAGCGCCTTGACGCGCTCGGGCCACAGGGCGGCGATGATGTCGGCGGTCCGCGAACCCCAGTCGAAACCGGCCAGGACGGCCTTCTCGATCTTCAGGGCGTCCATGAACGCGATGATGTCCAGCGCGATGGCGGACTGTTCGGCGGTCCGGGGGGTGTGCCGGGACAGGAAGCGGGTGCTGCCGTGGCCGCGCAGATACGGGACCAGGACGCGGTAGCCCAGGTCGGCGAGGAGCGGGGCGACGTCGACGAAGCTGTGGATGTCGTACGGCCAGCCGTGCAGGAGGACGACGACCGGGCCGTGCGCGGGACCGGCCTCGGCGTAACCGATGTCCAGGACGCCTGCCTTGACGTGCTTGAGCGTGTCGAACTCGGTGTGCGTGCCGGGGGCGAGGGTTGGCACCGTGGGAGAGGCGCCACTCGGCTGCTGTGCGGCGGTCGCGGCGGATGCGTGGGTCTGGAGGCCGGACAGCGAGACCGCGGCCGCGCCGGTGCCCAGGCCCACGGCCTTGCTGAAGGTGCGCCTGTTGATCATGTGAACCCCTCCGTCGTGCGATTCCGATGACAGGCCCGGGCTCGGGAGCTCGTGGCGCGATGACCCTCGCACAGGGCGCGTCACCTGTCAAACCGGTGACGGACGGAAGGCGGCTTGACCCGTGCAGTGCCCTCCGTGTCGCACCCGTCTCAGCGCAGTACGGCCGACAGCAGATCGGTGCCCAGTGCCGCCAGGTCGGGCAGATTGAGGGTGTAGCGCACGTAGCGACCGCGCCGCCGAGCCGTCAGCAGGCCGGCGCGGCGCAGGACGGCGAGGTGGCGCGAGACCTCGGGGGGCGACAGTTCCCAGAAGTGGGCCAGTTCGCCGGTGGTGTGCGGGCCGCGGGCCAGGGTGCGCAGCAGCCGTAGCCGTACCGGATGCGCGAGCGCTTCCAGCCGGAGGGTGATCGTCTCCAGGGAGACCGACTCGGCCGGACTCGGTTCGGCCACGGGGTACTGCACCACCGGATGCCACCCGGGCGCGTGCACAGCCACCAGGTGCGGGCGGCCGAAGACGCTGGGGATGAAGGTGACCCCGGTGCCACGGGCGGCGGTCGCCTTGTCCTGCACCTTGTCCACGATGATGCAGTCGCCGTCTGGTGCCAGGGTGACCGCGCCGGAGACGGAGGCGAGCGCCGCCGCGACGCCGTGGCGCCTGAGCAGTTCGTTCTTCAGCCGCACATCGGTGGCGAGTTGGACGGCGACGCCCGCCCAGGCGTCGTCGAAGAAGGCTTCGGCGCACTCTTCGAGGGTGTGGCGCACCCGTGCCCGCACCGCGGCCGGGTCCGCGAGCAGCCGCTCGGCGAAGGCCTCCTGCAACGCGCCGCGGGCCTGGGCCACGTCCAGGGCCCGCTCGCGCGCCGCCGGGTCGGTGAGCGGCGACGCCCCGCGGAAATGCACCCGGTTGCTGCCGCACGTGGTGACGAGCGCGGCGGTCACATACGTCTCGTCGTCGATCCGGTCCACGTCGTCCAGCTCCTCGGCGAGGGTCGGCCGGGGGCGCGCGGGGATCAGGAAGTCGGCCTGCGAGGAACGCCAGAGGAACTCCGCCTCCCGCAGTCGCTCGGCCGGCTCCGGCCGCAGCCCGGCCCAGACATCCGCGGCCCAGCCGGCGAACTGCGGATGGTGACCGGGTTCGGCCAGCACGTGCAGCATCGCGGTCAGCTCGGCGAGCGGGGAGGCGGCGAACCGCACCGGCTCGGTCGGCAGACCGCTGATGGCGATCCTCAGCGTCATCCGCCCATCATCACCGCCCAACCGACCTGGTGAGGGCGCCGATTGACGATGTGCGTCAACCCACGTGCCCGGCCCAGCGCCCGAACGCACCGTCTGACGCCATGGCAACCAACACCGGAACCCACCCCCGCGCCCTCGTCCGCGCGTCGGGCGGCCCCCGCTATGTGATCGCCCTGACCGTGGACGCGCTCGGCACCGGCCTGCTGCGGCCCTTTCTCCTGCTCTACGGCGTGACGGTCCTGAGACTGTCCGCTCCGGTCACCGGCACCGCCATGACGGCCGGCATCGTCGCCGGCCTGGCGTGCATGCCCGCCGTGGGCCGATGGCTGGATCACGGCGCGCGCAGCACGGTCGTGGCGGCGTCGATGCTGGTACGGGTGCTGGGCGTGGCGCTGCTGCCGGCCGCCCCGGCCGGGCACGTCGGGCTCTTCGCCGCGGCGGCGCTCTTCCTCGGCATCGGCAACCAGGCATGGCCGGCCGCGCACGCCGCGCTCGTGGCCACGGTCGCCCATGGCCGGGAACGCGACACCGCCCTCGCGGGGGCCCGAGCCCTGCGCAACGCCGCCCTGGGCGTCGGCGCACTGCTGGCCACCGTATGCCTGACGGGCGGCACCACCGCGCTTCGGGCGCTGGCAACCGTCACCGCGCTCGCCTACCTCGCCGCAGCCGCTTTGGCGTGGTCGGTCCACGTACACGCGCAGCCGGCGAAGGCGGCCCCGGCCAAGAAGCGGGACGACGAGCCCGCACCCCGCATGCGCGCGCTGCTCGCCGCCAACGTGATCTACGTCTTCTGCCTCAACGTCCCCGAGATCGCGCTCCCGTTGGTCCTGGTGGCACGGCTCCACGCGTCTCCGGTGTGGCCGGCAGCCGTGTTCGTGACCAACACGGCGCTGGTCGTCACCCTTCAGGTCCCGGTCACGGCGCTGATGTCCCGTTTCTCCCGGCGGACCGTGCTGGCGCTGTCCGGCGTGGTGCTGGCCGCGTCCTACCTCGGCTTCCTCGCAGCCACCTCCCTGGGACACGCCTGGGGTGTCCCGGCGATCGCGGCGGTGTCCGCGCTCTGCACGATCGGCGAGATCGTCTACGCCGGCAGCTCCACCGCGCTCGTCACCGCTCTCGCCCCGGCCCATGTCCTGGGACGCGCCCTCGCACGCTTCCAGCTCTCCACGGGCTTCGGCCTCGCCGTGTCCCCGGCCGTGATGACCGCGCTCGCCCCTCACGGACCGGCCGCCCTCTGGGGCAGCCTCGCCGCCGCGACGCTCGTTTCCGCCACCGCCGTCGCCACCGAGAAGGACCGACGGTGCGGCGGCTCGGCGGCGAGCGCTCGCGCATCTCGCATGTGTCGCTAATCGAAGTAAGTGCTACAGTGAAGTGTCATTTATAGAGCAGGCGGCCAGCGAACCGCACTGCACGCGCGCCTGAAGGAGCGAACGCATGATCACCTACGACCGGCTTTTCATCGGAGGCACCTGGGTCGAGCCGAGCAGCGCGGAGCTGCTTGAGATCCTCTCGCCGCACGACCAGTCGGTGGTCGGGCGCGTCGCGCAGGCGCAGCCGGCGGACATCGACCGCGCGGTCGCCGGGGCGCGGGCCTCGTTCGAGGCGGGCGCGTGGCGGCTGACCCCGCCGGCGGAGCGGATCGCCGTGCTGCGCAGGTTCAACGCGCTGCGCGAGGAGAACGCCGAGGAGATCGCCCGTCTGATCTCGTTGGAGAACGGTTCGGCGGGATGGTTCACCCGTGCCGGACAGCCCGGTCTGACCCGGCAGGCGAACGCCTATTTGAAGGCGGCCGAGGAGTTCGCCTGGGAGGAGACGCTCACTCCCTCCGACCCGGCCTCCCCGGTGCGCAGCGTGGTGCGCCGCGAGGCGGTCGGTGTCGTGGCCGCCGTCATCCCGTGGAACTCGCCGTTCTCCTCGGCCACGTCGAAGATCATTCCGGCGCTGGTGGCCGGCAACTCCGTGGTCTTGAAGGTCTCCCCGGAAAACTCCCTCAGCATGGGCTTCCTGGCCGAGTTGCTGGAGCGGGTGGGCCTGCCCGAGGGCGTGATCAGCGTGCTGCCCGCGGACCGGGAGACCAGCGAACACCTGATCTCGCACCCGGAGGTCGACAAGATCGCCTTCACCGGCTCCACCCGGGCCGGCCGCCGCATCGCCGCGATCGCCGGCGAGCAGCTCAAGCGGGTCAGCCTGGAGCTGGGCGGCAAGTCCGCCGCGATCATCCTGCCCGACGCCGACATCGACAAGGCCGTCGCGGGACTGAAGTTCGCCTCGCTGCTCAACAACGGCGAGTCCTGCATCGCACAGACCCGCATCCTCGCCCCGCGGGAGCGGTACGAGGAGGTCGTGGCGGCGCTGAAGGAGCTGGTGGAGTCGCTGAAGGTCGGCGACCCCCACGACCCCGACACCTTCATCGGCCCGATGATCCGCCCCGACCAGCAGGAGCGGGTGCGCCACTACATCCGGCTCGGCATCGAGGAGGGCGCGCGCCTGGTCACCGGCGGCCCGCAGATCCCCGAGGGCCTGGAGAAGGGCAACTACGTCACCCCCACCGTCTTCGCCGACGTCGACAACTCCATGCGCATCGCGCAGGAGGAGATCTTCGGCCCGGTCCTGGTGGTCATCGCCTACGACGACGAGGACGACGCCGTGCGCATCGCCAACGACTCCGAATACGGCCTGTCCGGCGGCGTCTGGTCCGCCGACGAGGCCCACGCCCTGGAGGTGGCCCGCCGGGTCCGCACCGGCACCATCACGATCAACGGGGCCTCCGTCGCCTTCGACGGCCCCTTCGGCGGCTTCAAGGCCAGCGGCATCGGCCGCGAGTACGGCGCGGTCGGCCTCGGCACCTACACCGAGTACAAGACCATCACCGTCTGATCCGGACGTCTGCGTCACCGCCTTGACAGGTGACGCGCGGCGGCGCATGCTGAAGGCCGTTCCGGCAGCGAGCCGGACGCCATCCACGATCGACGAAGTGGAGCACGGTCATGAACGAGGGGCTCACCACGGAAGCCGCCGAGGCGGCGGTACGGCACGCACGGTTCGGCAAGCTCCCCGAGCGCATCCGCTTCGAGGACATGACCGAACAGGTTGAGGCCACGCCGTCCGGTGCCATGAACACGTCGTACGACCCTGAGGGCTCGTGGAAGTTCTTCTCGTGCCTCGCCCTCGACCTGGGGCTGTAGAGCCGTACACACACGTGTGACTCCGCGCGCCGACGCACCCGCACAGCCGACCGAAGAGTGAGGACAGGACATGGCCTTCATGGCGCACACCCACGCAGGGATCGCCGCGCGGCCGCGCTCGGCGCGCGAGCGCGTCGCCGGCGCGCGGCCGTCACGAAAGGTGGCGAGCCCGGAGGAGCAAGACCGGCCCACCGACACACAGATGTGGAACTGGGCGGAGAGCGCGGCTCTTTCGGGTTACGGCCCGTCCGCCTTCAGCTTCCTCCGCTGACGAACCGCCGAAAGTGAGATCACACCATGGACATGAAGCTCGAAGTCGTCATTCTGCCCGTCTCCGACGTGGACCGCGCCAAGGGCTTCTACGCCGACCAGCTCGGCTGGCGCCTCGACGCCGACTTCCCGATCGACGACGGTTACCGGATCGTGCAGGTGACCCCGCCCGGCTCCGAATGCTCCGTCATCTTCGGGCAGGGCGTGACCCATCAGCAGCCGGGCACGCTCCACGGTCTCCAGCTGACCGTCACGGACATCCTCAAGGCCCAGGAGGAACTGACGTCGCGGGGGATCGATGTCTCCGGTCCCTTCCGCGACGCGACGGGTGCCTTCCACCACGCCGGCAGCACCCACCGCGTGCCCGGCACACACCCTGAGCGGGCCAGCTACGGCACCTTCGCCGCCTTCAAGGACCCCGACGGCAACGAGTGGTTCCTGCAGGAGGTCACCGAGCGCGCTCCCGGCCGCTGAGACCGGACGCCTTCAGTCGGTTCCCTCCTCCTTCTCGCTCTTCTCGCCCTTCTCGGCCTCGTCCTGCTCGACCAGGGTGTACATGACGGAACGCTGCTGCTTGTGGCGTCGGATGCGGCCCTTGGCGACCAGGGACTCAAGGGTGTTGCGCACCACCTGCGGGGTGGGGTTGCGGTCCGGGTGCTTCTGAAGGAGTTCGTCCCGCAGCTCCTTCGCCAGACGCGGCTCCTCGTACCGACCAAGCAACTCCGCCAACAGGTCACCGAGCAGCGGCTGGCTCGCCTTCTCCTTCTCACGGGCCTTGGCGGTCCTGGCCGTCTTGGCGGTCTTGGCTGTCTTGGCCGTCTTCGCGGTCTTCGTGGGCTTCGCGGGCTTGGCCGGCCCGGAGCGTCGTGCGGCGGCTTCCGCCGGAGCCGGCTCGGCCTTCGCGACGTCAGGCTCGTCCTGCGCCTGCTCAGGCAGACGGGACTCGTCCTCGACACCCTCGTGCCGCTGGGCGAGGTGCAGGATGTCCGAGAGGAGGGCCTCCTCCTGCTTCAACGCGTTGATTGTCTCCGCCAGCTCCTGCTGTCGCCGGCGGTTCTCTTCCAGGTCCGACGCGGCTTGTGCAACGTACCGCGATCGGAGCGACTCGGCTGATTGGCTTGGCACAACCGTTCACTCCCTCGATATGAATGATGTTGCGCATGGTACCCACGGCCGAGGGTGCCGTGTGAATAAGTGTCAACATCATGGGTTCGCCGAGTATGGGTCGGCCGTCACTCACGGGGCGCTTCGCGCGGTGACCGGAGGAGTGTTGTACCCCTCGGCCCGCAGCCTCGGCCGGTCCGAGGGGAGGGCGGACGCCGGCCAGGACAGGGTGACCGTACGTGTTTCGCCGGGCAGCAGCCACAGGTAGTTGTCGTCGTACAGGGTCGGCAGGACCCGGTCGCCGTCCTCGTCCAGCACAGAGAGCCGGACCATGGCGACGATGACGGACCCGCGGTTGCGGATCGTGGCGGTGGCCGTACGCCGGTCCTCGTCGCGTGACACGTGTGTGAGCGAGGCCGACAGCCGCGCCTGCGGGAGCTCGTTGAGGGCGCGCAGTGACTCCGGGGTGCGGCAGCGCCAGTAGGTGTTGCGCGACCGGACCTCGCCGTCTGCGTCCGTCAGGGTCAACCGCAGCAGGTGCAGGTCGGGCAGGTCCTCCGTGGGCGCCGCGCTGAACGCCGTGGCCGAGGCGGCGGCGTCGACGTCCACCCGTGCGGTCCGCGTGTCGGCGATCCGGCGGCCGGACAGGTCGTACGTCTCCGCCCTGACCGTCGCCCGCTTCAGCGCCGTCCGGGTGTGGTTGACCGCGATGACCTGCCACTGCACCGGATCGGCCTGGACATGCAGGGGTTCGCAGGCGCTGCGGCAGCCGAAGTAGGCGCCGTTGACGTCGAAGTCGTAGTCGTAGGTCTGCCAGACCGTGCTGTGCCAGGCAGGGTGGGACATCCACAGCATCAACCCGCTGGCGTTGTCCCACAGATGGGCGTTCCACGCCTCGAACATGGCGCGGAAGTTCTCGTAGTTGACGAACTGCGCCTTGCGCGCGAAGTCGTCCAGGTCGCGGGCGGCGCCGAGGCGGGCCTCGATGGCCGCCTTGTAGGTGTGCGGGGCCTGGTTGCCGTGCTCGCTCCAGTCGTGGAGGTACCAGGCGCCCCCGATCGGCCACTCCGGCCCGTCCTCACCCACCATGGCACGGGTGCTCGCGGCGGTGGACACGACGGGCATGCCGATCTCGGTGTGGAAGCCGAAGTCCTTGCTCCCGTACGTCGAGGGATCGAAGTAGCGCTCCGGCTCGACCCAGCCGTAGGGGCCGCCACCGGTCACGATGCCGCCGGCGGAGTTGTTCTGGTACAGCACGCCCGGCGCCTGGCTCTCGACGGCCTTGCGCATGCCTTCGTCGACCGCGGCCGGCGGGTTGCCCTCGTTGGCGCCGCACCACACCGCCACGCTGGGGTGGATGCGGTAGCGCAGTACGGTGTCGCGGGCCACGGACAGGAACGCCGCGTGGTCCGGCGGGTCCATGCCCCAGGCGTTGGGGAAGTCGTTCCACACCAGGATGCCGTGCGCGTCGCAGGCGGCGTAGAACTCCTCGCGGTTGCTGCTGCCGACCCAGTTGCGGATCATCGTGAAGTTCATCGCCCGGTGCATCCGCACCGCCGCGTCCATCCGCTCGGCGGGCATCCGGCGCAGCAGCTCGTCCCAGCCCCAGTTGCCGCCGCGCACCAGCACGCGGACGCCGTTGACGCTGATCTTCAACGGGTCGGGGGTGTTGGAGACGGTCGTGACGTCGCTCCACGTCTCGCCGTCGTCGGAGACCTGGATCGTGTACGTCTTCGGGTACGCCTGCTCCCAGACGACCGCGATCCGGTCGAAGCGGCGGGCGGTGCCGAGGTCGACCTGGATCCACTGGTGGTCCTCGTAGGCCGAGGACCAGCGGGTGGTGGGGTCGCCGTCGGTGGCGTGGGCGGCCGGGTGGCCGTCCTCCGTGCTGGAGGCGGTCGCCTCGCGGTGCAGGGCGAGGTCGGTGCCCGGTTCGGCGCTGTCGATGACGGCGAGGGACCACAGGGAGTTGCCCCAGCTGGTGTTGCGCAGACCGCAGGACAACCGGACGTAACGGGCCGTACGGGCCTCGAAGTCCGTGATCCGCAGGGCGGCGTCACCGCTGTTGAAGGGCAGTGGCATGGCCGTGTTGTCCACCGACGCGGCATCCGTCCACTGCTCGCCGTCCGTCGAGACCTGCACGACGAAGGTGCGCGCGTAGGCCTGTTCCCAGACCAGGTCGACCCGGTCGAAGGACTGCACCGAGCCCAGGTCGACGCGGATCCACTGGTCGTCGGCGTAGGCGGAGGACCAGCGGGTGGCCGGGTCGCCGTCGGTGGCGTTGGCGGCCCCGTGGTCGTCCTCGTCGGTGCTGGAGGCCTGCGCGGGGGCGTGCAGGGCGAGGTCGGTGCCGGGGCGGGCGCTGTCGAACACCGACAGGGTCCACAGCGAACAGCCCCAGCCGGTGGCCC
This sequence comes from Streptomyces sp. 7R007, assembly GCF_054850255.1. Classification (NCBI taxonomy): domain Bacteria; kingdom Bacillati; phylum Actinomycetota; class Actinomycetes; order Kitasatosporales; family Streptomycetaceae; genus Streptomyces; species Streptomyces sp. 7R007. The sequence goes on along the minus strand of NZ_JBTWMV010000027.1, from coordinate 20,884 downwards.
GGGTGAGGCAGCGCACGCGGACGTGCCGGGCGCGCTGGTCACCGAGCTGGACGCTCTGCGTGTACGCGTCGGAGGACGGGGTGAACTTCAGCGGGGTGTCGAACTCGTAGCCGAACTGCCGTATGCCGAAGCGGGTGGTGCGCCGGTCGCTCTCGGTGCCGCCGGTGCGGGCGGTCAGGGTGAGGTCGTGCAGGGCGGGCGCGCCCAGGCCGTTGGGCCACCACAGCTCGGGGTTCTTCACCCGCAGGGCGCCGAACGCGTCGGGAGAGAAGACGACATCGATGTCCTCGCCCGCCGGGACGGTGACCGTGCGCGAGACGCGGACGCCGCCGAACTCCGCGGTGACGGTGGTCTCGTGGTCGGCCGAGTCGGCGTTGCGGACCGGGACGGTCAGGGTGAGCTCGGCCACCGACAGATCCGGCAGCGAGGGCAGCACGGTGTCCACGCGCGGGTCGCCGAGGACGATGTGACCGGTCGATCTCAGCCGTACGTGGTTCCAGATGCCGGCCGCGCGGTCGCGCACCGCCGGCATCCAGTCCCAGCCCGAAGAGGCCAGGTACGTCGGCGAGTTGAGGTTCATCGTGTTGGCTCCGGCGTCCACCCAGGCCTCGCCCGCCGGGCCCTTGTCGCCGGGACTGCCCGGCACCGGCATGGGGGAGATGCGTACGGCGAGCGCGTTGCCGCCCTCGGTGGCCAGGAGGCCGGTGATGTCGTGGGCGGAGCGGGCGAAGGGGAAGGTCACCTCGCCCGCCGCGTGCCCGTTGAGCCAGATCTCGGCCTTGTGGTTGACCCCGTCGAACTCCAGCCAGACGCGGCGCCCTTGACCGGTGCGCAGGCCGCGCGGCAGGTCGAAGGCGCGCCGGTACCACCAGGAATGGCGGGACAGGGCCTCGGGGATGCGCAGGTTGTTCAGTCCCGCGACCGGGTCGGGCAGCTTGCCCTGGTCGACGAGGGAGGTGAGGACGGTGCCGGGGACCGTCGCGGGCAGCCAGCGGCTGGTGTCCACGCCGGTCCGCGACAGGGCCGTACCGTCGCCGTGCGCCCAGTCGTCCAGGGTGAGCGTCCAGCCCGACTCCAGGGGCACGGTGCCGTCGGCGGCGACCGTGAGCCGGGGTGCCTCGCCGTGGTGGGTGCCCCAGTCGGTCCAGCCGGTGACCGCGGGGCGGTGGCCGGGGGCGGTGCCGTACACCTCGAAGCCGTTCAGCCCAAGGGGGTTGGAGCTGGAGCGCCGGCGGGCGGTCATCCGGACCCAGCGGGCCGTGACGGGGACGGGCACCGGGATGTCCACCACACCTCCGGTGCCGGCCGTGGTGCGGTACACGCTGGTCCACGAGCGCTGGTCGCGGGAGGTCTCGACGACGAACTCCCTGGCGTAGCTGGAGAGGATCTCCTTGCCGGTGGTGCCCTGGCGGGGGTTGCCGCTGCTCGGCGGGGTGAACACCGGGTCGGCGGCGTCGGCTTCGAAGGTCAGCCGGACACGGTCGACGCGGCAGTCCGCCTGGAGGTCGACCTCGATCCACTGCGGGTCGCCCGCCTCGGCCCGCCACCCCGTGCCGCGCACCCCCGGTGTGGGCAGCGCGTCCACCGCGAATGCGGCGGGTGTGGGCGCGTAGTCCTGCGAGGAGACCCGGACCGGACGGTAGACCGCGAGCTCGCCCGGCGCGGCGGAGGCGCCGGTGCCGGTCGCGTCCGCGGTCTGCACGGCGGCCTCGGCAGTCGGCGCGAGGACCGTGCCGAGGCCGAACCCGGCCAACAGCGTCGAGCCGGTCGCGACGACGGTGCGTCGGGAAGGGTGTCGCGAGGGACACGACTGGTCGGCCATGTGCAATCGTCCAATCACGCAGGCGGGTTGGTGGTGGCGCAGGTTGTGGGGGCGGGGTGGGGTCTCACGATCTGACAACGTTGCCATAGGCTGTTGCGAGAGACACTTCCCTGTCAAGACCTGTGACGTGTGTGCGGCTTTCCGGCCCCGGCCGCACCGGACGAAGAGACAAGTGAATGGTGATGACAACCTCTGCTGCCGGCGCCACGCCGACGATCCCGCCCGGGCGGCCCACCGACCCCGTCTTCGCCGGCCTGCTGCTCTCCAGCCATCTGCGGCTGGTGGGCGAACCGTTGTGTCCGGCGCACTGGGAGGGGGAGGAAGAGGCCGCGCGGTGGCTGTACGAGCAGGCCCCGTTCGGGCTCTTGGCACACGACACGTCCGCCGACCCGCGGTTCGTCTACGCCAACAGCGCGGCGCAGAAGTGCTTCGGCTACGCGTGGGACGAGTTCCTCGGCCTGCCCTCCCGGTTGTCGGCCCGCCCGGACGACCGGCGGGACCGCGAGGCGTTCGTGCGCGCCGTGACGGACCACCACTACGCCACCGGTTACCGAGGGATACGCGTCGGCAAGGACGGCAACGCCTTCTGGATCGAGGACGAGACCATGTGGGATCTGATGGACGCCCGCGGAAGGATTCACGGCCAGGCGGCGGTGTTCCGGTCCTGGTCGCCTGCCGACGTGTGAGAGCCGGCGGGCCCGCCACCGCGGGCCCGCCTCTGTCAGTGGGCGGCGGCGGGCGCGGACTTCTTGCGGGCGCGATAGGCGGCGGCCTTGATCTTGTTGCCGCAGGACTCCATGCCGCACCACTGGCGCCGCATGCCCCGGGAACGGTCGATGTAGACCCGCGTGCACTCGGGGTTGCCGCACTCCTTCATCAAGGGCACGTCCGGGCCGCTGAGCAGCTCGACGGCCAGCCGGGCGACGGTCGCGAGCGCCTGCTCGGGCGTCGCGTCGGTGTGCCGGCCGGTCAGGGTGAGCTGGGGTGTCACCGGGGTCTTGCGCGCGGCGGCGTTCAGCACGGCGAGCGCCTCGGGGTCGAACTTCTCGCCGAGGCGGCGGTCGGTGACGAGCCGGTAGACGGCTTCGCGTACGGTCGTGGCCTCCCGGACGTCGTCCTCCTTGGCGGGAACGATCGTGTCCACCAGCCCGGACTCCATGTACCAGGCGTTCAGTCGCTCCGGGGTCACGAACATCTCGAACCGGGTCGAGCGCCGGGCCCGGAGCGTGGCCGCGAAGTCGAGTGCCGGGTGCCCGCAGACGAAGACATGGTCAAGGTTCACATCACCATCTTGACAGGTGACGGGTGCTGAGTGCAAGAACCGTCACCGCTTCAGACGGTTCGTCGTGACGGCGGTGCTTCACGACCGTACGGTGTCGGCCGCGGCCTGGCTGGTCAGGGCCGTTGGCGGAGGCGGCCGGCCGGCGCAGGGCCTGCTTGCTCCGGCTGCCCGGCTCCTGGCCCCAGACGGAGCTCGCGGCCCTGCCAGCGTCGGCGCAGCCAGCGGTCGTGGCTGGCCACGACGATCGCGCCGGGCCCTGAACCGAGCGCCTCCTCCAGTTCGTCGCACAGCGCGGGGGAGAGGTGGTTGGTGGGCTCGTCGAGCAGGAGGAGCTGGGGCGGGCGGGCCACCAGGAGGGCCAGGGCCAGCCGCCGGCGCTGTCCCACCGACAACTGCCCGACCGGCTTGTCCAGGTCCGCCTCGTGCAGCAGGCCGAGCGAGGCCAGCGGCACCTTCTCGGCCCGTTCGGCGCCCAGCGACTGCTCGTAGGTGTCGCGGACCGTGCGGTCGGGGCGCTCGAACACCGTGTCCTGGGCCAGCAGCCCCACCGTCAGCCGGCGCCGCCTGCGCACCATGCCCTCGGCCGCGAGACGTCCGGCGAGCACGGCGAGCAGCGTCGACTTGCCCGCCCCGTTGCCGCCCGTGACCAGCAGCCGCTCGGTGGGGGAGATCTCCAGGCCGTCCAGTGCGAGCCGGCCCGGGACCCGTACGTCGTGCAGAGAAACCAGGGGCCGGAAGTCCTCCTCGCTGCGGGCGGCCAGGTCCGCGGCCGTGAACCGCAGCGGGCGCGGTGGCTCGGCGACCTGGCCGCGCTCCAGCTCCTCCAGGCGCCGGGTGGCGTTGCGGACCCGGCGGGAGATCTGGCTCTGCACCCGGCCGGCCCGGTGGCCGTAGCCCATCTTCTCGTTGTCGGTACGGCCCCGGTCCGGCGCGACCCGGTGCGCGGTCACGCCCGCGGACTCCCGCAGCGCCGCGAGCTCCGCCTGCTCCTCGGCGTACCGCCGCTCCCAGCGCTCCCGTTCGGCGCGCTTTTCCGCGAGGTAGGCGCTGTAGCCGCCGCCGTAGCGGACCGGGCCGTCCACCGCCGGGTCGAGGTCGACCAGGTCGGTGCAGACGGCGTCGAGGAACGCCCGGTCGTGGCTGGCGACGACGACCGTGCCGGGCAGGGAGCGGATCTGTTCCTCCAGGAACGCGGCGGCGCCGTCGTCGAGGTGGTTGGTCGGCTCGTCCAGCAGCAGCGCGGACGGGCGGCGTACGAGGAGGGCGGCCAGGGCCAGCCGGCCGCGCTGCCCGCCGGAGAGCGAGCCCAAGGTGCGGTCGTGGCCGAACGCGGCCAGGCCCAGACCGTCCAGGACCAGGGCCGCCCGGCGGTCGGCGTCCCAGGACTCACGGTCCTGTGCCAGCTCCAGGCGCCTGCCGTACGCCTCGAGAAGCTCGGGGTCCTCCGGGGTCCGGGCCAGCTCTTCGCCGAGCCGGTCCAGTTCGGCGAGGTCCTCGCGGGCCTCGCGCAGCGCCTCGTCCAGCACCGCGGCGATGGTGGCGTCGGCGTCGTAGGGCATCTCCTGGTGGAGGAAGCCCAGGTCGGCCGGGCGGGTGACGCTTCCCGCGTCGGGTTCGTCGACGCCGGCGAGGACACGCAGGAGGGTGGACTTGCCGACGCCGTTCTCCCCGATGAGGCCGATGCGGTGGCCGGGGGAGGCGGTCAGGGAGATGCCGTCGAGGACGCGACGGGCCCCGAGGCTGCGGACGAGGTCGTGGGCGATCAGTGCGGACACAGGGGTCCCCTCAAGAGTGAGCGGTGGGTGGCCCGCCGGGCGCAGGGCGCCTCGGACGCGGGCCATGGCACACGTCACCGGCTCACACCTCGGGCGCCCCCGTCTCCTTGAGGGTGCCGTCGGCCAGTCGCAGCCAGCGGTTGACGCCGATCCGGGCGAGGAACCATTCGTCGTGGCTGACGACCAGGAAGGCGCCCTGGTAGGAGTTGAGTGCGCTCTCCAGCTGGCCCGTGCTGACCAGGTCGAGGTTGTTGGTGGGCTCGTCGAGCAGCAGCAGGTGGGGGGCCGGTTCGGCGCACAGCACGCAGGCCAGGGTGGCGCGCAGGCGTTCGCCGCCGGACAGGACGCCGACCGGGAGGTGGGCGCGGGTGCCGCGGAAGAGGAAGCGGGCGAGCAGGTTCATGCGCTCCGCCTCGGGCCGCTCGGGGGCGAACTTCGCGAAGTTCTCGGCCACGGTGCGGTCCAGGTCGAGCAGGTCCAGGCGCTGGGAGAGGTAGGCGATCCGGCCGTCGTTGCGCTTGATCTCCCCGCGGTCTGGGGTGAGTTCGCCGGTGATCAGGCGCATGAGGGTGGTCTTGCCGGCGCCGTTGGGGCCGAGGAGGGCGATGCGCTCGGGGCCGCGGACGGTCAGGTCGACGCCGCCCGCGGCGAACACCTCCCGCTCGCCGAGGCGGACTTGCATGCCCTCGCCGAGGAAGAGGGTGCGGCCGGCGGGCACCTGGGTGTCGGGCAGCTCCAGGGTCAGGCGCTGTTCGTCGCGCAGGGCGCGTCCGGCCTCGTCCAGGCGGGCCTTGGCGTCGCTGACCCGGGCGGCGTGCAGGGTGCCGGACTTGCCGGCGGCCTCCTGCGCGCCGCGTTTCATGGTGCCGGCGAAGATCTTGGGCAGGCCGGCGTTCTTGAGGTTCTTGGAGGCGTTGCTCATCCGGCGCTCGGCGCGTTCGCGGGCCTGCTGCATCTCGCGCTTCTCGCGCTTGAGTTCCTGCTCGGCGTTGCGGACGTTCTTCTCCGCGGCCTCCTGCTCGGCGCGCACGGCTTCCTCGTAGGCGGTGAAGTTGCCGCCGTACAGGCGCAGTTCGCTGCTGCCGAGTTCGGCGATGCGGTCCATGCGGTCCAGCAGGGCGCGGTCGTGGCTGACCAGCAGCAGGGTGCCGTTGAAGTCCCCGAGGGCGTCGTGGAGCTTGTGCCGGGCCTGGAGGTCGAGGTTGTTGGTGGGCTCGTCGAGGAGGAGGACGTCGGGGCGTTTGAGGAGCTGGGCGGCGAGGCCGAGGGAGACGACCTGGCCGCCGCTGAGCGTGCCCAGGCTGCGGTCCAGGGTGAGGTCGGCCAGGCCCAGGCGGTCGAGCTGGGCGCGGGTGCGCTCCTCGATGTCCCAGTCGTCGCCGATGGTGGTGAAGTGCTCCTCGGCGACGTCGCCGGACTCCACGGCGTCGATGGCGCGGATCACCGCGGCGATGCCGAGGACCTCGGCGACCGTGAGGTTGCCGGTCAGGGGCAGGCTCTGCGGGAGGTAGCCGAGGGTGCCGCCGACGGACACCGAGCCGGTGGCGGGCTTGAGCTCACCGGCGATCAGTTTGAGCAGGGTGGACTTGCCGGAGCCGTTGGGCGCGACCAGGCCGGTGCGGCCGGCGGTCACGGAGAAGGACAGGTCCTGGAAGACCGGGGTGTCATCGGGCCAGGCGAAGGAGAGGTTGGAGCAGACGATGGCGGCGTCGGACATGAGAGGCGACCTTCGAGGTGACTGGGGCAGAGCGCAGACCTCTGCCCTGGGCAGACGTGGGAAAGGGGGGTACGACGAAACGGACCACCTCGGCAGCGCTCCTGAGCGCCGGCCGGTGGCCGTCAGATCCGGATCTCACCCGGAGATGTCGTCTTCACCCACCACGTCTGTGACTCCTCGATCAACCATCAATGCCGCATCGACTTTAACAGCCCTCGTCGCGCCCCGTCGACGGTGTGTCCCTGGGACGGCTCATACGTGTGCACAGGCGGAAGTTGGCTGACAGGCCCTGGGACATATCGGTTCGGGGCGGCTGGTGCGAGCCCGGCGTGTCGGCGGAGTGAGTAACTCCCGGCCTGCATCGACACCGGTCGCCACGACGACCCGTGGCCGGTCTGGGGGAGACAGGTGTGAGGGGGGAAGGTTCCTTCCCAGGCAGAAACCCGCCTCTCCCGCGCGCGGCACGGACGGCGGATGGTGGACGAGTACCCGGCGCAGGCCGGGCGCTTCCGACCTCGTTCGTCACCGACTTCCCGGAGTGTTCTTCCATGGCTCGCACCCGCGTCAGCTTCCACAGCGCCGGTATCGAGATCGCCGCGCACCTCTACACCCCCGACGGCATGGCCGTCGGCCCCCGTTCGGCGCTGGTGGTGGGGCACCCCGGGACCGGGGTCAAGGAGCAGACCTCCGGCACCTACGCGCGGCTGCTGGCCGAGCGCGGATTCGTCACCCTCGCCTTCGACGCAGCGCACCAGGGCGAGTCCGGCGGTCTGCCCCGCGGGCTGGAGGACCCCGCCCAGCGCATCGAGGACTTCAAGTCCGCCGTCTCCTTCCTCTCCACCCGTCAGGAGGTCGACCCCGACCGCATCGGTCTGCTCGGCATCTGTGCTTCCGGCGGGTACTCCCTGGCCGCCACCGGAGGTGACCATCGCGTCAGGGCCGTCGCCACGGTCTGCACCGCCGAACCCGCCCGCCAGTTCCGCTTCGGCGCCGACGGCACGCAGGACCCGGCCGTCTTCCAGGCTCTCCTGGACGCCGCCGCCCAGGCACGCAGCCGTGCCGCCCGCGGCGAGGAGGCCGGTGTGCTGACGGTGTTCCCCGACACCGCCGAGGAGGCGGGCGCCCTGGGCGGCGAGCACGGCATCGAGGGGTGGGAGTACTACTGCGGCGCCCGTGGATACCACGAGCGCTCCGCGAAGTTCCTCACCTGGGACAGCGTGGACAAGATGGCTTCCAGCGATGTCTTCCGCGCCGTGCCCCTCATCGGCCCCCGCCCGATCCTCCAGATCATCGGCGAGCGGGCGGTGACCGCCTGGATGGCGATCGAGGCCCACCAGGCCGCCACCGGCCCCAAGGAGCTCCACCGCATCCCCGGCGCGAGCCACGTCGACCTCTACGACAAGCGTGAGTACGTCGACCAGGCCGTCGACAAGCTGACCGACTACTTCACCACCCACCTCGACAAGTGACGTGTCGCGGCCACGCGGGGCACCCATGCGGGAGGGCCGACGGCGCACTCCGTCGGCCCTCCCGCATGGGTGGGTGTGTCACTTGGCCCGGAGCGGCCCGGAGAAGGACTTGCGCAGCGAGCCGGGAGCGGCCAGGGGGAGGAGTGCGGCGAGCATCTTGCCCTTGACCGTGCTCGGTTCCCGGGTCAGCTCGACGTCGACCCGGGTGCCGTCGCCCTCGGGCGTCATCGTGAAGACCCAGCCTCCGCCGGCCCCGAAGAGCTTGGAGTCCAGCGTGGTGACGGTGACCGTGTCGCCGGCGGGCTCCCACTCGTAGCGCGCCCGCTCCCAGGCGGCCGCGGTCCCCTCGGTGACCTCGGCCCACGTGTCGCCGAGGTCGTGAACCTCGAAGTGGTCGGCGTCGATCGTGGGCCACGACTGGGCGCGGGCGGGCCCGAAGTCGGTCAGCACCTCCAGCACGTCCTCGGGGCCGAGCTGGGAGACGAGGTGGAAGCGTACGACTGCCATGGGATGTCCTCACCGAGAAGTAACCGTTCTGAGCGGTGACGAGACACTCCCACGCGGCCTCGTCACCTGTCAAGGCGGTTACGTTGGGAGGGGGGTATTCAGTTGTCCCGGGAGAACGGCGTTACTGGCCTGCCGCGTTGAGCAGATCCAGCACGCTCTGCTGGCAGCCGTAGTCGCTCGTACCGGTACCGCCGTTCCAGTGCGGGCCGTACTGGTCGAGGGAGTTGCGGTCCTTGGCGTAGGCCGCCTCCGCCCACCGGTCCAGCGTGGCCGCGTAGGGATGGTCGGACAGCTGGGCGTCGAGTGCGCCGAGACCGCGGACGTAGGCGCCCTTGAAGGAGGGGCCGTCGCCCGTGCAGCCGTCGGACTCGCCGGGTTCGCGCAGCACGCCGTCGGTCTGGAGGCGGACGGTCGAGGCGTCGGCCAGTTGCCGGGCCGTGGCCGGCAGGGTGCTGTCGCCCGTGGCCCGGTACAACTCGGTGAGACCGCCGAGGATGACGCCCTGGTTGTAGGTCCAGGTGGTCTGGCCGTTGTTGGCGCAGGCGTCGGTGAGCCCGTCGTTGATCATGTGATCGCCGTTGATCATGCCGCTCTGCTGGAACCAGGCCCACTCGTTCCGCGCCCGGGCCAGATAGACGGTGTCCCCGCTGATCCGGTTGTGCAACGCGGCGTTGAGCTGGAGGAACAGCTCGTTGGTGATGGCGTTCTTGTAGGTCTTCGTCTCGTTCCACAGCACCCCGCCGCCGCACACCCCGGTCCAGTAGGCGTTCATGTGATCGGCGTCGGCGCGGGCGGTGTTGAGATAGCGGCTGTCCCCGGTCGCGTCGTAGGCGGCCACCCAGGCCAGGCCCCACCAACCCGTGTCGTCCAGATAGTCGTTGGTGAAGTTGCCGCCCTGGGCTCCGATGTTCTTGTCGTACGTGGAGGCGATGGCGTACCGGTAGCTCGGCATGCCGCTGACGCGGGCGTTGTCGAGGACGGCGGTCAGCGCGTTGGCGGAGGTCCACCAGCCGTTGCCGCCGAACAGACCCGTGCCGCGGTCGTAGGACATCATCAGGGCGGTCGCCGCGGCGGTGCCCCGGCTCCAGGCGTTCCAGTTCACCCGGGCCCAGGCGGTGCACGTGATCTCCGGTCGGTCGCCGGCCTTGCCGCACGCGCGCAGCGCCCCGACGCCGTTGGTGTTCCAGTCGTCGACGTTGTACATGAGGGTGCGCCAGCCGCGGTAGCCGGTGGGCGTCGTGGTGTCGCCCAGTTTGCTGCCGTCGGTCCAGGTGCGACCGCCGTCGAAGCTCCGGTCCAGCCAGACCTCGTCGCCCGGGTTGCCGTTGTCGATGGAAGCCCAGCCCATGACATCGTTGTCCGAGAGGTGCAGTCGGACGGTGCGGCCGTAAAGGGTGCTGCTGACGGGGGTGCGGTCGGAGGTGGCCGCCGCGGGGTCGCGTGTGTCGCAGTACTTGTTGCAGATGGCGGCTGCCGCCGCCGCGTCGGCGCTCGACGGGGCGGTGAAGGTGAGGAGCGCGGCGAGGGCGGCGGTCGCCGATGCGAACGCTGCCGTGCGGCGGGGTCTGTGTGTCCTGGGCACTGTCCACCTCCGGTGGGGGGAGCGCGCGAACGCCTGGTATGGACCTGTGTGTGAGCGCACTCAGCGTGCCGTTTGGTAGAGGACATGTCAATGAGTGCGTCACGGCATGGCACGCACGTCGACGGCCGTGAGGGGGACGGACGTGGCGCCGAGGACGTCCAGACCGCGCGCGATGGAAGACCGTGCCGGGCGAGAAGTCGAGCAGCCCAGCGGTGAAGGGAATCGAGCGGCCCGGTGGTGTGTCGGGGTGTCCACCAACTCGCTCTCGCTCACGGGGAGTCCGGTGGCAGGTCGCGGGTGCGGGACGCGGGTGCACGGGAGCTCGCCAAACCTCTTGCGCAATGGTCAAGAATCGTTGACCATTGCCGGCATGCCTTCGGACGAGCCTCCCGAGACGTTTCACGTCACCACTGACGAACAACTACGTGCGGTCTCCAACCTCACGCGTCACCGGATCATGGCCGTGCTCCGCTTCGAGCCCGCGACGATCACACAGATCGCCGAGCGCGTGGGCCTGGCGAAGGGGAGTTCCAGCTATCACGTGCGGCTGCTGGAACGGGCCGGCCTGGTGAAGGTCGTACGGACGCGGAAGGTGCGCGGGGTCACCGAGCGGTACTACGCGATGGCCGCGCGGAACATCGTGCTGCCCGATGCGGGCGAGGGAGGGCCGGACGTGCTGATGCGGCACGCGGTGGCGGACCTGGAGGCCGCGCCCGCGGATGGGGAGCGGCACGTGAGGATGGCGCATCTGAGGCTCACCGACGAGCAGTTCGCAGAACTGGGGGCGCGGCTGGAGGCACTGGCGGACGAGTACCGGGAGCTGTCCGATCCCTCGCTGCCGGACGCGTCACTCGTCTTCGCACTGTTCCACCCGACACCGCGCGAGCAGGCCGAGAGGGGCGCCAAGTGACCTCGGACCTGGGGAAGTTGCCGACCGGGTTCGGACGGCTGTGGAGCGCGCAGACGATCTCCTCGCTCGGTGACGGGGTGACACACGCGGCGCTGCCCCTGCTCGCGTTGACGCTGACGCGCGAACCGACCGCGCTCGCCGTCGTCACAGCCGCGGGGACCCTGCCCTGGCTGCTCTTCGGAATCCTGGGCGGCGCGCTGGTGGACCGCTGGGACCGTCGGCGCACGATGTGGGTCGCGGACGCGGCGCGTGCGGTGCTGCTGGCGATACCGGCGGCGGCCACCGTGCTCGACGTGCTGAGCATTCCGCTGCTCGCGGCCGTCGCCTTCCTGCTCGGTCTCGGCGGACTCTTCTTCGACACGGCCGCCACGGCCTATCTGCCGGATCTGCTCCACCGCGACCCCGTACTCCTGGAGCGCGCCAACTCCCGCCTGCGCGGGGCCCAGACGGCCATGTCCGGCTTCGCGGGGCCGCCCGCGGGCAGTGCGCTGCTTTCGCTCGGGCGGGGAGTTCCGCTGCTCGCCGACGCGGTGTCGTTCCTGCTCTCCGCGCTGTTCGTCCGTACGCTGCCCGCCGTGCCGCGGCCCGTGCCGGAGACCCGCGAGTCGCTGTTGCGGCAGGCGCGGGCCGGGGCCGCCCACGTCTTCCGGGACCGGGTGCTGCTCGGACTGGCGCTCCGCCCGGCGGTCGGGAACGTCGCCTTCCTCGCCGTGGAGACCGTCCTGGCCCTCTTCGCACACGACCGCCTCGGCATCGACACCTACGGCTTCGGCCTGCTCCTCACGGCGGAGGCCACAGGCGGACTGCTTGGTGCGGGCATCGCCTCCCACCTTGGCCGGCGACTCGGCACCGGCACCGCCCTGACCTGCACGGCCGCCGTCGAAGGGCTCGCCATCCTGGGCCTGGCCGCTGCCCGGAACCCGTACGTGGCCGCGCTGGCGCTCGCTGTGTGCGGGGGCGGCATGGGCGCCACGATGGTGCTCGGGCCCTCCCTCCGGCAGACGATCGTCCCGGCCCACCTCATGGGCCGGATCGCTTCCACGTCCCGCATGCTGGCCATGTGCGCCGCGCCCGTCGGGGCCTTCCTCGGCGGCTGGCTGGCCACGGCCTACGACATCCGCACCCCGCTCTACGCCGCCGCCGTCCTCCTCCTGGCGATGACGGCCGTGACGGCATCCATGACCAGCAACCGCCGCATCGAAGCGGCGCTGCGCGCCGCCGCCCCGGCCGGCGGTCCACACCTCCCGGCAGCCAGGATTCCCGCCCGGGAGCCTGCATCCGAGGGACGCACCACATAGCCGGTTCGGTCGGGGCGGGTCGGCCGTCAGTCTTCCTGTCTGTGCCGGACAGGCCGGGGCGGACGCCGGGCACGAGGGCGCTCCTCCGCGTGCCGCCGCTCACCCCGGGTCCGGCAGCCGGCGGCGGGCGATCTCGTGAGCGTCGTCCGGTGGGACACCCGGCATGCGCGGCACCGTCCCGGCCAGACGCTCCGCGGCCTCGTCGCCGTCCAGGTCCGGACGCGGACCACGGCTCCACGCCCGCCGGTCCAGCCGCCCTGTGTCCGGCCTTCTGCCCTGCGCATCACCCGAAAACGGTGCACTGATCGCGCGCATACCTGGGAGCCGGGCGCGGGGTGTCGCCGCAGGCGCGGAACTGCCATCCCTCACGCAGGGGGTGGGCAGGGGTGGTGCGGGAGGATGCCGTGGCGGTGAAGGGGCCGCACTGCGTCCAGGTCCTGCCGTCGTCCCTGGTCCAGTCGATCCACACGCGGTCACCGAAGCGCGCGCCGGTGATCTCGGCCCAGGCCATCCGGCGGCCGTTCACCGTGCCGTTCTCCAGGCGAACGACGGGCGTGTGATCGTCTCCGTGGACCTCGGCGGGAGCGGTGTCGACCTGGCCCTCGACGCCGGCCGGCGGCCACGTCCAGTCGTTGCAGGCGCCGTCCTGCGGCGAGGTGAGGGTGGTGTGCGCCCGGTGGTCGGGGGCCAGTTCGAGGCCGGCCCACACACCGGTTCCCCCGCACACGAGCGCCGTGGCGAGCATCAGTGCTGCGACGGTCATGGCCGGTCGCCGTCGGTACAGGGGGAGTTGGTCGGCGCCCGCACGCTGCGGAGGCGGGGTGGGGGAGACGGGCGGTGGGGGATAGGCCCGCAACGGCGTGCAGCGTCCATCCCGGTGCTCTTCCCGCTGCAGGTGCTCCCACAACGGCCGTAAGGGCGCCCAGTCCTCATCCGCCGCCTCACCCAACCCCTGCACCACACTCCACGGCGGCACGATGCGGCCGGAGAGATAGCGGGAGAGGGACGAGTCGCTGGCGTGGACGACGTCCTGGAGCTCCTTGAGGGATCTGCCGGTCCGCTGCCGCATCCCGCGCAGCCGCTCGGCGAGAAGATCGCCGGCCAGACACTCCGGCTCCGCACGCGCGGCACTGTCACGTCCCATCCGTCCCATCCTGGATGCGCGCCCGATGCTCGTCCCTCAGCGTAGGCCCAGATCGGCAGCGGACTGGCGGGGCAGGCGCATCCCAGTCCCGTCCCAGCGGGCACTACCGGCCAGTCCACGTCGCCATAGTGGGGCTGCCGGGCACACACCAACGCCGCAACGGGGGACAGAGTGCTGCGTGTTCACTTCACCGACGAGGACCTCGCGCGTGTCGAGGTCGCCGCCACCTTCGATCCCCTGTGGGAGACCGTCCTCGCCCTGCAGCAGATGACGGAGGCCACGCGCGTCCCGGCCGTCTACCTGACATGGTGGCGGCGGGCCCGCCGGGTTCTGGCGGAGCGACATTTGACCGGATCGCTCCAGCGATTACGCATGCTCGCGCCGGCGGACTGTTACTTCCCGGACTTCCTCACCCCGCTCGCCGCCGCCGATGGGCTGCGGTCCGGGCTACAGGCGGTACGAGCGACCCCGCCCCGCCAACTCGTCCGCGAAGTGAGGCTGTTGGCGCGACTGCGCCATCCGCGCGGTGCGCCGCTGTGGCTGCGCAACCTCGCCGCGGGCGACCGGGAAGGAGTGCAGGACGTCGCAGACGCGCTCCATGCGCTGCACGACGCGGTGATCGCGCCCGACTGGAGTGATGTCGATGCCACCCTGGAAGCCGACCGGGCGGTACGGGCACGGGTTCTGCGGGACGGCGGCGTGCACGGGCTCCTGAGCGCCCTCGGTCCCGGCACGCGCTGGGAACCACCCGTCCTCCACACCGGCTACCCCGTCGACCGCGACCTGCGCCTGGAGGGCCGGGGCCTGCGTCTGATCCCCTCCTTCTTCTGCTGGCGCACGCCGGTCACGCTGGCCGACGGAAGCCTGCCCCCTGTGCTGGTCTGCCCCGCGCAGCACGAGAGACCGGAAGCCGCCGCGCTGCGCCGCGAGCGTCACGCCCAGGCCCTGGCCGTCCTGCTCGGCCGCAATCGCGCCCGCGTCCTGGCCGCCCTCGACGTCGCCGCCACCACGGGCGAACTCGCGAGTCGCCTCGGTGTCTCCGCGGCCGGCACGAGCCAGCACGCCCACGCCCTGGCGGACGCCGGACTGGTCCGCAGCCGGCGGATGGGCAATCACGTCCTGCACACGCTGACCCCCCTGGGCCGGGCGTTGCTGCGGCACGGGCATCCCGCTTCCGCTGCCGTGAACTGACTCTTTCAGGCACGGCTGAAACACCTCGCGCGGTCCCGTTCACGCCCCGCAGGCTGAGCAGGCGCAGACAGGCGCCGAACGGACCGACTTCTCCAGGAGGCCACCCATGAAACGACCGAGGACCGCGCTCAGCGGCGTGGCGGCTACCGCCGCGCTGACCGCCGCCCTGCTGGCCGGCGCCCCCGGCTCCGCTTCCGCGGCAGCCCACGGCGCCCGTACGGAAGCGGCCGGTGCCGCACTCGCGCAGGTGAAGGCCGCCGCGTACACGAAGCACTGGATCACCCTCTTCGAGGACGAGGACGGCTACCGCACCGCGCACCCGTTCTCCCAGCCGATCACGCCCTCCGGCGGGATCTACGCGGGCAGCAACTACGTGTACTGCCGCGTCTGGGGCGACGAGGTGACGGGCGCCTACGGATACAACCACTGGTGGCTGCTGACCGATCTGGACTGGACGTACTCGGGCAAGCCCTGGCAGAACCAGTACATCTCCGCCTACGGCCTGTCGGGCCAGGGCAACGACCAGGCCAACGGCATCCCCGACTGCTGAGGACGAGGAAGCCGGCCGATGAGGAGCTTCCTGAGGAACGCGTGCCTGGGCCTGCCGGCGGCCGCGGCCCTGGCCGGTCTGCTGCTCACCGCGGCTCCCGCGCGGGCCACCGGGTCAACCCCGGTCATGCCGTGCCCGCCCAGCCCCGGGACGACCTTCTGCGTCACGCGGACGACCCCGGTGTACGCCGGGCTGCCCCCGCTCACCCAGATCGGTCAACTGCTGCCGGGGCGGGCGTACTTCGCCCACTGCCAAGTGCCGGCCGACGCGGTGACGCAGGGCGAGCGCCACAGCCATTGGTGGGTCAGGACCGACGCGGGCTGGGCCAGCGAGATCGACATCGCCGGCCTGGCCGACGACCAGCCGGTTCCCGGGCTCGCGCACTGCTGACACGTCCACGGTCGCGGCGGGTCCGGATGCGGGCGCCGCCGCGGCAACCTGCCCAATCCACAAGGCCGTTCAGGCTGGAGGAGCCCCATGAGATCGTTCAGACCGCGCATCCCGCTGACGGTGTTCAGCGCCGTGACGGCCGTGCTCGCCGTCCTGGCCGGCGCCCGGCCGGCAGCGGCGGACAGGCCGTCCGCCGAACCGGCCGCTGCCGCACCGACCCCCCTGCTGCACGGGCACTCGCACAACGACTACCTCAACTCCCCGCCCCTCACCGCCGCCCTGGACGACGGCTATACGAGCATCGAGGCCGACGTGTGGCTGAAGTCGGGCACCCTCTGGGTCTGCCACGACTTCGCCACGGGTTCGTGCAAGAGCGACTCCGGCGACACCCGGCAGCCCCTCGCCTTCGACTCCGTCTACCTCCAAGGACTGCAGACCTGGATCCACGATCACGGCGGCACCGTGTACGCCGGCTACACCCCACCGGTCCGTCTCCTCGTGGAGATCAAGTGTGCCGCCCCCAGCACCGGGGGACCCTGTGACGACAACGGCAGCACACCGAGCGCGAGCAGCGACAACAACCCGCTCAACGTGCTCTCCGCCATCGACGGCGCCCTCCTGCCCTACCAGGACCTGCTCTCTACGCCGACCGACACCAGCGCCCCGGTCCAGGTGGTCATCACCGGCGGCCACAACGGCGAGAACTATCCCAACCCGGCCGCGGGCGCCGGATCCAGTGCCCCCGCACAGACCAGCGTGAGCGCCGTCCTGCACGCCCAGTACCCTTACAACGAGGCCTATCTCGACGGCACGCTCGACTCGGGATACGCGAGCGCGGACCCGGTCGTGCCCCTGCTCAGCTTCGCCGCCATGCAACTGTCCCCGGACGCGGACTGCGACTTCGCGGACTACGCCCCGCTGACCACTCCCGGATCACCGACGACGAAGCAGCTGAACGAGATCGTCGACGCCCACGCCAACGGCCACCAGGTGCGCGTCTACGGGCTGCCGGACTGCCCGGCCGGCCACGCGGGCGCCTCGGGTGGCGAAGATCTGGTCAGCGCCACGAGGGCGTGGAGCGACGCGGCGCGCGGCAGCGTGGACTACATCGGCAGCAACCACATCGACAGCCTCCACAACTGGCTGTCGGCCAACGACAGCGCACCCGTCGGAGGCGGCGGCGACTGCGGGCCCCGCCAGACGGTCAAGTCCGGTCTGCTCGCCCAGTACTGCACGCTGTGGGCCGACGACGTGCCGGTGCACGCTTTCGCCGACGCCGGCAGCGCGACGGTCGGCACGCTGGACAGCGGCGGCCGGGCCAACTGGTTCGTCGGCCAGACCCAGGGCACGACCCCGCAGACCGACAGCACCTCGTGGTGTTACCCGGGCAACCCGGCCTGGTGCAACGACTGGTGGGCGTACACACAGGCCGACAACGGCGCGTGGGGCTGGGTGTCGGTGGTGTACTTCACCGGCGGTTCGAACGACCAGCCGGCGGATGACCTGTACGGCTGCGACGTCGCCGACGCGACCCCTGCCGGACCCGTCTGCCATCCCTACTGAAGGAGGCTCGTCAGACAGCGGCTTCATGCCGTCACTGACTTTCGTCCGGCTCATTCATGGCATGGATGAGCCGGATACGGGATTCGGATCGCTCCAGGGATGGCAGCGGGGCTCCGCGCCGCCCATAGTCGTCCCTACCGCACGCCGCTGTCCGGTCCGGCGGTCGACCTGCGGCCCTCCTCGGCATGCCCCGCGCCGTCGGCGCGTGACAGGCATGTCCGCCCCGGTACGCCGTTTCCCTGGAGTCGCCATGCCTGGTTCCGTCCCTTCGTCCGCCGCCGCGGTGGATGACGCCGCCGCGTCGCCCGTCGCCGTCTCGGGTCCGGGCCACCGGTTGCGTGTGACGCTGCTGATGGCGGGCAGTTGTCTGCCGATCCTGGGGGCGGTGCTCATCGCCCCGGTGCTGCCGAAGATGCAGGACCACTTCGCCTCCACGCCGGGGGCCAAGGCGCTGGTCCCGCTCGCACTGACCGTTCCGGCGCTGGCGCTGGCGCTGCTGGCGCCGTTCGCCGGCGTGATCGTGGACCGGCTGGGGCGCAAACGGCTGCTGATCGTGACGACTCTCCTGTACGCCGTGTTCGGAACGGCCCCGCTGTATCTGGACTCGCTGGGTGCCATCATCGCCAGCCGTGCCCTCGTCGGGGTCGCCGAGGCCGCGATCATGACGTGCTGCACCACGCTGATCGGCGACTACTACTCCGGGCAGCGACGGGTGAAGTACCTGGCCCTGCAGACCATGTGCGCGTCCGCCTCGGCCACCGTCTTCTTCGTGCTCGGCGGCGCCGCGGGGTCGGCCGGCTGGCGGGTTCCGTTCTGGGTCTACGCCGCGAGCCTGGTGCTCGCCCCGCTGATGGCCACCGCTCTGCCCAGCCCGGCGGTCCGCACCACCGCGGAGCGGGAGCCCGCGGCGGGGCAGAGCCGCCCTGCCTTCCCGTGGCGGCAGTTGGCGGGCATCTGCGCCCTCACCTTCTTCGGGGCGATGGTCTTCTACACCGTCCCGGTCGAGATGTCGTACCTCCTGGACGACCTCGGGGTGAAGAACTCCGGCGTCATCGGTCTGGCCACCGCGATCGCCAGCGCCGCCACCGTCGCCGGAGCCATCACGTTCGCCCGGCTGGGACGCACCCCGGACCCCGTGCTGCCCGCGGTTCTCGCGCTCTGCGCGGTCGGCTTCGGCGTGATGTTCCTCGCGGGCAACGCCGCGCTGCTGGTCGTCGGAGCGGTGATCAACTGTGTCGGCACGGGCATGCTGCTGCCCGCCCTGCTGACCAGTGCCATGTCCCGCCTGGCGTTCGAGGACCGAGGCCGTGGCACCGGTCTGTGGATGACGGCCTTCTTCGGCGGCGAGTTCGTCTGCCCGCTGGTGCTGCTGGCCGTGGAGTCTGCGGTCGGCAGCCTCGCGGCTGCCGTGGGCGTGCTGGGGCTGGCCGCCGGCCTCGTCGCAGCCGGTCTGCTCGCGGTCCGCCGGCGCGTCGCCGCCGTCGATCCCCGGCCGCTGCCGGAGCAGGTGGCCTGATCGGGGCAGTCCACTGGCGGACCGTCACGATGCGCCGTCGCGAGACCGCGGCGCATCGTGACCACTCGTTTCCCTGCGAGACGACCGCACCCGGTGCGGCCGGGCGCTCCGTCTACACGTCGCCGTCGCCGTCGACCTGCGAGGACGCCCCGACCTCGGCGGCCTTCTGACGCAACCAGATGTGTGCCGCGTCCTGGGCGTGGACCGGGTGCCACCACATCGCCTCCTGCACGGGTACGGCCTCGAAGGGGCAGGGCAGGACCCGTACCGCGGTGGACCGCACCACTCTGCGGGCCAGACGTTCCTGGATCATCGCGATCCGGTGGGTGCCCTCGATCATGTGAGGGAGCAACTGGAACGTCTGCACGGAGACCTCGACCCTCGGGCTGACGCCGATCATGCTGAGCTGGCGGGCGGCCGGGGCATCGTAGGGACGCTGGTAGACCGCCCAGGGCAGCCGGGCCAGATGGTCGAGGGTGAGTTCGTCGCACAGCCAGCGGTCCCGGAAGAGGCCGACGGCGGGCATGCCGTCGATCACGCCGTGCGGCATCAGCAGCCCGTCGACGGTGCTCAGCACGGTCGCCGTGTTCTCCACCGCGGTGGGGGCCGGGTGCTGGAAGGCGAGCCGGATCCCGGGCGCTTCCCGGTGCAGGGCGCGGGCGAGGGCGGCGCCGAACACGGCCGCGCCGTAGTCCGATGCGAGCAGGGTGACCTCGCGTGTCTCGGCCGTCGGATCGACGTCGGCCTGGCTGGCGAAGACCCGCTCCAGCAGCTCGCACGCGGTGGCGCTGCGGTCGCGCAGGGCGACGCCGAGCGGTGTCAGCTCGTAGCTGTTTCCGGTGCGGGCGAGCCATTCGTCGTCGAAATGGCGGCACCGGCCCGGATGACGTTGCGTTCCTCCAGCAGGGCGCGCAGGGCGACGACCAGAGAGAGGTCGAGTCGGGACAGGTCCACCGGGCGCCACCTGGCAAGGGAGAACAATCCACGACGTGGATTGGCCTCATCCACAGGATTCATTTCCGCGATCGACCGATCGAGTCCAGAGTAGACCGCAACCCCACTGGAGGACATCTCATGGCAACGCTCGCGCAACCTGACGGCCCGTTCGCGCTCGGCACGTGCTCCGCTGCGGACGGGGCCCCGTTCCCCGCCCTGGTGGTCCGGGACCGCGTGCTGGACCTGAGCCAGACTCTGGTCTGGGAGCCGGCCGACCTGCGCGCCGTACTGGAGCGGTGGGAGGAGGCCCTGCCCGTCCTGCGCACCCTCGCCGACGAGGACGCCCTCGAGTGGCGGCCCCTCGACGGCCTGCGGGTGCACGCGCCGATCGAGCCGAAGCAGATCTTCCAGTCCGGCGCCAACTACCGGCAGCACGTGATCGACCTGGAGGTCGCCCACCGTGCTCCCGACGACCCGCGCACGGTCGAGGAGGCCCGGGCGGAGATCGCCGCCGTCATGGACCGGCGCGCGGCGGAGGACCTGCCGTACGTGTTCATCGGCCTGCCGAGTACGGTCGCCGGCCCGTACGACGACGTCGTCCTGCCCGCCTGGGCCGAACAGCCCGACTGGGAACTGGAGTTGGCCGCCGTCATCGGCAAGCCCGCGCACCGGGTGTCCGTCGAGGAGGCGATGGAGTACGTCGCCGGCTACACGATCGCCAACGACCTCACCGACCGGGCGACCGTCTTCCGCCGGGACATGAAGGCCATCGGCACCGACTGGCTGCGCAGCAAGAACGCGCCCGGCTTCACTCCGCTCGGGCCGTGGATCGTGCCCGCCGAGTCGGTGGGCAACCCCGGCGACCTGCAGGTCACGCTCAAGCTCAACGGCGAGACCATGCAGGACGAGTCCACCAAGGACATGCTCTTCGGCGTCGCCCGCCTCGTCTCCTACATCTCCCAGACGGCCCGCCTCCTGCCCGGGGACCTGGTGCTGACGGGTTCCCCGGCCGGCAACGGCATGCACTGGGGGCGGCTGCTGCGCGACGGTGACGTCATGGAGGGCTCCATCACCGGGCTGGGCGTGCAGCGCACCCGCTGTGTCGCGGAGGGAGACGCGAAGTGATCGACCGCACGGACCCCGAAGGGGCGATCGCCGAAGCCGCCAAGTCGTACTCGAACTGGGGCCGTTGGGGGGAGGAGGACGTGCTGGGCACGCTGAACTTCCTCGAC